>JBEKTS010000155.1:0-5886 GCA_049515775.1 Nitrososphaerales archaeon | reverse complement strand
GCGAGAAGGTCTTCAGCGACCCCCCGATCCTCGCCTCCAGCGTGGCGTCGTCGACGGACCTGATCTTCCCGACGAACCTCAGGAACTCGCTCACCGTCAGGCCCGTGTAAAGGGAAGGGTTCTCCGGCAGGTACCCGACGGCCTTCTTCGCCTTCTCCGGGTCCTTCACGATGTCGTGGCCGCCCACGCTGACGGAGCCGCTCGTGGGCCTCAGGACCCCGACGACTATCTTCATCAGGGTGCTCTTCCCCGCGCCGTTGGGTCCCAGCAGCCCGATAACCTCCCCGGCGCGGACCTCCAGGGAGACGTCGTTCAGCGCGACGAGCTTCTCGTAGGTCTTGGTGAGGTTCTGGATTTGTATTCCATCCATGTGACCCGGTCGCCCGTCGCTGCCGCGTCCATATGAAGTTAGCAGGCCGTCCGCCCTAGGCCTCGATGGTGATGGCGAGGTTGTCAGGGTCCCTTACGGTGAGGCTGCGGCCGACCGGGCTGAACTCCGAGAACCTCCTGGATACGGCGTCGAGGTCTCTCATGCTCGGGAGCTTGATCCTGAACTCCTCGAGGCCGGCGTCCCCATCCCTGCGGACTGGTCCCCCTCTGCTGTGCCACGTGTTGAGCCCCAGGTGGTGGTGGTATCCTCCGGCGGACAGGAACGCCGCCCCTATCTCGGGGAAGTACATCGTGACGTCGAACCCCAGCCGGTCCCGGTAGAACTCGACCGATCTGGAGAGGTCGGTTACGCGCAGGTGCATGTGGCCTATCCCCGCCCCCCGAGGGAATGGGACGGGATCCGCCCTCTCCTCCCTCGGGAGCTCCTTCAGCAGCGACTCGAGGTCCAGCGGCCCGTTCATCGACGCGAACCTCTGGTAGCCTCCGGCCTGTGCAAGGCTCTGCCAGCTCGGCCAAGCGCTCCTCGGACGGTCGGCGTAGAACTCCATACCGTTCTGCTCGGTATCGTGGAGGTAGATGGCTTCGCTGAACGTGTGGTCCGCGTACCCCTCATACGAAACCCCGGAGTTGCCGACCGCGAGGAACGTCGAGGCGAGGTCCTTCCTTCCTGGGAGCAGGACGGCGTAGTGATAGAGCCCCGCAGCGTCGTGGGGAGGCCTAGGCGCGCCCGGGTCGTGCTTGAGAATCACCAGGGGTCCGACATTCTGCTTGAACCCCAGCTCGACGAGCTCGAGGCCCTCTCGACCCGGGGGCTGGAGCTTCGCCCGGAGCCCGATGTCCCTCTCGTAGAAGTCCAGCGCGGCGTCTAGGTCCCTTATCCTGATCGTCGGCGGCCCGAGCTCGAGAGCGTCCGCCAGCTTGAACGACGCCCGTTTTGCGGTCACGGACTCCGTGGTCTCATCCCCCTCTCGGAGCGCGTCCGTGCTAGCAGGAATTGCATGGTCATCTGCTTTCTGGACGCAAGTATTGGGAGCCCAATATAAATATATCGCACGTCCAATATGTTTATATTTTGAGGCTGATGCTCACATCGCGGGGCTCGAGGGTGGAGAAAGGAGATTGTGCGGACTCCGGCATGTGCGACATGAGGGGTATGCTCTCGTTCATGATCCTCTGGATGCTCTCAAGCCGCCCCATGAACGGGCAGATGCTCGCCGGCGAGATCGGCAAGCGACGGGGCGACAAGCCGAACCCGGGTACCATCTACCCGGCCCTGAAGGAGCTCGCGAGCCGTAACCTCATCAAGGGCCACGCCGAGGGGCGGACCATCGTCTACGAGCTCACGGAGACGGGCCGGTCGCGCCTAGCACGGTCGCTCGAGTACTTCGAGAGGGTCTTCGGGGAGATCCTGCAGGAGCAGGCGAGCGGTCGGGCGATCAAGGTCTGAGCTAGCTCCGCGAGCCGCGAAGCGTTTTATACCGCGGGGGCCCGATTTTCGCCTCGTTGCCAAAGGTTGACATTCAGCTCGACATAGGCGAGAACCGCTACGAACCGATGAAGTTCGTGGAGGCCGTGCAATATTCGGAGGAGCTGGGGTTCGGGACCGCCTGGCTCGGGGACCACTTCTTCCCGTGGTACCACTCGGCTGGGGGCTCGCCGTTCGTCTGGTCCACGATGGGGGTCGCGCTCGACCACACCAGCAAGATCAAGCTCGGTCCGCTCGTCACGGTCCCGACCGGGGCGCGCTATCACCCGGGCATCATCGCCCAGGCCGCCGCGACGCTCGACAACATGTACCCGGGCAGGTTCCTCCTCGGCGTAGGGACGGGAGAGGCCCTGAACGAGAGGCCGTTCTGGAACGGCAGGTGGCCGGTCTGGGAGGAGAGGATGGGGCGGCTCGTGGAGGGGCTCGAGCTGATCCGAAGGCTCTGGGAGTCAAAGAAGCCGTTCAGCTTCCAGGGCAAGTACTACTCGGCCGACTTCTACTACATGTACACCAAGCCCAAGACCCGGATCCCGATCTACTTCTCTGCGATCGGGAAGAAGGCCGCCTACCAGGCGGGCCGGTGCGCTGACGCGCTGGTCACCATCTCTCCGAGGAACGACCTCGAGCGGCTCAGGGACGACATCCTGCCCGCGTACCGGAGGGGCCTCGGGGAGGCGAGCGGCGGAAGGAAGGGGAAGAAGAAGGGACGGCTGCAGGTCCACATCTCGTTCACGTTCCTCAGCCCCTCCCAGCTCAGGAGGAAGGAGTGGAGGTCGCTAGGCTGGCTGAGGAAGGACTCGTGGTCCATCGACGACCCGCTCGCGGTCGAGAGGGCCGGGAAGGAGGTCACCGACGAGGAGCTGCAGACGGGCATGCTCTTCTGCAAGGACTGGGCCGAGCTCGTCCGGGTCGCCCAGACCTATGCCGACGCGGGGGCCGACGAGATCTGCCTCTCCTGCGGGGCCGAGAAGCCGCTGATCAAGGAGATCCGCGACAACGTACTCACGGTCTTCTGAGGGTGGCGGCGAGAGATGAAAGGCACCGAGTGCGACACGCCCGCCCTCCTCCTGGACATGGACGCGGCGGAACGGAACATCGCTAGGATGGCGGAGTACTTCCGCGGGACCAAGGCGAGCCTGAGGCCCCACACGAAGGTCCACAAGTCCCCCTGGCTCGCCCAGAAGCAGATAGACGCGGGGGCGAAGGGAATCACGGTCGCCAAGGTCTCCGAGGCCGAGGTGATGGCCACCTCTGGGATAGACGACATCCTGATAGCCAACGAGGTCGTCGGCGAGTTCAAGGTCAAGAGGCTCGCCAGGGTCGCCAAGCTCTGCAACCTCGCGGTCATAGTGGACGACGCGCGCAACGCGCGCCAGATCTCGGAGCTGGCCAGCCAGGAGGGTTCCCGCGTCCGCGTCCTGGTCGACGTCAACCTGAGCGGCGCCGGGAAGGGCGTGCTGGACAGGACCGGTGTCCTGCCGTCCGCTGCCCCGGACCTCGCGCGCGCGGTCGCCGGGATGAGGGGCATCGAGTTCTCCGGGCTGATGGGGTACGAGGGCTCGCTATCGGCTTTCCCCGACCAGGCTTCGAAGGTCGCGGCCGGGAAGAGGGCGCTCGGCCTGCTCGTCGAGACGGCCCAGAGGGTCAGGGACTTGGGGCTGGACGTCTTCATCGTCAGCAGCAGCGGGACCATGTCCTACAGGACGGCGGCCGAGTTCCCCGGCGTCACGGAGGTCCAGGCGGGGGGATACCTGTTCATGGACATGGGCTACAGAGCCTCGGGGGTCGACTTCGAGACGGCGCTCACCCTGCTCGCCACCGTGGTCAGCAGGCCCAGGCCGGAGAAGCTCATAGTCGACGCCGGGTACAAGGCCATAAGCGCCGAGTCGGGGCTGCCGGGCGTGAAGGGAAGGGACGACCTCCAGGTCGTCTCCCTCAACGCGGAGCACGGGCACCTTGTCAAGAACGGCTCGACCGGGCCGGCCGACGCTCCTGGCGACAAGCTCGAGCTCCTCCCGTCCCACGCCGACACGACGACCTGCCTCCACGACGAGTACGTGCTCCTGCGCGGGGGAGAGGTCGAGAGCAGGCTGCAGATCGCCGGGCGCGGGAAGCTCCAGTGAGCGCGGGCCCGCCGGCCCGGCGCGCCTTTATCTCATCGAGCACCCGGAATATCGAGGCCATGTCGTCCTCGCCCCGCCCCATCTCGTCCGCCTCGGCGGCGTACTGGTAGGCCAGCTCCGCGAGCGAGAGGGAGACGCCCTCCTCCCGGGCCGAGCCGAGGACGATCGAGAGGTCCTTCTCGAGGTTCCTGATCAGGGCCCCTCCCCTGAACTCCCCGGACCGGAGGACAGCGACGAAGTGGCGGAACGGAGGAGAGTCACCCCAGCTCGTGGAGATCACCCTCTCGAGGTCCTCGAGCCCAACCCCCAACCTCTGCGACCAGAGGTAGGCCTCGGCGACGGCGACGAAATAGACCCCCACGAGCGCCTGGTTGAAGAGCTTCATCCTCAGCCCGGAGCCGGACTCCCCCAGGTAGAAGATCCGGTCGCCCATGCACCTCAGGACACCCTCGCACTCGGCGAAGGCCGCCCGGTCTCCGCCCACCATTATCGAGAGCGTTCCTGTGCTCGCCCTCTCCGGGCCTCCGGAGACCGGCGCGTCCAGGAAGCGGGATCCGCGCTCTCGCAGCTTGGCCGCGACCATCGCGGAGACCGACGGCTCTATGGTGCTGGTGTCGACCACGACCGACCCCGTGGCGAGCCCCCCCGCCAGCCCTCTCTCGCCCAGGACGACCTCCTCCACGGCCCTCGAGTCCGAGAGCGAGAGGACGACGACGCGGCAGGCCCTGGCAACCTCCTCGGGGGACGCGGCGGCGATGGCGCCCTGGCCCGCGAGCTCCTCGACCGCGGCCCGGCTCCGGTTGTAGACGATGACCCTGTGACCGCCCCTCAGGAGGTTCCTCGACATCCTGCTGCCCATCACCCCCAGGCCGATGAAACCGATCGGAGAGTCCATGCGCCAGGCTTTCCTTCCGTTCGGTGCTCGGGCGGCTGCGCCCTAAAGGGTTTCTTCTTCGGGGCGCGCCTGCACGGTAGACCGACGGTCGGCGGAGCGGATTATTTTATTAATGCCGGGCGCCCTCGACGTCGAGACGCCATTGGCCAAATTCAAGCTGGCTCTCGAGACGGCCCTCTTCGCCCGGATGCCTCTCGGTGACGCGCTCGAGAAGGCCTCCGGGTGCGGCTTCGGTATGGTCGAGGTGGGGCTGTCGCACTTCGACGCCTGCGTGGCCGGCGGGCCGGACGTCGAGGCCCTAGGGGAGCTCCTCTCTCGCAACGGGCTGGGGCTGGCGGCGCTCTTCGCCCTCCCGGGCTGGTCGCTCCAAAAGAGGACCAAGCTCGGCCTCGGGCTCTCGTCGCCGGACGAGGCCGAGAGGGCGAAGGCCGTCGTGAGCATGGGCCACGCCCTCGACGTGGCGAAGGCGCTGGGGTGCAGGTCCGTGACCTCGGAGCTCTCGGGGGACATGGACGACCCCGCGGCTTCGAGGAGGTCATTCGTGAGGTCGATCGGCGAGCTGCTGCCCCGGCTCGAGGAGGAGTCGACGACCGTCTTCTTCGAGGCGCACCCGGGCGACTTCATCGAGGACTCGTTCCGGGCCGTCGAGCTGCTCGCCTCGTTCCGGTCGGAGAGGGTCCGCTACAACTACTGCGTGCCCCACACCTTCATCCTGGGTCACACGCCGGAAGAGATAGTGCGGAACGCCGGGAGGCACCTGGGCCACGTGCACCTCGCCGACACGCTCAGGCCCGACCGGATCTTCTTCTCGCCGACGCACCCGCCGAAGGTGAAGCCCCACCTCCACATGGTCCCCGGAGAGGGGGACGTGGACCTCGGGGAGGTCCTCTCGAGCCTGCTGCACGAGGACTTTCGCGGCTACGTCTCCGCGCAGCCGTTCTCGGACGCCGACGATCCGGTCAGGGCCGCCAAGAGGACCAGGGCGGTCGTGA
>JBEKTS010000154.1:0-5928 GCA_049515775.1 Nitrososphaerales archaeon | reverse complement strand
TAGTCAAGGCGGGGGACATCATCTCCTTCGTCAAGACCAAGACCCCGCCGAACGTCAAGCCCGTCTCCCTGGCCCGCCTCGACGAGGTCGACGTCGACAAGTACCTGGAGTACGCCAGCTCGATGTTCGACCAGATGCTCGACTCGCTGGGGTTCAGCTTCGACGAGATTCTCGGCTCGACGACGCTCGACGCCTTCTGGTCCTAGGTCCCCCGACCGGGGCCGACCGTCGCCGACGGCGCAAGTCTTATCACGGCCGGTCCGGCTGGTCGGGCGGCCTTGTCCGAGCCAAGGGATCTGGTAGGCTACGGTAACAAGAAGTTTCACTTTTCGTGGCAGGGCGGTCGGAGGCTCGCCCTGTCCATAGTCATCAACCTGGAGGAGGGGTCCGAGCACTCGGCCGCCACCGACGGCATCGTCGAGGGGGTGGGCGAGTTCCTCCCCCCCGACGTGAAGGTGCGCGACCTGGGGAACGAGTCGGCCTACGACTACGGCCCCCGGGTCGGGGTCTGGAGGATCCTCGAGACGCTGAAGAAGTACGACGCCAAGGCGACCTTCTTCGCGACCGCGCTCGCGCTCCGCGGGAACAAGCCCGCGACCGACGCCATAGTCAAGGCGGGGCACGAGGTCTGCGACCACGGGCTCGCATGGACCGAGCACTACCGCTACACCTACGAAGAGGAGAAGGAGGCCATATCAAAGTCGGTGGCGATCATCGAGGAGCTGACGGGGAAGAAGCCGGTGGGCTTCTACGCCCGTGAGCCGAGCGTGAACACCCTCAAGATAGTCCAGGAGCTCGGGAACTTCATCTACGACTCGGACGCCTACAACGACGACCTCCCCTACCGGCTCGCGCCCGGCGGCCTCCTGATCCTCCCCTACGCGCCCGACGTCAACGACTTCCACTACCTGTCGCCGATGAACCGGTTCAGCAACTCGTCCGACTTCTTCGTCTACCTCAAGGACTCGTTCGACGTCCTCCGCGAGGAGTCGAAGACCAAGCCGAAGATGATGTCGGTCGGGCTCCACGCGCGGGTCAGCGGGCGCCCCGGGCGCATAGTCGCCCTCAGGAAGTTCCTCGAGTACGTTCGCGGGTTCGACGACGTCTGGATCGCGACGAGGGAGGAGATAGCGCGCTACTGGCTGGGCCAGGTCGAGCCCCTCCTGGTTTGAGGGCACCCGAAAGGCACATTACCAGCGACGCGCCCGCGCCCTCGGCTTGCCCCAGAAGTTCGGGACCATCGAGCAGACGGCGTTCATAGACGCAGCCCCCGAGGAGGTCTACGAGGCGTTCCTCGACCCAAAGAAGCACGCGGAGTTCACCGGCTCGCCCGCGACGACCAACGCCAAGGTCGGGGCCGAGTTCCAGGCCTGGGACGGCTACATCTCGGGGAAGAACCTCGAGCTCGTGAAGGGGAAGAGGATCGTCCAGGAGTGGGAGACGACGGAGTGGCCGGAGGGGTACCCCCGTTCCCGCCTGGAGCTCACCTTCACGGCCAAGAAGGGAGGGACCGAGCTGAAGATGGTCCACTCGAAGGTCCCCGCCGAGCAGGTCGAGGAGTACACCTCCGGGTGGCCCGAGTCCTACTGGGAGCCGCTGAAGGGGTACTTCGCCGCAAGGAAGAAGGCCGCGGGCGCCGGGGCCCCTAGGCGAGCGCAGCGACCTCGGCCTTGAGGTTCGCGACGAACTCTTCGAGCTTCACCCCGTACTTCACGTCGCCGTCCCTCGCCCTCACGGCCACCGTCCCAGCCTCCTCCTCCTTCTTCCCTATCACCAGCATGTAGGGTATCTTCTGGAGCTGGGCGTTCCTGATCTTCGAGCCGACCGTCGCAGACTCCAGGTCGCTCTCGACCCTCAGCCCCTCGCCCTCGAGCCGCTTCGCGACGGCCGCGGCATAGCCGACGGTCTCGTCGGTGAGCGAGAGGACCCGGACCTGGACCGGCGCCAGCCAGGTCGGAAACTTCCCCTGGTAGTGCTCGGTGAGTATCCCGATGAACCGCTCCAGCGAGCCGTAGATCGTCCTGTGGATCACGACGGGGGTGTGCTCCTTGCCGTCGGAGCCGGTGTAGGCCAGCCGGAAGCGCTTGGGCATCTGGAGGTCGAGCTGGACCGTCCCGCACTGCCACTCCCTCCCCAGCGAGTCCTTGATGTCGACGTCTATCTTGGGGGCGTAGAAGTTCCCCTCCTTCTCCTTGATCTCGTAGGGGAGCCCCTTCGCCTCCACCACGCTTATCAGGGTCTTCGTGGCCCTCGCCCACTCCTCGTCGGTCCCCATGGTCTCGTCGGGCCTGGTCGAGATCTTGACCCTGTACTCGAGCTTGAAGGCGGCGTACATCTTCCCCAGGAGGTCGAGCAGGTCCGAGACCTCGCCCTCGGCCTGGTCCTCGCGGGCGATGATGTGGGCGTCGTCCTGGGTGAGGATCTTGACCCTGAAGAGCCCCGACGCGACGCCGCTCAGCTCGTTCCTGTAGAGCGGGTCGAAGATGGCGTACCTCACCGGGAGGTCGCGGAACGACCACTTCCTCGACCGGTAGACCAGGAATGTCGAGGGGCAGTTCATCGGCTTGAGCCCCATCTCCTCCTCGCCCAGCTTGGTGAGGAACATGTTGTCGCGGTAGTGGTCGGAGTGGCCGGAGACCCTCCAGAGGTTCGTGTTCGCCAGCGCCGGGTTCGAGACCTCCTTGTAGCCCCTGGCCCTGAGCTCCCTCCGGATGAAGTCGACGAGGGTGTTCCTCAGCGTCCACCCCTTGTCGTGCCAGTAGACCATCCCCGGCGAGGGCTCCTGGAACGAGAAGAGGTCGAGCCGCTCGCCGATTATCCTGTGGTCGGTCTCGGGGAGCCCCCCGAAGTCCGACTTCTTTATGCGTGAGAGGAGCTGCTCCTCGGTCATCTCGACCCTCCTGTCGGTCGAGACCCTCTCCGGCGGGGGCTGCTGGGGCTGCGCCACCACCGCCGCCGCGGACGAGTAGAGCCTGGACTGCTCGGCGAGCGGGTGGCCCTTGACCTTGATCTGGAACGCCTTGTTCCAGCCGAACGGGGCCCGGTAGGTCTCGATCCCCGCCTCCTTGGCGTAGGCCTCCATCGTCCTGAGCACCTCGAGCGCCTCCTTCGGGCGCGCCAGGTTCTGGGACAGGTGCGCGTAGGGGTAGATGATGATCCTGTTGACCTTGAGCCTGCCGAGATAGTCCCTGGTCCCCTCGATCGCCTTCTTGGCGACCCCGGCGTCGTCCCCCTGCTCGACCGAGGTGAAGAGCACGACGATCTCCTCGTACCTGTGGACCTTCTTCTCGGCCTCCTCCGCCAGCGAGATCTCCTTCGCCTTGGGCTCGTACTCGATAAAGTCGAGGTGCTGCTGGAGTATCCTCATCGTGCGGTCGCTCCTCCCTGCCCCTCTTCCTTCCGCTCAGCCCCAGCGGGCCCTCTCGGCGTCGCGGTCCTTCTTGGTGGTCTTCTTCCACGCCTTGTAGTGTTCGTGGCAGAGGTACACCCTCCTGCCGTCGCCGCCTACCGCGAGGCCGCTCCCGGCGATCTGGCCCCTGCTTATGGACCGCTCCCCGGGGTTCGCGCACCCGGAGACCGAGCACTTGATGCCCTTGTCTACCTTGCCCAACTGTATGAGACCGCGCCCCTTCGCCAGCGTCCCCGTTTAGAATCTTGCGGTCGCCGCCCGCTCGAGACCGGATGCCGGGACCGCTGGAAGAGCTCTAATTTCGACGTGGGTCCGGGGCTGCGCGTGCTCGACAAGCTCAGGGGGAGGGTGGGCGCCGCTTCGCTGCGCCTCGGCGGGGCGCTGGCGAGGGCGATGCCGTCGCCGACCTCCTGGACCGCGACCGGCCTGGTCTTCTCGCTTCTCGCGGCCGCCCTCTTCTCCTTCGGGACCGCGAGGTACGACCTGCTCGGGGGGCTGATGGTCCTCGTCTCGGGGTTCTTCGACATAGTCGACGGGGCCGTGGCCCGGGCCACGAACCGGGTGAGCAGGCGCGGAGCGTTCCTCGACTCGACGATGGACCGGGTCGGCGAGTCCTCGATCTACCTGGGCGTCCTCCTGGGGAACTCGACGTCCCCGGCCCTGGTCTTCCTGGCGCTCGTGGCGAGCATGCTCGTGAGCTACACGCGGGCGAAGGCAGACTCGCTCTCGGTGAACCTGGCGGGGGTGGGGATCGGGGAGAGGAGCGAGCGGCTCATCGTGATAGCGGTGGCGGGGCTCCTGGACCTGGTGCCCTACGGCGTCCTGCTGGTCGCCGGGCTCGCGCTGGTCACGTTCGCGGAGCGCGTCATCAGGGTGACGCGGGCGCTGAAGTGACGGCGGTTCCTGCTTCAAGACGAGCGTTCTGAATCAGCCCCCGTCTCGCGCGGGCGGTCCTGTTCTGCACCCACGCATCCATGATACCCTTGAGCTGGTCCGGAGTCTTCTTTTCCCTCCTCTTCTTGTTCCACGCCTCGACGCATTCCTTCGCGAACCGCTCCCATACTTCGCCCATGAACACATCGGTCGTCAGTTTCCCCTTGACCAGGCCTGATGGCGGGAGAAAGGCAAGAGCGGCCTTCGCTTCTGATGCTTTAAGCCCGGTGAGTTCTCTCGACAGGATCCCGAGAAGACCGTACGCCTTCGGGCCTTGGACTTTGATGACATGAGTGGGCAGCCTGTTTCTCACGGGTTCCGTCCCGGAAAAGACCTGGACGCCAAGCTCTCGAGCTATCACCTCCATCGTGTTGTTGTCATTCATTGCTCCAATCACCATCAAGGATGACGTATCGAGTCGCCGACTGTACGCCGCGGTTATGGAGGCCTCATCAACGATCCATTGCGCAACTCTAGCCCTGACGGCGGGATCTGAGAACGACAACGAGAGGAGCTGGTTGAGTGGGATCTCAGGCCGCAGATTCGGCCGTAGGTCTAGTCGTCGGACCCAGCGTTCAACTGTTCGCCGTGAGACGCCAAAGAACCTCGCCACAGATGATTGCGTTCCTAACTCGTCAAAGGCTTTCAGGATCTGCTCGGCAGAGGGCACTGCGACACCGTGCGAACCATCGCCGCGGGCGCGGTTCTGCTCCTGGGCTCCTTCCATGGCTCCCCGAAAGTGAACATCGCAATAGACCGTATAAGCACCAATGGAACACAGAGACAGGAGAGGGATGGAACCCTCGTCCTGTTGGTCGATTCTCGGTTAGGTGAATCTGCGCTCTGCTTTTGCTCTCACGTTGACGATGCCATAGTGCACGGCACATGAGACACAGTAGTACTTGACGGTCGTGGGAGCCGCGATGTAGGCGCCCGCCGCCCTGAGCTCCCTCGCCAGCTGTGGTTCGACCAAGCTGAGCCGGGTGGTCACCTTCTTCGCCTTGTCCCTGGGCACGTGGGAACCGCAGTTGCTGCAGGAGACGACGGCCGAGCTGCCCTTGCCGCCCTTCGCTCGTCCTCGACTCTTCCTCTTCTTGGTCATGACAAGAACGCCCCCCTGGCGGTTGCTTAAAAGCTTGGGGATTGGGACGGGCCTCTCGCCGACGGTCCGGCCCGGGGCAGGCCCGAAAAGCCCTAATAGCGAGCCATGGGGCCGCGGGAAAGGCGAGCCAGCAGGTGTCAGTTACACCGGTTCCCACTGTCTCCTCCAGAGGTCCTCCCGTGCAGGTGCTGCCGGACGACGCGAGCCAGTCCAGGGGGGACCAGGCGAGGCGCAACAACATCCAGGCGGCGAAGATGATCGCCGCGATCGTCAGGACGTCCCTCGGTCCCCGCGGCATGGACAAGATGCTCATCTCCTTCGAGAACGTGATAACGATAACCAACGACGGGGCGACGATGCTCAAGGACATGAGGATCGAGCACCCCGCGGGGAGGATCCTCATCGAGCTTTCCAAGGCGACCGACGGGACCGTCGGGGACGGGACGACCTCCGCGGTCGTGCTCGCGGGCGCGCTGCTGGAGCG
>JBEKTS010000153.1:0-6023 GCA_049515775.1 Nitrososphaerales archaeon | reverse complement strand
GTTGATCATGTTTCGGATGCTCGACAGAAGGCCAGATTCGACCGGGGTGGCGTGGCGGCGAAGGGCGTCGATGGTCTGGTTGTATTCCTCGACCAGGCTCAGGTTGAAGAGCCGCGCGTCGTGCATCTTGATGTGCCGGAACCTACTGATCCCCAGCCTCTTGAGGATGCTCCTCTTGACCTCGATCAGCCCCTCGGTCGAGAGGGGGATCAGCTCCTTGTTCCGCGGGCGGTCCTCCGGCACCGTCTGGAATCGGGGCTGGAGGAACCCGATCGTCTCCTGGAATCTCCGCCGGCTGGAGATTCCGATGATGCTCAGTTGATAGTAGGTCGTCTTGAACCGGGAGTTGTAGCAGGTCCTGAACCGGCAGTCGATGTCAAAGTAGGTCAGGAGGTAGGCGGTCTGCTCCATGAGAAGGCGGCTCTCCGAGGCTACGCTGATCTTCTTCCCCCCGCCGCTGAATCCGTCGCCTGAGAACAGCCCTCGAAGGTACGCCCTGACCACGCCCTTCGGGGCGGAGAAGATGAAATCAGGGGCGCGCTCGGTCGGGCCCTTCGCTCCGCACTCCGACTCGAACAGCTCCGCGTATAGGATCGGAAGGTAGGATGCGCGCTCGCGAGCATCACTCGGGGGATTGATGTCCCACCCGAACGTCCTCGTCCAGGCCGACTTCAGGGCATCGCAGACCTCGGGGTTCACCGCCTCGCTCTGCGTGATCGTGCTGGAGCGGGACCCTGGGTTCGATGCCGTCGAGCCTTCGGCGGTGAAGAGCCCGAACAGCAATCCCAGGTCGTCCGTGACGGGGATGAACCTCTTGATCGGCGTCCCCTTGGTGGAGTGCGCCTTCGCCGAGTAGAGAAGGCCGTCTCGTTCCCTGGTGTTGGGTATCATCTGGCTCACGTCGAGGGTCTGAGGCATTCCGGAGTCGGGGATGAACCTCGCCCCGACGAGTACGTCGCCTACTTGGACGTCCCTCGTCGCCTTGCAGAAGACCCGGCCATACCGGTCTATGAAGAAGATGCTGTGGTCGCCAGACAGCTTCAGGAGGCGCCCCTTGCCAGTCTGCACCCGATAGACCTCGTCGACGTCATGGGCCATCGCGTCGTCGATGCCTGTCCAGGTCGAGACGAGTTCGTTGCTTATCGTGGGGAGCTCGACCCGACTGCCTCTGCCAAAGGCGCGATAGACCTCCTCGACCTTCGTGAAGGTGGCTTTTCCGTCGATCCGGGCGAGGATGGGCGTATCCCCGCTCACGGATTTCTTTCCCGTCAGTCCTTTGATATCGGCCGTTCCGTCCGCAAGGACCCCGAAGTAGTTCTTTTTCCGCTCGCTGAACGCGACGTAGCGGTAGCTCTTGTCGACGTCGAGCTCGACGCCCAGGTCGTGCTCGGCCCAGCGGGTCAGCTCCTCGACCTTGGACTTGTCGGGGTTCTCGACGAAGAGGGAGTCGGTGTTCTTCAGGACGATCCCGCCGCAGGAGTCGGTGAAGGTGTGGAGCCCTTCCACCGTTAGGTCGTAGACGAACCCGTCGTAGGGCTCCTCCAGGACTCGAGGCGGTCGCACGGTCTGATCGTAGTTCGACGACGTCGTGATCGCGCAGGTCTTCTTCCGAGGGTCGTACCCGATCGTGTGCTTGACCCCCAACTGCAGCAGCAGCGTAGAGAAACCGCCCGCCACCCTCAGGGACTTGGTTTCGTGCTTGAAGTCCTTGGAACGGTATTCTTGCGAGTGGGCAGGCCCGAGGACGCGCGGACCGTCGCCCCTGACCATGCTCTCGACGAGCAGCGCCTTGTATTCGTCCGGGACGTGGAAGATGAACTCCGGAAGGTGCTTCCCGTCGCTCTTCTGACCGCAGAAGGCCTTGAAGAATACCGCCGATAGCTGGTTCATCATCTGCAGCTTCTCGGTCCTGTCTTCGTACTGGACCTCGGTGACTCCGCCGCGCCCAGACTGGTACCTCGGCGTACGCTGTCCCGGCGACGATCGGATGATCGAGGCCTTCGCTCCGTCGAAGAGCAGGTTGTAGTCGGCCTGGAGGGCTTGCAGCCACTCGACCTCGGAGCACGATATGGACGCGCCAAACTTTGGATCGGCGGAGTCTGGGGTGCTCGAGCTCCCCTCGGCGATGTACGCTCCCAGGAGCTCGACGAGCGCCCTGAATTCGGGCGTGCCGACGGATATGAACCTCTTGACGCGAACTGGTCGCTCTCGGTCGGTCCGGAGGAAAGTGACCCATTCACCGTCCGTCTTGGCCTCCAGCGTCTTCGTGCGGCCCTCGTACACGACCGGGTACTTCACGCGCCTCAGCGCCTCGAAGACGTCCACCGAATCGATCCGCTTCGTCTCGGGCATCCTGGGCACCCTGAGGAGGTGTCTCCCCGCCAGCTCTGTCGGGCGGGCGAGCACGATGGAGGCACCTTCCCTGGCCAAGAGGGAGTGGTCTTCTGTCACCCGGGTCGAGCCGAACTTGTCCCAGACCCGGAACACCCTCTTCGTGTTGCGGTGCCTGATGGCGGCCTGCACGTCCTTCCATTCTGCGTCCCCTGTCGTCGGGTTCAGGGCCAGCGCCTTCCACCCCGATGGATGCACTTCGTCCTTCCCATCGGGCCTGTGGACCAGGTCGGTGAACCGCTCGAAGAATGCCCCCATCGGCTCGATCCTCAGAAGGCCCTCCGGGTCCAGTAGCGTGACGCAGCGCTCCGATGTGACGCTATCGGAGTAGATGACCGATATCCCCTCCTGCTTGCACTTGTCTATCGTCCTCGTGATGGCGTACCTGCCGTAAGCCGCAGTCGCCTCCGCGACCGGGAGGCAGTAGAGCGCGAAGGTCTCAAATCCCATGACCCCATACGACTGGCCGACCGGGACGAACCTCCCGTTCCTTCCCGCCAGGACCGTGTGGTTGCGCTCGGTGGTCACGCAGTAGACCGTCCCGGAGTAGGGGACTCTGCTCACGAACTTGTGCCGGGCCGGCCCCGCGTCGGTCAGCTTCGAGCTCACGTTCCCGAAGACGACCCTGTACCTCCGGGCCTTCTGGTCGTAGACGACTTTCGTCCTCGCTCCGAGGAGGCTCTGGAGGACGACCACCTCCTGCGCGAGCCGGAGGCTCGTCGTAGAGTAGAGCCTGTCTCTCGAGGAACCGTCCCCCTTGTAGCAGGACGAGAAGAACGACTCGATGAGCCGTCGGGAGCCGAACACGAAATCGGGTACCCGCTTGGAGTGGGAGCGATGCTCCTGGGAGTCGCTCGAGTAACAGTTCGTGAGCATCCAGTGGTGGAGGAGGCCGTTCGAGACCCTGTAGTGCTTCTTGTCCTGGGGGTCGGAGGCCGCCCTGAGCCCGAGCTGAGCCATGACCCGCTTGATCTCTGACCTGTAGGGCACGCCCACCGAGTTGCCCTTGCCGAAGCTCTGGGTCACCACGATGCCCGAGCTCCTGCCGCGGTGCCGCCCGCTCTCGTAGCGCCTCGGTTCGGTCGCGACGAGGCTCCCCTCCGAGACGAACCAGCCGCACAGGGAGGCGAAGGCCTCGCCATCGTAGCGCGCCGGGATCTTCGAACCCTTCGGAGATCCCAGCAGCACGGATCCGCCCGCTCGCTCGATGTCGTCTATGTCGCCCTCCAGGACGACGGCCGACGGCAGCCGGTAGTGCGAACGAAGGGCGGGGTCGATCTTGCTCCGGTTCTTGTTTACGCTGCCGAACTGCCTGATCTTGAGCCTCAGCCCCGCGGGAAGGGTCCGGAACCAGGTCGAGAGGCGCGCGCCGCGCCTCGGGTAGACGTCGACCACCCCGCCGAGCTCCTTCGCGGTTCCCAGAAGCGAGACCCTTTCGGGCCCGACCGAGCCCTCGATCCCTCCCGCCAGCTTCGGGATAGCCACGTTCGTCCTGTTGTAGACCTCCTCCGCCGTCAGGAAGGCGGCGGGCGCGTCGGAGCGACTCCTCTCGTCCGCCACGAGCATCCGGTGGTTCGGGGTGACGGCCAGATCGACGAACCTCCTGTCCTTGAAGTGGTACATCTCCCCGTCGTACGGGAACCGCTGGACCTCCACGACGGTGTCTATCTCGGTCGCAAGGGTGATGGGGTTGACGTTGACGACCTTGTCTCCCACCACGACGTCCTTGATGTTCTTGATGCCCCGGGGAGTGACCAGGCAGGTGTCGGGGGTGAAGCAGGCGTTTAGGATCACCTTTAGGCCCTGGGAGACCACCGACGAGAGCTCCATCTCCTCGCGGGGGAGCGAGCTGTCCTTCGCCAGGTGCTTGTAGTGGCCGACCCTGAGGTCCCGCAACGATCCGGTGACGAGGCTCTCGATGCCGTTCCGCTTCCTGCAGACCCAGTTCTCGGTGTCGGGGACCCTATTGGTCCTGCACTCCTCGTGGGGGCAGTTGACCGTCTCGTAGGAGAGGTTGTAGACCTTGATTATCGATGGGTACAGCGAGGCGAAGTCCAGGACCGAGACCCCGAAGTGGACGCCGGGGGTCGGCTCGATGACCAGGCCGCCCTTGTACTTCTTGCCCTTGATTATCGCCTCGGAGGAGGCGCCGCCCTTGAGCTTGAGCTCGTCCTGGCGCGGGATGAGCGCGCCCATCCTCCGGTGCTCGTAGAAGAGCATCGACCGGATCCAGTTCGAGACCCCCAGCCTCGCGACGTCGTTCATCGGCATCTTGGCGATGCGCGAGATGACCAGGAGCATCTTCATCATCAGCGAGGAGCTGGCCGAGGTGAGCTCGTAGGTGAGCTGCGAGTCGTTGAGGCAGTAGTTGGCGAGCTCCAGGAGCGGCAGGTCCCCGACGTTCCCCTCGAACTCGATCTTCGACTTGCCGAGGACCGACTCGGATATGCCGTTGAGGGTGTGCTCGGTGTACTTGTTGCTGTAGACGTAGAGCTGTATCGACCGGTTGTTGAAGAAGCGGTAGAGGTCGACGTGGACCCCGTGCCTCAGCGAGGCCTCCTGGCGCATGAGGTAGATCGGTATCTCCGCCTCGCCCACGCCGAGCTTCTCGGCCCGGTGGACGAGGTAGCGGAGGTCGAAGTCGTCGCCGTTGAAGGTTATCAGGAACGGGTAGTCCATGACCTTGGAGAAGGTCGCGCGGAGCAGGGAGGCCTCGTCGCCGAAGACGGTCGGGACGTAGGAGGTCTTCGCGCCGCTGAGCGAGGTGTCCCCCTCCTTGGCGAGGAGGTAGACGAGCGACTCGGTCCCGTTGTGGAGCGAGACGGCGATGACCGGCCGGTCGGCCTTCTCGGGGTCGGGGACGCGCCCCTCCTCGTTCGCGACCTCGATGTCGAGGGCTATCCTCTTGAACGGGCAGAGGGGCTGGCCCAGCAGCTCGGCCCACTCGCGGTTGAACCGCTTCTCCTGCTCCCCCTTGTTCTTGGAGAGGATCTGCTCGAGCGAGCGCGCGACGGTCGCGGGCATCTCCTTCTCGACCGCGGCCACGTTCCCTCCGTGGATGGAGTAGTAGGTCCCCATCCTGAGGCCGCGGTCGTAGACGTAGTTCTCGTAGTACTTTATGTCGGCCTCCCAGGCCTCGATCTGGTCCCTGACGGAGCTCCCCGCCGACCCGCCGATCGCCAGCGGGTCCGCCGCGACTATCTTCCTCACCGTGATGGTCGAGTCCGAGAGCAGGTCGAGCCGCTGCGCGTCCTCGATGGAGAGGATGTCCTTCCGGGCCCTCACGGCGCCAAGGTCCGAGAGGGGCAGCTTGGTGTAGCAGTAGGGCTTGTGGCCGGTGTTGTCCTCCCACCTCCAGACCCTCTCGAGCTTCGGGTCGTAGAACTTCAGGACCGCCAGGCGCTTGTCGCCGTCGTAGGTCGCGGAGACGAGGAGCCCCTCGTCGAGCTCCGAGGCCGGCGCCAGGAGCCTCGATAGCTTCTCGGCGAGGTTCTTCGTCGGGTCGGTGGACTCTTGCAGGGTGGGCATCGCGAGGAGCTTTTCGCGACCGCCCAACTGGGGATTTATAGTTGGTGGATGGAGCGGAACCCCCGACGGCCGGCGCCGCGGGACCGGCCCGCGCCGGCGACGGC
>JBEKTS010000152.1:0-7307 GCA_049515775.1 Nitrososphaerales archaeon | reverse complement strand
CGCGGCCGTCATCATCCACGTCCTCCACGTGGTCGTCGACTGGGCCACCGTCATGCGAGAGGTCGGCAGGGTCACCCGCGGGCCCGTGCTCTCGATCCTCAGGGTCCCGCTCTCCCCGCCCGACCCGCCGGGGCCGGCCGTCGACCGGACTGCGGCTCCCGCCCAGGGTCGCCCCGTGAGGACACAGCACAGGATGTGGCAGAACGAGCTCGAGCTCAAGGCGAGGGTCCCGCCCCGCAGGCTCGAGAGGCTCCGCGACGAGACCGTCTCCATCCCGGTGGCAGACGCGATCAGGCGCGTCCACGCCAAGCGCGCCATGGGCTCGCAGCTGGTGCCGCCGGAGATCGAGAGGCAGATGCTGGAGCGCATCGTGACGATGACCGGCGCGCAGTCGGTCCAGCGACGGATCGTCGAGGACCTGGCCGTGTGGGCGGCGGAGGACCTCCGGTCTCTAGGCGTCTGACGGCCCATCCATCCATCCGTCCGTCCGAGCCCCTCACGGGGCGGCCCAGTTGGGGAACTCCCTGGCGTTCGAGGCCAGCACTTCCCTGAGCAGCCCCCGCCTCGTGCCCAGGAACCCCGCGAGGGCGACGCGCTCCTCGGGGGAGACCCCCCACTCTCCGGGGATCGCGGCGACGGCCTCCTCGATCGACGAGTCCGGGAGCCTCTCGATCCTCGCCAGCGTCGGCTCGTACGAGGACCTCCCCCTGACCGACGCCGCGATCTGCGGGAGCGCGGGCACCAGCACCCTCAGGAACGAGCCCTGCTCGACGGCGTCGGCGGTCCACGCGGGGCCGGTGAAGCTGTGCGTGAAGTCTATCATGTGGTACCTGAAGCCGCCCGGCACGGCCTGGACGAGGTGGTTCTCGGGACGGTCCCTGTCCTCGGTCAGTATCCAGTTGTCGGTCCGACGAGTTGGGGATCAGCTCGGAGACCTGGTGGAGGCCGGGCGCGATCCCGCGGTTCCGCATGTCGGCCGAGTGGGCGATCAGCCCCTCGCTGACCCGGACGAGCGAGCCGCGGGGGGCGGGGAGGCCGACGCCCCTCGCCAGCGTCTGGCCGAGGAGCTCGTTCACGGCCGCCCTCGAGCCTCCCGCGAACTTCACGATGTAGGTGAGCCCATCGTCGCACTCCATGGAGTGGGGACCGGTCGCCCCCCTGATGACCCCGACGTCCCGGACCGCGCGTACGACCTTCAGGTCCACGGCTGAAGCCCTCCCTGCCTCGACCCTCGAGAAAGGTCAAGAAGCTGAGATGAGACCCGCTCCTCCCAGGATCGGCCCCTCCCGGCAGGCCGACCGCTGCGGCGGGGCCTCTCGACGCGGAGGACTCAAGTAGCCCTCCCGGTGCGCCATCGCGTGGCGCCCGCCGTTGGCGACGATACCCCCGATCTCGTCTTCAGAATCCCGCCCCGTGAGCCGCGGCGTCGGCGCCAGTCCGACCTCCACGCGGACGGTCCCCCCGGAGGCGACCGAGTCGTCGCTCCGGTCCGCTCCGAGCTCCCGCCGGGCCTCGAACGTCCGAGCCGTGGTGAGGTTCGGGCTCAGGTCGGCCAGGTTCGCCGCGGCGAGCTTGATTGGGTTCCTGGTGACCGAGCTCGTACTCTCGCTCGGGCTGTTCGCGCTCTATGGGAGGTTCACCCTCCCCAGGACGACGTTCCCGGCGGCCGGCCTCATCGTGCTGGACGTCGTCTCCCTGACCGTCGGCGTCTCCGTCTCCTTCCTCATCAACGAGCGCATGACGTTCCGCCCTCACGACCTCGAGGCGGTCGGGAGCCGCTCCGCCAGGTACCTGAAGTTCCAGGCCGTCTGCTGGACGGGAAACCTGGGGATCATCGCGATCCAGTTCTTGCTCCTGGCGGCGCTGGGGGTCTCTCCGGTCCTTGGCGAGCTCGCGGGCACCGTGATCACGTTCCCCCTCGTCTATCTCATCTCCACCCGGTCCGTCTGGAGGGCCTACGAGGCCAGGTAGTCGCGACCGGTCGGCTCTGCACCGTTCACCCGTCGAAGGGATGGATCCCCCACACGAAGTGCATCGAGACCGTGTAGGTCACGGGGTAGGATATGAGCGCGCCCACGACGCTCCCGAAGGCCGGGAAGAGCGAGACGGTCGCGAGCAGCGCGAGCTGTACCGCGACGATGATGAGGTTCCCCATTAGGGCCGCAAGCTGATACTTGCTCCATCGCGTGAGCCAGTTGAACCACCCCTTCCTTTCGTGCGCGTCCAGGCCCTTGACCGTAACCCGCTCGTTGATGATGAAGGCGACGGTGTCTCCGGTCCCGAGGGCCAGCGCGTCCAGGCCGAGTATGACGAGCGAGGCGCCCAGGAGGCTGGGGACCTCGATCCTGTGATAGACGGCCAAGATGCCCAGGACCAGGACGGTCTCGTTGATCATGAAACCGATGCCGGCGGCCGCGGCGAACTTCACGATGCGGAGTGTCCCGATCTTCCTTTCCAGGTAGGCGAGGGCACCTTCGCCACCGACGCCGGTGGTCTTCTTCAGCCACTTCGGAGATGCGACCATGTCACGTCATTACTATCGCGGCGCGCCCCGCACGGCCTCATAAAGCCCCGGTACAATTCTCAGCAATGAGAATCCCGGACGTCCGGATCCGGTCACGGGCGGCTCCACATCGCGCCCCGGACGCCATCCCGGCGCGGACGTCGCTCGGCCCAACCTCCCCTCGTTCGGCCGGCGGTCGCTCCGGACGCGACTGCTGCGGGTCGCGCGGAGGCTCGCGGGCGACTCCGATCGGCCGCCGTTCGAGGGGTCTGCCTCGGACGGCCGCCGCCGATGCCGCTCTCCCTTCTCCGCCCCCTTCCCCTGCTCTCCGCTCCCCCGGAGAAACGACGAGAGGCCCAGCCCCACGAGAGAAAGGACCGCGAGGACGAGGACGACGTCGTGGAACGCGTCGGCCGCGGCCCCGGCGGGCTGGGCCGGAGACGAGAGGAGATGGCCCCGTTCGCTGAGCTGGAAGAACGTCGCCAGCACGGAGATGCCGACGGAGCTGGAGATCCGCTCCATGACGTTGAAGAGCGTGTTCCCGTCGGGGACCTCGGGGCCGGAGAGGTCTCCGATGGTCGCCGTGAGGAGCGGCTGGATCGTAAGGCCGAGCGCCAGGCCCCTGCCGCCCAGGTCGGCGGCGACCGTCCATAGAGGCGTCCCCTCGCCCACGAAGAGCAGGGCGGCGGTCGTGACGGTGAGGACCGCGAAGCCCGCGAGCGTCACGCGGCGGACGGACCCCCGCCTGGTCAGCCTGTCGCCGAGAAGTATCCCGACCCCGGTCACCAGCCCCTGGGGGAGCAGCACCAGCCCCGTCACCGTCGTCGAGGCGCCCCGGGCCGTCTCCAGGAAGACGGGCAGCAGCACCAGCATCGAGAAGAGCACGACGTTCGCTACGTTGCTGACGCCGAGCGCCAGGGCGGCCTGGCCGTTCCTGAGGAGCTTCAGGTCGACCGCCGGACGGGTGCTGCGGTGCGCGTAGACCCCGTACAGCGCGAGGAGGAGGCCGCCGGACGCCCAGAACGGGAGCGACCCCGCGGACGTCCAGCCCGTCGTGGGCCCCTCGGTCGAGCCGTAGATCGCCAGGACGATGCCCGCGGAGAGCACCGCCGAGCCCACGGGGTCGAACCTCGGCGTGGCCGCGCCCCGCCCGCCGTCCTCGACCGGGACCGCCGGGAGCCCGAGGGACCGCGCCACCAGCAGCGCGGAGGCCGCGCCCAGGGGGACGTTTATCAGGAAGACCGAGGGCCATCCGGCAAGGGCGATCAGCGCGCCCCCGAGGGTCGGGCCGAGGGCGGGCGCGAGGAAGAGGATCATCCCGAAGACCGGCGAGATCTGCCTGGACGCTCCCCCCTTCCCCATCAGCATGTCCATCGCCAGGGGGACGAGGAGCGCCCCCAGCCCGCCCTGGGCGACCCTGGCCAGTACCAGGAGGTCGAGCGAGGGGGAGAGCGCGCAGAGGCCGGACGCGGCCGTGAACCCCAGGAGGCTGACGAGGTAGACCCTCTTCGCCCCGAACCGCTTCGAGAGGTAGGCCGACGAGACCAGGACCGCCCCGAGCGCGAGCAGGTAGCCGCTCAGCACCCACTGCACCGAGGAGAGCGAGCTGTGGAAGTCGGCCTGGATGACCGGGAGCGCCACGTTCACGACGTTCGAGTCGATCATGCTGAGGAAGGGCCCCGCTATCAGCCCGAACTGGGCAGCCGGCGCCAGCCTCCTTCCGGGCGCTGCCCGAGCGGCGCCCTCGCGGTCTCGCTCCCCCTTCTCCGCCGCCGACGCCTCACGCGCCAGGCCTGCCATGGGCTCGGTGGCGGCCGAGGTACCGGGATAACGCTTATACCCCACAGGTGGGGTATAACGCACCGGTAGACATGCCCGGATCCTCGGTGCGCGAGCTGACCCTCGAGGTCCCCATCGGGGACCAGCCCCTGCTGGCCGCCGCCCTCTCCCACGTGCGCGTCGTCCAGGTACTCGAGTTCAGGAGCAGCGGGTTCGTGCTGCTCTGCACCGCCTCGCGGGAGGGGGCCGAGCTCCTCAGGGAGACCCTCGCGCGGGCCGGTCCCCCGGGGCTCGTGGTCACCGTCCTGGGCCGGGACCGTACGGGCTCGGAGACGCTCCAGCTCTCCGGGGGCTGGGTCGACAGCGAGCTCTCCGACCAGCCGGCCCGCAGGCGGACGATGCGGTTCTTCAGGTCGATGGAGAGGGCTCCCTTCTACAGCCTCGGGATGACCTTCGAGGGGTCGGCGCTAAGGGTCTCGATCATGGCTCACCAGAGGCTGATCCGGAGGCTCCTCGACGGCCTCGAGGACACGGGCGTCCCGCACCGGGTCCTCAAGCTGGCTCGCCCCCGGGCGAGGACCGACCCGATCCTGGGCTCGCTGACCGCGAGGCAGCGGTCCGTGCTGGGCCTCGCCCACGCGCTGGGGTACTACGACGTCCCCCGAAGGGCCCGGACCGAGGACCTCGCGCGCCTGATGCGCATGGACAGGGGGACGGTCGGCGAGCACCTCCGGCGCGCCGAGAAGCGCGTCTTCGACGGCCTGCTGCGCTCCTGAGGCGGCGGGGCGTCCCGCCGGGGCGCGCCGGCCCCCGTCCTCGACCGTCCGCCTCTCGCCGGGCCCGGGAGCCTATATCTATCACGAGCCGCCGCGCCAGCGGGCATGGAGACGTGGAAGGCGATGTACGCCGTCGTCTGGGCGTCCTTCCTCCAGATCCTCCTCGTCCTCTTCTCCCCGCTCGGCCAGTCCGTGACCGTCGCAGTCCACGTCGTGATCGGCGCCGCCGTCCTCGGGCTGGCGTTCTTCATCTACAGGGCCGTCCGCGCGACGGCCTGCCCCGACAGGATCAAGAGGATAACCAGGGCGACAAGGGACCTCGCGGTGCTGCAGGGCGCGCTGGGCGTCGCCCTCGCCCTGGGGACCGCCCTCTCCTGGGGCTCGCTCTACGTCGACCTGGTGAGCCTCGTCCACGTGGGCAACGCCCTCGCGATCATCACCCAGGCATCCTCGTCGGCGACGGCCTACGACATGTGGGAGGAGAAGGAGTTCCTGGCGCCCCCGGCCGTCGTCTGAGGACCCTCGACGAGGGATGGAGGGACCTCGGGGGCCGGACCTGGCCCGACCGACCGTGGCGCCCGCCTCCCGTTCAAGAACTATTAGTAGCCGAGGATCCGGCCCTTCGAGCCGGAGGGAGAGGGCAGGACCATGACCGGCCGGCCCGTGCGGGGTGCTCTCACCGTCGCCTTGCTGATCGTCGTACTGGGGGTGCTGGTCGCGGAGGGCGCCTACGTCGCCGTCGAGCGGCAGAGGTCCGTCGAACAGACGACCGTCCCTCCCTCGACCTCCCTGTCGCTGGGGAAGGCGACGACCTCCTCCGTCGCCTCCAGGACCGCGGCCCAGGGCTCCTCCTCGACGACGGCGTCCCTCACGACCTATGCGGTCACGACCGCGACCGACCGCTCCGAGGACATGGTCCTCGAGGTCTCCCTCAACGCCTCCTCGATGGACGGCGGACAGAGGATCGGCATCGCCGTCGAGGACTACAACGCCCTCCCGTTCCAGAACAACTTCACGGCCTCCGACTCGTGGCAGATCGGGCTCGGCACCACGGACGGCCAGCCTTGCTGGACCGACACGTGGCCGGTGGGGCTCGCCGTCGCGGCCGGACACTACACCGCCTCCAACGTCAGCTCCGCGAGGCTCCTGAGCCTGGTCGACCCGGAGGGCCAGCACGACTGTCCCCCCTACCTCGGGACCTTCGGCGCCGCGGCGGGTTACAGCTTCGAGCCGTCCAGCGACGCGGCCTTCGCCTACGGGTGCAGCACCAGCAACTGCCCGGTCGAGATCGTCACCTCGGGCGTTGCGGTCGCCGGCTACTGGTCCAGCGGCGGGACGTTCACGACCTTCCCGCGCGGCACCTACACCGTCCTCGGCGAGGACGAGTGGGGGAGGTCCGCGCTGGCCTACTTCACCGTCTCGTGACCGTCGATGAGACGATGTCTCCCTCCTCGCTCCCGGAGGCGAGATCGGCGTCGTCGCCTCGCCCGGCGTCGAGATAAAATAGTGTCCGCTCCGTCGCCCCGACCCATGAGGCGACCGTCGGCGAGCCGTTCGGAGTCCGAGCCGGTCAGGATCGACCTGAGGGCGCAGCTGAAGCACCTATACGCGCCCACGGCCTACGAGGTGCAGGTCGTGGACGTGCCCTCGATGAGCTTCCTCATGGTCGACGGGGTGGGAGCCCCGGAGGGCGACGGCTTCCGGTCGGCGATACAGACCCTCTACAACCTGGCCTATACCATCAAGTTCGGCATGAAGAAGGCGGGGTTGGCGCAGTTCCCGGTGATGGCCCTGGAGGGCCTCTGGGCGAGCGGCGACTCTCCCGAGGGGTTCGACGCCGCCGCCCGCGACGGGTGGCGGTGGACGCTCATGATCGTCCAGCCCGAGGTCGTGACGCCCCGGGTCGTCTCGGCGGCCGCCGAGGAGGTCAGGGGAAAGGGAAAGCCGCTCGGCGAGTTCAGGTTCGAGTCGTTCCACGAGGGGCTCTCCGCCCAGCTGCTCCACATCGGTCCATACTCGGCCGAGGCGCCCACGATAGAGAGGGTCCGCGACTTCATGCGGCAGAGGGGCTACTCGCCGAACGGGAGGCACCACGAGATCTACCTGGGCGACCCGAGGCGCGCCGCGCCCTCGAAGCTCAGGACCATCCTCCGCCGGCCCATCAGGCCGAGCTAGTCGAGAGGACCCGGCCGACCGGCCGGTCGCCCTGGAATCTGGCAGGGCCCTAGGGCCCGACCCTCACGACCTTG
>JBEKTS010000151.1:0-6073 GCA_049515775.1 Nitrososphaerales archaeon | reverse complement strand
GTAGGCGAGATAGGGTTCTCCAAAATCGTCCGGTCAGCACATCCTCTTCCCGAGACGCTTGACGATTCAGCAGCGCGAACATCACGGCAAGGACGATCAGCATCGGCAGATTGACCGCGACCAGGAGGGCGCCCAGAAACATCAGCAGGACGCCCAGATACGCAGGGTTCCTGGAGTATCGAAAGACGCCGTCTTCGACGAGTGTCCCTGGCACGTGAGCCCATTGTATGCTCCGGTTAGCAGCCAACAGCGGTTCGAGTCCCAGGTACCTGAACGCGAACCCGATGGCGACGAGGGCCAATCCCAAGAAAAGGAGCGGCAAGGTCTCTACGATGGGAAGTCCGAGGCGGGGGCTGACCGTGGCAGAGACCAGGAGAAGCACGAACGCCATCACTAGATAGGCGACGGTCACTCCCAACGCCGAGGTGTTCACCCTCTCTCTGGGGCTCACATCGCCTCCTCTTTCTCGGTCGGCTTAATCCTTCTTGGAGGCGTTCTGGATCGTAGCCAGCCGAATCGAAAGGGCGCAGCAGAGCGTGAGGACACAGGCGCCGCCCCAGAAGTCCCGCAGATGACGGCGGTCGAAACCTCACGTTTCTCGTCCGGTTGACGGAACGTTGGCAGGACCCGACGCGGCCTAGCAATCGACTTAAGCGGGCGCTCTTGGCCGGGTTGCCCGACGCCGCAAATGTCCCTCGTCCTGCTGCTCACCTCGACCCAGAAGCTGCAGCTCGAGGTCGTGGCGGTCGTGACCGGGATAGGGCTCGTGGTCATCGGCTACTTCCTCATCTCCTTCGTCAAGGGCGCGGGCTACGAGCCGGTCCCCAGCGGCATCCTGGACCAGATGATCCGGATGTCCCACCCCGCCAAGGGGCAGCGGGTCTACGACCTGGGCTCGGGCTTCGGGCGGATGATAATCCGGGTCGCGATGGTGACGGGCGCCCACACCACCGGCGTCGAGGTCGACCCGCTCAAGGTCTGGTGGACCCGCAGGGCCATCCGCAGCAACCACCTCCAGGGCCAGGTCGACGTGATAAAGTCCAACCTCCTCGACGCAGACCTCTCCCAGGCCGACTTTGTCTTCGCGTTCCTCTGGGAGGGCATCATGCAGAAGGTCGGCGACAAGGCGATCAAGGAGATGAAGCCGGGGTCGCTGGTCGTGTCCTACTACCACAAGATCCTCGGTTGGGACCCGGAGACCGAGGACGCCAAGAAGAAAATCTACCTGTACAGAGTACCAGAGAGAACCGCTGTAACTTAGAAAAGGCTCGGGGCGCTCCAGCGACCGAGAGCTCATGGTCACAGAAAAGACGCTACACTTCCAGGGAAAGAACGAGGATCCGGCGCAGGTCGCGCAGCGGATAGAGCAGCAGCTCCAGGCCGACGGGTACAAGACCCAGTCGAAGCCGTCCCCGCTCGGGTACATCGTCCAGGCGACCAAGGCGAACATCCCGCGGGACCTCATCGCGGCCGACAGGGCGTTCACGATAATGGTCTCCGGCGCGCCCGAGGACTTCACGGTCCGCATCGGCATCGGCAAGTGGGTCCAGAACATCGGAGTCACCGCGGTCGAGACGATCCTCCTCTCGCCTCTCTTCCTCGCGCTCGACGTCCCCGAGATGCTCTGGACGGTCCACCTCGAGAACGGGATAGCCAAGCAGATCAACCAGATAGTCGCCATGGGCGGCGGCTCGCAGGGGGTCCCGAACCAGTCGTCGACGGCCCCTCCCTCGCAGGCCGCCTGAGCGCCTCGCTCGGACGGCGACCGGTTGGTTCCGGAGGGGGAGAGCCCGTGAGGAACGGGCTCGCCGGCCGCTCCTCCGCCCGCGGGACCGGCGCGTCCCTACACTTTCATCGGACCCCGGGCCTAGCGTCCATCTTTCTTCGGGAAGGTTCATTACCGGGTGCATGGGGGACCGCTGCATGACGACCGTTTTGGCGCCGGACGCATCCATCACATTTGTCGCTGCGCTGCTCGTGCCGCTTATCCTCGGGTTCCTGGTGGGCATCGTCGCCAAGGCCGCCATGAGGATCGGGGTGGCCATAGCGATAATAATCGTCATCCTCATCGTGACGGGCTTCCTGACGCCCAACCAGGTCATCCAGCCGCTCGTCCAGCTCGCCAAGAGCGGGCCCGGCCTCGCGACCAAGGTGAACCAGATAGCGGGGTATCTGCCCTACTCGTCGATAACCTTCATCGTGGGGTTCGTGATCGGCGTCTTCAAGGGGTAGGCGGCGGAGGGGAGGGAAGGCGGAGGGCCGCCCGCGCCCTGCGGCTTCTTGCGCGACGCCGTTCGAAACCAACCGACCATTCTTTATACGCGTCTCCTTCGAGATGGGTTACCCACGATGGAAGGCGAGCTTGCGCTCAGGTCGCAGAGCGAACTCGAGCGGTGGCTGGAGGAGAACCACGACAGAAGCGACGGCGTCTGGCTGAAGGCCTACAAGAAGGGGTTCGGCTCCAACGCGCTGAGAGGCACGGAGGTCCTGGACCCCCTCCTCTGCTACGGGTGGATAACCGGCCAGGCGAGGAAGGGGACGGAGGAGTACGCGCTCTGGTGGGTCTGCCCCAGGAGGAGGAACAGCCTCTGGTCGAAGGTGAACGTCGGCCACGCCGAGCGGTTGATCAGGGAGGGAAGGATGAAGCCCTCGGGCTTGAGAGAGGTCGAGGCGGCCCGGGAGGACGGAAGGTGGGACGCCGCATATCCCCCTCAGAGGGACGCGGCGCTGCCCGCCGATTTCATGAGGATGGTCAACAGAAGCAGGAAGGCCAGAGAGTTCCTCGAGGGGCTGAACAGGTCAGAGGTCTACGCCATAGTCTTCAGGCTGCACAACGCGAAGGACACGAAGAGGAGGCAAGAGAAGATGGTCAGGATCGTCGATATGCTCGAGAATGGGGAGACCTTCCACTAGATCACCCTTCGCGGTCCGACGGACCGAGCGCCGCCAAGGAAGCGACCTCCGTCGCCCGCGATAGGGTTCGGGACCGGGAGGCACCCGGGCGCGGGCGCCTTCAGATCGGCCCGTCCAGGAACGCGACGGCGGTCGACGCCAGGGCATCCGCCATGAAGATGTTGTAGTGCGTGACGCCGGGCAGTATCGCCAGCCTGGCGGTCGACATCCCCGAGCAGTCCCAGCCCGCGTCCCTCTTGCCTCCACCGAGCAGCTCGAAGAACTCGACGGCGTGGGAGGTCCTGATGGCGTCCGCGTCCCCGTAGACGAGCATGACCGGCATCTTCAGCTTCGCCGCGTCCTCCGACCAGTCGTAGTCGGTCCGCACGAGGTCGCCCAGCCTCTCGACGAACTTGGGCCAGTCCTCCTTCCTCGGCGCCACCTTGACGTACGCCTCGTACATCGGGGTGCCCTTCATCCACTCCACGACCTCCGGCCCCTTCCGGTCCATGCCCGCCCGCACCTCGGGATAGAACCCGCTGCGCCTGAAGCCCGCGGAGACGACGACGAGCCTCTCCACGACCTCGGGGTGGCGCATCGCCGTGCGCAGGGCGACCATCCCTCCGAGCGAGTAGCCCATGATGTCCGCGCTCTCGTACTCGAGGTGGTGGACCAGCTCCGCGACGTCATCGGCGAGGGCGTCTAAGGTCATCGGCCTGTCGGTGATCGCCGTGCGCCCGTGACCCTGCAGGTCGACGGCTATGACCCTCCTGTTCTCGGAGAGCTTGCCCATTATCTGGGAGAACATCCCGGTGGAACCGTACCCACCGTGGAGCAGCACCAGGGGCTTGCCGGTGCCGTGGACCTCGTAGTATATCTCCAGGCCGTTGATCCGAGCGTAATCGCGTTCCACGTCTCCTCTCTGCGCCGTCACGGTATCCTGCTTCGACCCACAGCGCATTATATCACCGTTCCGCCCCTCGGGGAGCCCTCCACGGTGCGTCACCGCCCCACCTCGTCTTCATGGGGCAGGGCGGTCCCGGACGGGGTGGCGACGGTGAATGTCACGGGAGCACCCCGGGTGCTCGGCGCGTACCGGTCGATGGGACCCTGATCGCCCGCACGGGGAGCCGCGAGACGCAACCCGGACGGGCTGGGTGAAGGGCAAACGAACCAAGCGGGCGGCTCGAGCCACCGAGAAGGCTCCACGCCCTGCGTCGGGTCCCGGCCTTCGGCTTTCACGAGGCGGAGGGAGCGGCGCTTTCGGACCGCTGCCTTCAACCGGCGCCGATGTGGTCGGCTGTCTCGACGTCGAACCAACAGAGGCGCCTCGCAGTCATGGGGCAGCTGCAGGACGGCGCCCGGGGGGTGCGCGACCGGCCATTCGAAGCGGGGGGTGCTGGCGCGGCCGATCGCCGCGATAGGCTGGATCCTGGTGGCCCTGCTCGGCGCGTACATCCGGAGCCCATTGTACGGTGACCCGACCCTACGCGCGATGGGCCCGACGGGTCCCGAACCCCCGGGGTTCGATACCAAGCGCCGTCAAATAGTCGGCCGGCCCTTGAGGGCATGGCTGCTGTTGCCGTAGAGAAGAGGAAATTGCATCCGCAAGGAGCATCGAGCATCGATTCGATCGAGACGAGCCAAGTCTCGACTCGTTTCGTCCGTCATAGGTCGTCTTTTTAGCACGGAATCCGATCAAAGGCAGCAGAAGGACCGTGCAAAAGGTTGTCTTGAACAATGGAGCGGAGATGCCAATTCGGGGGTTCGGTGTATTCCAGGTAACCAATCTCGAAGAGTGCGAAAGGAGCGTGTTCGATGCCATTGGCGTCGGCTATCGCTCGATTGACACGGCGGCGTCCTACCTAAACGAAGAAGCCGTCGGCAAAGGAATCAAGAGAAGCGGCGTCCCAAGGGAGGAGCTCTTTGTCACCACAAAGCTCTGGGTCCAAGATGCGGGTTACGAAAGCACCAAGAAGGCGTTTGAAAGATCGCTGAAGAGACTGCAGCTAGACTACCTGGACCTCTACCTCATCCATCAACCGATCGGAGACGTTTACGGTTCATGGCGGGCGATGGAAGAGCTCTATCGGGAAGGCAGGGTCGAGGCTATCGGTGTTGCCAACTTCTACCCAGACAGGATGATGGACCTGATCCTTCACAACAAGGTGCCGCCCGCCATCAATCAGATCGAGACGCACCCCTTCAACCAGCAGGTCGAGGCTCAGAGATTCTTGAAGGCCAACGACGTCCAGATGGATTCCTGGGCTCCCTTTGCCGAGGGCAAGAACAACATATTCCAAAACCAGGCGCTTCTTTCTGTAGCTGGAAAACATGACAAGACGGTCGCCCAGGTGATCCTGCGCTGGCTGATACAGCGACAGGTCGTCGTTATCCCCAAATCAGCCCATAGGGAGAGGATCGTCGAGAATTTCGACGTCTTCGATTTCGAACTTAGCGCCGAGGATATGGAGTCCATCGCAAAGCTGGATACGAGGACAACCGTCTTCTTCGACCACCGTGATCCTGAAGCGGTGAAAAGGTTGAGCGAGCGGAAGCTCGATATCTAGCACTCCCTTCGGCACTGATAAAGTCGACAGCCTACGCAGGGGAGGCTGTCCGTCCCTCGAAACTGCCCTCTTTTTCGAGCTATGGCGACGCCGTATGCGTAGCATGGCTGGCTAAGATACCCTCCCCTTTGTCGAGGATGGAGCACGGATACTTCGTGCCGCGTACAACAAGAAGAGTTCGGTGGTCTTTTCATCCTCCGGGTCAGTTACTTCCTGCCACAATGGAACCCAGTTCGAAGAAGGAATCTGGGTATCGAACCGGATTTGGGGCGGGCCAGACGGGACCCGCCTGGTCTTCTTTCTACACTTGGAATTGAACTATCTACAGCCGCCGAGGGGACCTAAAAGAGATCGCGGACTGAGCCGCTACAAAGGATATAACCAGAGTCGAGTCGGTATGAATTCGATGATTTCAACATGGCGAAGTTAGTAGAGACCGATGAAGGAGCAAAGTTTAGGGCGCAACTGGCAGAGGACGTCGGCCCGGTCGTGTTCATCAATCAGTTCCTTGTTAGGCCCGAGGATTTTGAGAGGTTCCTGAAGGCTTGGCAGAAGGACGCGGAATACTTCAGGGGCCAGCCCGGATGTATTTCATCCCAACTCCACAAAGG
>JBEKTS010000150.1:0-6208 GCA_049515775.1 Nitrososphaerales archaeon | reverse complement strand
CTCGCCCATTTGGATTCCCATCCCATTTTCATTCCCACGGATCAATAAGGCTTCGGCGAACCGACTCCGCGAGAAGGGTCCATGGCGAGCGGATACCTGGGCCAGGCGTCGAAGAAGACCGTCCTCGTCTAGCCTTGCGACGGCGCGTGTAGCTCCTTGAGCAGATTCGAACGGCCGAAGTCAGCCCGAGTTGGATCCTCGGCGGGGCTGCAGACGAGGATTTGGAACCCGCTTCATGGAAAGGGCTGGGCCGGGGTCTATCCGGCATGCAACGGTTGTCAGCTGGTCTCGGCCACCCGAGCGAGCCCTGCGCGTCGCGATCTTTCAATGGTCTGGGGTCGTGCTCCCGGCGCGATGGCATAAATCCTCGAACCGTAGGTCGGGAGCCAGGCAATGTCCGAGGGGAGGCGGTTCTTCAAAGGCATCACTCGCATCGACCGGGCTGCGTTCAGCCTTCCGACGGGCGTCAGGGCGGCGGCCTTTGTGATAGCGCCGATGGCCCTCGGCTTGGGCCTCCATGAGCCGGCCTTCATCTTCGCGACCCTGGGCGCTCTCCTGCTCACCAACACGGAGGGACAGCCGTCCGTCCTGCCCTGGCGGGTCCTCCTCGCGGCCTGCTTGACGGAAGCGACGGCTGCGGGCCTCGGGACGCTGGCCGCCACGGCGGGGGTCCTCTCCCCGCCGCTGCTCGGCATAGCCGTGTCCGTAGCCCTGCTCGCACGCGGCAGTCCAAAGTGGGCGAACGTTGGCACGTTCACCGCGATATCCTTCTCGGTCGGGGCGGGTCTCCCCGGGGCGTCGATGGAAGCGGCGGCGCTGAGGTCGTCGTCTCTCCTTCTTGGGGCCTCGTTTGCGCTCCTAGGCGTCGCTCTGAATCGCTTCGTCTCGTCTCGCCGGCGCCGCCCGAACCAGACGATGGTGGTCCCTCCCCAGCGGGTCCCATGGTCGGAGGCGGTGAGGAGCGCCGTCGTCCTCGGGATCGTCTCCGCGCTCGGGTTCGCGGTCGGGTTCGCACTGGGACTCCCCAGAGACTTTTGGGTCGTCGTCACCATAGTCATCTCCGTGCGTCCGTCCATCAGCCTGACCACGAGCTTCACTTCGATGATGGCGCTCGGCACGGTCGTGGGCGCGTTCATAGCCGCTGCGATTACCCTGGCGACGAGCGACGTCTACGTGCTGCTGCCGGCGCTGTCCGCATTTGCGGTCCTGATGTTCGCGTCGAGGGGGGTCAACTTCGGGCTCGTGCAGATCTTCCTTACCCCGTTCATCATAATCCTGATCAACATCCTCTATCCGGGCGATTGGTATTTCGCTCTCTATCGGGTTCTCGAGGTCGCCCTAGGGGTGGTCTTGGCGATGGTCGCGGTCTATCTGCTCGGTGCCATGAAGGAGGCCTGAGGACTACTCCGTGGCGCCCCGGCGTTCGACGGACGCATCATGGTCGCGGCCAGGAGGCCGAGCCCGAAGACCAGGAGCAACATCCCGAAGAAGAACGCGAGCTGGGCCGCCGCGGTGTCGGTGGACGCGCTGGAGAGCATGTAGTACATGCCGGGGACGAAGAGCAGCGCCCCCACCACTGCGATGATGACGTACTTCGGGCGATCCTGCTTCAAACCTACCTCGCGCCTCCCCGTCTCGGCTGCGACGATCCCTTGCCTCCCGGACCGGATTGAGCCGCCACGCGTGAGGCAGGACGAGAATCCCAATGACGCCCCCATCGAGAGCGCCGTCGCTCCCTTCCTCCGCCGCGTAGCCGGCCGGTGTATAGCAAGGATAGGCGCCCCCGTCGAGCTCGACATCAGGCCCGGGCCGGTAGCTCGAGAATACGGTATTTAGTGGAGCAGAATGACAACGAACACAGTGTAACACCGACGGGGTCGTACGCCTGCGATCGCCCAACGTGCGGATGGAAACGCCCCGGCCGGGAGGAGCAACGAACCCGGGGATGACTCTTGGCATTGTGACCGGGACAAGCCTATCAGTCAGAGGTGGCGCTCAAGCGAAAGGACGGAACGATGATCACCACCGCGATGGCTCGACGAACGATGGCCGGCGCGACCCCTGGGATCTTCTTGGTCATCGCGATCGTCCTGGCAGCGGGCATCGGCGTCGCCGCGCTGGTCTCGCAGCCGTCTTCGGGGACGCGGACCACCTCTTCCCCGACGGGACCGACGCGGCGCCCGGTCCCGGGGGTCTCCTAGGATGAACTGCAGCCGACCCGCCACCACTAAGCTCGTCCTCTTCTGCCTCGCAGCTCTCTTCCTGGTCTCTCTGTTCGCGTCGCCCGCGCACGCCGCGACCGTCGCCGTGGGCACCAATCCCTCGGGCGTCGCCTACGACTCGGCCAAGGGCTAGGTCTTCGTGATTAACTCCGGCTCGAGCACCGCCTCCGTGATCTCCGACGCCACGGACGCCGTCGTCGCGACCGTCACCGTGGGAGCCGGACCTTACGCCGTCGCCTTCCGACCCCGGGCGCGACCGCACGGACCAAGAGTCAGGTGATAGAGACGAATCCGAAAGCGTCCAACTTCGATGGCGCGTCACGGACGCCGTTCCGTTCCGTTCCGTTCCGTCTCCCACGAACGGGGTCCACTCGCCCGCCGTCGCCATCGGTCCCCCTCCCCGAGTGAGGAACGGCTTCCGGTCGCCCGCATCATCGATTCCGATAGTGGAGCTCCACGAGCCCGGACCCGAAGGTTCTGGTGCCCAAGAACTCCAGTTTGCGCCTTTCCGTCCCCGCGAAGAGCGGGTCGCCTCCTCCCAACAGGATGGGGTTGACCCAGATCCGATACTCGTCTATCAAGCCGTGTTTCATGAAAGAATGGGCTAGATCGATGCTCCCAAGGAGTAGCATGTCTCTTCCCGCCTGTTCCTTCATCTCGGTCACGCTCTCTGGCACGATCTCCTTCGCCAGGATCGAGTTGGTCCATTCGACTCTCGCCAGGCTCCTGGAGAACACTATCTTGCGATAGGAGTTCATCTTCCGAGCGACCCGTTCGTGGACGACGGAGGGGGACGTGGGTACGACGAACTCCGCGCCATCCGAGCCCCTCATCGTGCCGCTGGCGCTCGAGACTGCGGTCGGCCAATAGCTTGCGAACATCCGGTAGGTGTTGCGGCCCAGCAGCAACGTGTCGGCGGCGTCGAGGAGTTCGCTGGAATGCGCCTCGAACTCTTCGTCCGCGAGCGGCCAATCGAAACCGCCGTTCGGGCCCGTCGCACGGCCGTCCAAGGAGACCATCTCCTGCAGGACTATCTTCCTCATCGACGGGTCTCCCGAAGCAGGCCCTATATGTCATGGTCGACTCCCTCCTTCCCCGTCCAGCCGGCGGCCGCCCTCGAATCCGTGTCGTCGTCAAGGGCCTCTGCCCACGACCGGTGCCTTCTCTGAGGAGGATGTCCAAGTCCGATGGGGCGCGCAACGACCCACCGAGGGCGGCTCGACCGCCTTCAGGCTCGCAGGTCATGGAAGGAACTTCTCCAGGACCAGCGCGGGCGATCTGGGTCTCAGACGCTCGGGCGGCCTGTGGGCGGGCCTGTTGCCGGCCGTCGGGCTCCGCGATCGAGAGGAGCGACGCGGCCCAGGCCGGACTGGTCCACGCGCCCGTTCCCGGCGTCCAAGGCTGCGCACGTCCGAGGCAATTCGTCGCCGGCGCGCGATGGCGGGAGAATAGGTTAACAAGTCGCGCCCCGACCACACAGTCCAGCATGGCGTCCCAGCCGGAGATCAAGCTCAAGTCCAAGGAGTTCGACCCTATCTACGAGACCCCGCCGGGGTCGGCGGTCCCGAGGTACAAGACCTTCCTGGCCGGAGACTGGCACACGGGCGAGGCCTGGTCGGACGTGCGGTCGCCGATAGACCTCTCCGTCGTCGCCGAGGTCCCCGTCCTGAGCGAGGCGGCGGCGGTCGCGGCGTTCGAGTCCGTCTACGCCAGCGGGAGGTCCGCGCTGAGGGAGATGCCCGGGACGAAGAGGCTCGACGTCTACCATCGGACGGCGGACCTCATAGAGGCGGCCGCGGAGGACTTCGCCACCGTCCTGACCGTCAACGCGGGGAAGACGGGTACGGGAGCGATGGGCGAGGTGAAGGCCTCGGTGGAGCGCCTGAGGAAGTCCGACCTCGACACCAGGAAGCTGATCGGCGACTACATCCCGGGGGACTGGTCCGCGGAGACGGTCGAGACCGAGGGGCTCGTGCGCAGGGAGCCGATAGGCGTCGTCCTCGCGATCAACCCGTTCAACTACCCGCTCTTCGACGCCGTCAACAAGCTCGTCTACTCGACCATAGCCGGGAACGCCATCGTGATCAAGCCGGCGTCCTCGACCCCGCTCGCGTCCCTGCTGCTCGCCCGGATGCTCGAGGTCGCTGGCTTCCCCAGAAAGTCGCTCGCGGTCCTGACGATGAAGGGGTCGCAGATCGGCAGGATCGCCGGGGACGAGAGGGTCGCTGGGATCACCCTGACCGGGAGCACCCAGAGCGGCAGGGAGATCCTGAAGCTCGCGGGCATCAAGAGGTACGTGCTCGAGCTCGGAGGAGGCGACCCCGCCATCGTTCTCGACGACGCGGACCTCCCGGTGGCGGCCCAGAAGATAGTCGGGGGCATGACGAGCTTCGCCGGCCAGAGGTGCGACGCGATCAAGCACGTCTTCGTGGAGGAGGTCGTCTACGACGAGGTCAAGCGCCTGATCGTCGCCGAGCTCGCCAAGATCAAGGTGGGCGACCCCAGAGCGCCGGGGGTGAGCATGGGCCCCCTGCTCGACAGGGCCTCGGCGGTCACGATGCAGGAGGCCATCCAGGACGCCGTCGCCAAGGGCGCGCGCGTCCTGGCCGGAGCGACGAGCTTCGAGACGAACTACGTCGAGCCGACGCTGCTGGAGATCTCCGGTGAGGCGCTCGCGACGACGGAGCTCTACAAGGGGGAGGTCTTCGCCCCGGTCGCCACGATAACCCCGTTCACGGAGCTGAGGAGGGCGATCGAGATGGCCAACGGCAGGAGGTACGGCCTCGACGCCGCGGTCTTCGGGCGCGACATGAACCGGATCAGGAGGATGATACGCACCCTGGAGGTCGGGGCGATATACATCAACGACCAGCCCAGGCACGGCATCGGGTACTACCCCTACGGCGGGAGGAAGGACTCTGGCATAGGGGAGTCCGGGATAGGCTACACGATCAGCTACGTGACGGCGCCCAAGTCCATCGTCTACAACTACAAGGGCGCGAAGATCTGGGAGTACCTCTGAGGACGCGTCCAGCGGACGGTTCGCCCTTCGGGGGACGAGCCGACGGCAGCACCGGGCTCAGTTCATCCACGGCTCAAACCCGGGCTGTCTTGTGCGAGGGGCAAAATCTGCCGGCTCCGAAAGCCTTAAATCATGTATACTACATGGTATCATATACCCGATGTGGTAATCGAATGAGCAACAGAATCCAAAGACCAAACGAGAGACAGATGGTACCGGCAGCGGCCGGACAGGCGATGGCCCGGGTGACGCGGCCTTCGGTCCAGGGGAACATCGACAGGATGTTCCAGGACTTCAGGAACTCCTTCGACGACATGATGACGCCATTCTTCACACCCGGCTCGTTGCTGGCACTTCCTACGGCGCCGCTCGCCCTTATCGAGGGGGCTCTGCCCATCCGCTTCCCGGTGATCGACGTCATCGACGACGGCGACAACTACAAGGTCAGAGCGGAGCTGCCGGGCTTCAGCAAGGAGAACGTCGAGGTGAACGTCGGAGAGGACGCTCTCGAGCTCAGGGCGGAGGTCGGTGCCGACAACCAGCAGAAGACGAGGGGAAATGGCAGGTACCTCAGCAGAGAGAGCGCCTACTCGGCTTTCCAGAGGAACATACAGTTTCCAGAGCACGTCGCGCCATCCAAGGTCGAGGGGACGATGAAGGACGGGGTGCTGCAGCTCACCATCCCCAAGAAGGAGCCCACCTCGGCAAAGATGACGCGCGTACCCCTCAAGTAGGAATCGGCATCACCGATCGCGAGGACGAAGGATGGATGGTTGCCCGCGCTCCTATCTGATGCCTGAGGGAGGTTTCGGAGACGTACCGGCCAGCGGCGTTCGAGCGCGGCGACCACCACGCTTATCTATTGTATATTACAGATTGGGATATAGCAGGCGATCCCGTTGGAGGACGAGGAACTCAATTCTGTGCTTCAACTTCTTGAGAATCCCATAAGGAGGAAGATCAT
>JBEKTS010000149.1:0-6225 GCA_049515775.1 Nitrososphaerales archaeon | reverse complement strand
AGGCTCGTCCTGATAGGGCAGGGCGGCAAGGACGACGTCGAGGACGGCCTCGTCCGCCTGGGGAAGATGATGGGCTACGAGTCGGCCGTGATAGACCACCTGCCCGTCCTCTCCGACGAGCCCGACCAGCTGATCACCGACCTGGACTACGACCTCTCCCGGTTCCCGTTCCTCCCTACGGACTCGGTCGTCGTCCTCACCAAGGGCGAGAGGGACGCCGAGACGCTGGAGGTCCTCTCCAGGGCGGGGGTCCGGTTCGTCGGCCTGTTGGCGAGCATGCAGAGGGCGAGGGACACGCTCGCCACGCTCCGTACCAGGGGCGTGCCGGAGCCCTTCCTCCAGTCCGTACACACGCCGATAGGGCTCGACATCGGGGCGGTCTCTCCCGAGGAGATATGCGTGGCCATAATGGGGGACGTCACGGCGACGAAGCGCGGGCGTCATCTCCCTCACGGCGCGCTCGCAAGCCAGGCGCCGCCCAGGGTCGCCACCTAGGGGCCCCGGTCCCCGTCCGGAGAGGCCCCTCCGGACGGCGGAGATTGCAACGCGTCGCCACTCCCTCCTACATCCTCCCACTCCCCTCACCCTTCTTCCGCCCTCGTCCTCTTGCCCGTCTCGCTGGCGTCGGGCCTCGTCCGTCAGCAGAACGTTTATCTACAAAATTCGCGGTCGTAGCAACGCCTACATGGTCCCTCGCAAGTTCGAGTATATCGCCCCCACCTCGGTCGGCGAAGCGACCGCGTTCCTCAGGGTCCACGGTTCCGACGCCAAGGTCCTCGCGGGCGGCATGTCCCTCATCCCGGTCATGAAGCTGAGGCTGGCCTCGCCGGCCTACATCGTGGACATCAACCGCATCCCTGGCATGGACTACATCAGGCGGTCCGACGACGGCGGCGGCATCGCCATAGGCTCGCTCACGAGGCACCACGACATAGAGACGTCCAAGCTCATCCGGGAGCACGCCCGGGCCCTGTCCGAGTGCGCGGCGGGCATCGGCGACCCCCAGATCCGGAACATGGGGACGCTCGGCGGGTCGCTCGCGCACTGCGATCCCAGCGGCGACTGCGGCTCGGCGGTCCTGGCCCTGAGGGGTTCCGTCGTGGTCAGGGGGCCGACCCGCGGGAGGACCGTGGCGATCGACGACTTCCTCGTCGACACCTTCACCTCGGCGCTCGAGCCCGACGAGCTGCTCACCGAGATCACGATACCGATCAGGCCCGGGATGCGGACCGGTTCCTCCTACGTCAAGCTCGAGAGGAAGACGGGCGACTTTGCGACCGTCGCGGTCGGGGCCGCGGTGGGGCTCGACGAGAGCGGCGTCTGCGACTACGCCGGCATCGGGCTCACCGCCGTCGGCAGCAAGAACCTGCGGGCGGTGAAGGCCGAGGAGGCGCTGCTGGGGAAGACGCTCACCCCGTCGGTGATAGAGGAGGCCGCCCAGGCGGCGTCCGAGGACGCCCATCCCACCGCCGACCCGCTCAGGGGGTCCGCCGATTACAAGAGAGAGATGACAAAGGTATACACCCGGCGCGGGCTGCAGCTGGCGGTCTCCAGGGCCGAGGGAGGTGCGCGCTGATGGCGAGAGCCACCGAGCAGGAAGAGGCCGGGATGCTCAGCGTCACGGTGAACATCAACGGCGTCGACTACCGCAGGGAGGTCGAGCCGCGGCTGCTGCTGGTCCACTTCATCCGGGACGTGGCCGGCCTGACCGGGACCCACGTCGGTTGCGACACGTCCAACTGCGGCGCATGCACCGTCGTCCTGAACGGGCGGTCCGTCAAGTCCTGTTCGATGCTCGCCGTCCAGGCGGACGGGGCGCGCATCGAGACGATCGAGGGCATGGCCAAGGACGGCAAGCTCCACCCCATCCAGCAGGCGTTCTGGGACAACCACGGCCTCCAGTGCGGCTTCTGCACGCCCGGGATGATAATGGAGGCCTACTGGCTGCTCAAAGAGAATCCAGAACCCACAGACGACGAGATAAAGCTCGGGCTCTCTGGCAACCTCTGCCGGTGCACCGGCTACCAGAACATAGTGACCTCTGTCAGGGCCGCGGCCAAAGAGATGCGCAGGTGAAGTGGGCCGCTAGGCCCGGATTGAACTAACCGGGACCGGCATCGCGGGCTTGTGGGCCCTCGAGTGCTTGGTCATGTGGATGTAGCAGTACGTCGCCCCACAGACGTGGCAACGGAAGTAGTATTCCTTGCCGAGTTGTTTGCTGCAGAAGTTGCACGCCGCAACCTCCTTGGCTCCCGTCTCCCGGTAGGCGCTGCTCATTTTCCTCGTGAATACGATGAAACCGCTTGTCTTTAAGCATAGATATTATAATGTAAGAATAAAACCTATGGCATTGTAAATATTTGAAAATTTAGGTTTTCATAGGCATTCCGCTCTATTCGCCACCGTAGCCCCGCTTTGAACCAGTGCAATGGCGCGAAACCATATTGAGGTCGCGAGCTCGATCCGGACGCGCGACCCGATCCGCATCCACGGGAGGCCTTGCCGCTGTCGTCGCGGACCCGTCGCAACTTTCAGAAACGTTTTCTGAGTTTTCTTTTCGTGTTTTCTTTGCGCGATGCGCCCCCCCGGGCTCACGCCAGCGCGGTCCCCGCCCGAGACCGTGTTCTCTTCCGCCCGTGACGGACGAGCTTCCCTTATATCGAGGGCCGCCCATCGGGACGGCCGTGACATTTTCGGCCAGCGGTCCAGCGGGACGCTCGGCGGTCGCGTCGAGGCGCCCCTCATGAAGAGGGCCACGAAACAGGATGCCAAGCTGCTGCTTGGCTTCATCCAGACCTTCGACACCCACGACATGAAGGAGGCGATGAACTGGTTCCACGAGGAGTTCGCCGCCGACGACTACAAGGAGTTCAAGTCCAAGTACCCCAAGGGGAGCCCCGGGCTCAGGCACATCGGCGCGATGCTCTCGAAATACGAGGTCGCCGGCGCGCTCGTCTCCCAGGGCCTGCTGAACGAGGACCTCTACTTCGACGTCAGCGAGATCGGCTTCGTCTGGGAGAAGCTCGGGAAGATCGTCTCCGGGTGGCAGAAGGACGCATCGCCGCAGCTCTGGGAGAACGCGGTCTGGTTGGCCGAGAGGCAGAAGAAGTGGTCGAAGGAAGTCTGGAAGCCCAACCAGAAGTGGAAGCTGAAGACCTGATAGCCTCCTGGAGGGCCGTCTCGCCACGCGCGGGACGAGCCAGAGCTGTCGAAGGATAAATACGGCATTCCTGCGCTTCCGAGGATGTCTGCGAAGACCGAGACGGGTACAACCCTCGCGTCGGTCCCGCCTCTCCGCCGGAGGGGTGGTGCGCGATGAAGGTCCTGGTCGCCTACGCGAGCCGCTATGGCGCGACCAAGGGGATCGCCGAGTTCATCGGCGCCAGGCTGGCGCAGAGGGGCATCCAGGCCGAGGTCAGGGACGTCAGGGACCTCGACGGGCCGGGGGAGATCGACGCGAGCGTGATCGGCTCGGCCCTCTATATGTTCCGCTGGATGAAGGACGCGAAGCGCTTCGTCTCCAGGAACCGGGAGGCGCTGGCGAGCCACCCCGTCTGGCTCTTCAGCAGCGGGCCCGTGGGCACCAAGACCACCGACGCCAGGGGGCGCGACCTGCTCGAGGCCTCCGGCCCGCGGGAGCTCGGCGAGCTCCGGGAGATGCTCACCCCGCGGGACCACCGGGTCTTCTTCGGGGCCTTCGACGGCTCGCGCCTCAGGGGGACGGACGGACTCTTCTACAGGATGGCTCGGAGGAGCAAGGACGCCCGGGAATCGATGCCCGAGGGCGACTATCGCAACTGGAAGGCGATCGAGGCCTGGGCGGACGGCATCGCGCAGGCGCTCGCGGGCTGATCGATGGGTCCAGTCCGTCGTCCCGTCGCATCTGACGAGGATGGATGGGTGCATGCGCGGACGGGCCGAGCCCGGAGATCGCAGAGCAGAAAGTTGTGGAGAGGGAGGTGATGCGGGCCTGGTCGGCCCGTCACCGTCCCTCTTTCTCTCCTTGGTGCCTCACTCGTTCAGAAGGTAGGCCTGGTAGTAGGCGTCGCCCGGGTGGTTGTACGCTCCGGTGTACTGGTCGCCGTAGGCCGCGCCCTGACCGAGGGTCGCGCTGGAGACGTAGTCGGCCTTGAAGTTCTCCGGGGTGCCTGCGTTGTCGCCGTTGAGGTATGCGCTGCCCGCGCTCGCTGAGATGGGCTTGACCCCGAGGCTGGTGTAGAAGGCGGCCGTCCCGATGGTCCCGGTTCCCAGGGTCGAGTAGACCCCCGCGGCCCACTGCCACTGCAGGGTGAACGAGGCCGTGGTCCCGCTGAAGACCCCGGTCCAGTCCGCCTTGGCTCCGGTCAGGGAGACGCCGGTGGGGACCTGGTAGGCCACACCGCCCAGGAAGACGGTGCCCGTGTACCCGACCGGTACGGTGGTGACCCACTGGTTCCCGGTGAACGTGGTAGTCACGGTCGTGGCCGTCGTGCTGAAGACCACCTCGGAGTTCGGAGCCGGTATCTGGAGCGGGATTCCGTCGCCGCCCTTGAGCTGCACGTTGATCCACTGTCCCGTGAAGTGGACCGTGAGCGGCGAGGCGGACTCCCTGGGCGTGATATCGGCGGATGCGCTGAACCAGACGTCGTCGCTGGTCTGGATCGACTTGGAGAGGCCGTTCGATGTGGCGCAGACGTCGGGGTTGGTGTCGACGTCGGTGCAGGTCCTGGTGGACGCGAGGTTCGGCACGCCGGGGGTGGGTATGGTCGGTCCTGCGGAGGAGACCGGGGAACCGCCGAAGAAGCCCAGATGGTCCTGGATCACCTCGCCGGTGGATGGGTTCAGGAAGAGGACGCCGTCGTGGGGCTGGGTGTGGCTGAAGTCGAACATGTTCAGGAGCGTGCCCGCGAGGTGGTCGTAGGAGCTGGGTCCGAGGTTGCCGAGGTGCCAGTTGTACTCGATGAAGCTGACGACCGCGGTCTGGGTCGAGAGGGTGCTGTCGATGTAGTTGGACTTGGCGTAGGGGGAGATCACGAGCAGAGGGATGCGCGGCCCGTAGCCGCACCTGTCCTCGACCCCGAGCGGGATCGAGCCCTGGCCGCACGTGTTCCCGTTGAGGACGTCGTTGGCCGGGTCGTGCGAGGGGTTGACGATCGGGGGCATCACCTGGTCGTACCAGCCGTCCGAGTCGTCCCAGTCGATGACGATCGCGGTGCTGGACCACGTCGGCAGGCTCATGAGCTGGTTGATGGTGTTGACGAGCCAGTCCTGCTCGTCGAGCGGGTCCGAGTTGCCCGGGTGGCCGTCCTGGAAGCGGGGAGCCTTGAGGTAGCTGACCGACGGGAGGTTGCCCGAGTCGGCGGCGATCCAGAAGGACGAGAGGTCGTACTGGTGGTTCGCCTGGTCGGTGTAGCCGATCATCGACGGGGAGCTCGGCGGGAGGTGGTGGGGGTTCGAGGTCGAGGCGAAGTACTGGAAGGGCTCGTGGTGCGGGCTGTAGGCGGCCTCGGTCGTCCCTCCGACCTGCGCCTCCGAGCTGCCGCAGACGGCGAGCGCGCCGGTCACAGGGTTGTAGGGGACGGTCGGGGTGAATCCGCCTTCGAACCAGCCCCAGGTGAGGCCCGCCCCGTTGAGCAGGTTGCCGATGTTCTGGGGCGCGCCCGCGCCGCTCGCCGGCGTCATGGCGGCGGTGGTGGCCGAGTTGTCCTGGGTGTAGGAGCAGTCGTCGAAGGTCGGGTCGATGTCGCCGATGAGCTGGCCGTTGGCGAGGACGCCGGGGAGGTTGGACGTCGTCGTCCCGTTCGCGGTGTAGGTCACGACGGCCGGTCCGCCGATGCCCGAGACCACGTTGAGGGCGCCGGGTGTCGAGGGTCCGAAGGTCGTCCCGAACGAGTTGTCGCTGAGGGCGAAGTTCTGGGCGTAGTTCCAGAGGGCGGTCACGGTGTTCCCGTCGTAGTAGTCCATGACCAGCCCGTCGCTGCAGCTGGTCTGCTCCGGGAACATGTTCATCAGCCCTCCGTTGAACGCCGCCTGCTCCGCGGTGTAGTCGTGGTCGTTGTCACAGGTCACGGGGTCGGTGCGGGCGAGGAGCGCCGGGTTGTCGTCGGGGTTGCCCGTCACGAGGTAGTTCGGGTTGTCGGTCAGGAGCGGCCCCGTGAGCCCGACGACGGAGGGGGTGTCGGGGGCTGCGGTGAACGACGGCTCGTTGGGCGGGTTGGTCGCCAGCGGATAGGTCCCGAAGTAGTG
>JBEKTS010000148.1:0-6300 GCA_049515775.1 Nitrososphaerales archaeon | reverse complement strand
ATCCCGAGCCGGCGACCCAGCATCCACCCGTCGCCGGTCGAGGAGATCGCTCCCCGCGGCGCCGCGCATCCGGCGGAGCTCGCCCCTGGTTGAGGCGCGGCGTTCTGGGCCGGCCTGCCCGCCCGGAACGTCGACGGTCCAGCTCGACCCCTGGCTCGACAGAGTCCACCAGGGATGAGCGACGGGCGAACGGGAGCGAGCCCGGGATCCTCGCACCACTTTGATGCGGATTGATTGCTACCCGTTTATCAGCGGGGGTCCGAGGACCTTGATGCCATGTCCTCCGGGAACTGGAAACTAGTGAGCCTTTCGTTCGTCGCGTTCTTCGTCTTGGCGGGGATCACTGCGATGCCCGTGGTCCACGCGGCGTCACTGGTGACCCAGGTAGGGACGCACGTCACTCCCCTCGGAGTGGCTTACGATCCCAGGACGAACCAGATCTTCGTCTCCAACTACCAGTCCGGCGACGTCCAGGTCATCTCGGACAGCAACAACACGCAGGTGGCCGACGTGACGAACCTGCCGGGCACCCCCTACAACATGGTCTACGACTCCGGCAAGAGCGAGATGTGGGTGGCGGGCTCGACCGACGCGTTCGCCATCTCGGACGCCACCGACCAGATCGTCGCGAACGTGACGACCCACGCGCCAGAGAGCTGGGGGACCTTGACGCAGGTGGCTTACGATCCCAAGACGGGCGAGGTGTTCGCCTCTTACACGGACTTCACGGGCGCATCTACCCCCTACATCCAGGTCATCTCGGACAGCAGCGACACCGTCATAGCCAACATCACGCACGCCGTGGTGGGAGTGGTCGACGATTCGGCCAAGGGCGAGGTGTTCGCCTCTCAGTACCTGGACAGCAGCGGCCTGACCTCAGGCAACGTCTCCGTCATCTCGACCAAGACGAACACCGTCACCGGCAACATACCGGTCGGCGGCATCCCCGGGCTCGAGGCCTACGATTCTGGCAAGGGCGAGGTCTTCGTCGCGAACTCGGTCTACAATTCGAGCGCGTTCAACTACTACAGCAGCGTCATCGAGGTCATATCGGACGGCAACAACAAGGTCGTCGCGACCATCGACCTGCCCGCATCGGTCTCTCCGGGACCCATGGCGTACAACCCCAACAAGGGCGAGATCTACATCAACGACGGCGCTTCGGTCGCGATCATCTCGGATGCGACGAACAGGGTGATCGGGACGGTGAGCACCAACGGCACCGCCAGCTCATCCGGAGGCATAGCCTTCGATTCGGGAACGAACGCGGTCTACGCGGTGAACGGCCCAGGTTCCGCGTCGGGCGCCGCCGTGGGTCTGGCGGTGATATCGGACCCGTCGAGCGGGACGTCCACCACCGGCGTCACGACCTCGACGCCTGCCGGGACGTCCGCATCGTCCACGACGACCCCGACGAGCTCCTCTGCTTCGAGTTCGACCAGCGCTTCCGTATCTTCCTCGTCATCGTCTTCCTCTCTGTCGCTCGGCTACCTCGCCGTCGTGGGCGTGCTGGCCGTCGTGGTCTTGGCGACCGTTCCCTCGACCGCGAGAAGGGCGCGGTAGGTCTCCGCAGGGTCAAAGCCGGTCCTCGACCTGAGAGCGGGTCGCGCCTGCCCTAACTATAAAGAGGAGACCGGCGGTCGGTCGGCGATGCCATCCGGTGGGAGCGGGCCGTCCGGGGGACCAGGGCGTGGCACTGAGTTCGATCCCCCTTGATAGACGCTGAGAACCTCACGAGGCGGTTCGGCGACCTGACCGCGGTCGACGACCTCACCCTCCACGTGGACCAGGGCGAGGTCTTCGGGTTCCTCGGTCCCAACGGCGCCGGGAAGACCACCACCATCCGGATGCTGACCTGCCTGATATCGAAGACCAGCGGCAGCGCCAGGATAGGCGACTACGAGATAGGGAACAGCGCCGACCAGCCGAAGATAAGGGGGATGGTCGGGTTGATACCGGACAACGTCGGCCTCTACGAGGAGCTCAGCGCCTACAAGAACCTGGACTTTTACGGCAGGTACTACAAGGTCGACGCGGCGAAGCGGAAGGAGAGGATAGAGTACCTCCTCAAGCTGCTGGGCCTGTGGGAGAAGAGGGACGTCGCGGCCGGGACCTTCTCCAAGGGGATGAAGCAGAAGCTGGCCATAGCCCGCGCGCTCATCCACGACCCCGCGGTCCTCTTCCTGGACGAGCCGACGGCGAACCTGGACCCGGAGTCGTCGAAGACGGTCAGGGAGTTCATCCTGGACCTGAAGAAGCAGAAGAAGACCATATTCCTCAACACCCACAACCTCGACGAGGCCCAGAGGATCTGCGACAGGATCGCCATACTGAACACGAAGCTGATGGCGATAGGGACCCCGACCGAGCTCGAGCGCTCGGCGAGCGGGAGGAAGGTCGTGGTCCAGCTCGAGAGCGTCAGCGACGCCGTCCTGGCTGCGGCGAAGCGGGCCGGGAAGGGCGCCGTCGAGGCGGTCGGAGGCAACAAGCTCGTCATCGCCGTCGGCGATCCCGAGAAGGAGAACCCCGAGATCCTGGGCGCGATCTTCGCCGCCGGGGGTCGAGTCCAGTTCGTCACCGAGGTGAGCTCGACCCTGGAGGACGTGTACCTGAAGCTGGTCAGGAGCCAGTGATGGGAATGGACCTGCAGAACGCCTGGTCGGTCGCCTCGAAGGACTTTGAGACCTTCAAGAGGAGGAGGGGCATAATCTACGCGACGATAGCCTTCCCGATAGGGGTCTCCGTGGGGTTCCCGGCGATCATCGTCGTGATCTCGCACTTCTCCGGGAGCAGCATCGACGCGTCCATCATCCCCTTCCTGAACGCGTTCTCCTTCTGGTTCGTGATAGGAGCGGCGAGCCTCCCGAGCGGGATAGCATCGTACAGCATAGCGGGCGAGAAGGTCCAGAGGAGCCTCGAGCCGCTGCTCGCGACGCCCATGAAGGACAGCGAGATACTGCTGGGCAAGGCCATCGCCGCCTTCGTGCCGTCGATGGGCGCCGTCCTCGCGGGCTCGGTGGTCTTCATGACGCTCATGGACGCGCTGACCCGACCGGGGCTGGGGTACTACTACTACCCCAACTGGAGCTTCGGGTTGATCATCCTCGTCCTGGCGCCCCTCGCCAGCATCCTCACGATCCAGCTTACCGTCATCATCTCGGCGCGGGCGAACGACGTCCGGACGGTACAGCAGTTCACCGGGGTGCTGTTCTTCCCCTTCATCATCATCTACGTCATGACGGAGGTAGGCGTGATAACGTTGGACACCACGAACCTGCTCATCCTCTCCGGGATATTCCTCTTGGCCGACGTCCTCCTATTCTATCTCAGCACGGCGACGTTCAAGAGGGAAGAGATACTCACAAAGTGGAGATGAGTCGGCCGAGGGCGCGCCTCGCGGGAAGCATCGGGATGGCGGCACCCGTTTGAATCGCAATATCGGTCTTGACAAAGCATGACGTCTAGCCGTCCGGCCCGATCGGATGTGCCGCCGGTGTCGCTCAGTTGCTGCTGCCCTTGCCGTCGTTCTCCTTCGCAGGCGACTTTTTGTCTGCCATCACGACGATGTGGCTGAAGATCAGCGGCGCGCTCGTCCCGAAGAGCTCGTCCGCCCTCATGGCGAAGCTGCGGATGTCGCCGTTCTCGGCGGTGCCCACGTAGGCCAGCGAAGCGGCCGCGGAGATCTCTCCCAGCAGGTCCGTCAGTGCCGTCCTTATGAGGTCCGAGAGCCCAGGCCCCGTGATGTTCTTCGACTGGAGCGTCTGGACGAACTCGTCAGCGCTCATCGACACGAACATCGAACTCCCAGACAGCATCCCTCATCATCGGACTCCGTTCCGGGTCGCCCGTTCCCCGCCTGTGGCGCCTGCGGGCCCCGTCGCTGGGCATCCGAGATGAAAGGAGCATCTCTCCCACGGGACTCGTGCTTTCAGATGGAGCTCGCCCGAGCCCCTCGGCCGGAGGGGTCCATTTATAGCTTTGGACTGCGCATAGCTTCAGAGCGCATTTTGCTGTGTAACGTCTCAGATAACACTGAAAGAAATGCGCTGAGACGGGCGCAAAATCTGAGTCGGGGCGTCGGAGCGACGTGGATCTGAAGCGGGGGCCTGGTGCGGGCTCGCCTAGCCGACCCTTGCCGTCGTCTCGATGGCCAGGCCGTTGTCCTGGACCGCGTGCCTGATCACCTTGACCCTCGGCACGACCCTGCGGAGCTTCTCGATGTCGATCTCGCCCTCGGCCTGCTCGAAGCCCTGGGCGAACTTGAAGGACATCACGCCGTCGACGAGCGACTTGATGTAGTTGATGAGCTCCGCGCTGTGGATGCCCTTCGGCAGCAGGATAAAGTGGACGCCGCCGAAGCTGTGCGCGGCGTTGACCCAGAACATCACCAGGTCGGTGATCTCGGTCTCGTTGTAGCACTTCATGAGGTACGAGAGGGAGAGCGCGGACCACCTGCCCTCGTTGAGCTTGATCAGAAAGTCCTGCTGGAGCGTGTGGAGCGAGTTCGGCGGGAGGTCGACCATCTGCTCCCTGGGGTCCTCGGGCGTGTTCATGACCATCGTCTTGAGCTGCGGCGGGACGACCCTGGTGAAGACCCACGAGCCGTTGTCGATGGCCTCGGAGATGTCCCACTTGAAGGTGCCCATGTCCTGGAGGACGTCGTTCGAGGAGGCCTCGCAGGTGTAGTAGACGACCTTGGTCTTCTCCTTGCTGGCGTTGTAGAGGGCCTGCTGCGCGAAGGTGGCGTAGAACGTCCCTGGGTCGCCGGTGAGCAGGTAGACGCTGTTCGTGGGGAACCCGCCTCCCAGTATGTATCCGACCCCTTGCAGGCCGAAATCCGACAGGCCTGGCTCGACTGGCTGCCGACCGGCGCCGGTCGACTGGCCTCTCGCTGCCGACATTGTGTTCCTGCCGCCCTCGAGTTGGTCGCGAGCCATCCCTGTCTTTATAGTCTTTCCGGACGGAGCGAAGCTGCGGGGGTGCTCGGCCATCTCGGGTCGCTGCGGGTGGTGTTAGACATTACATAAAGCTTTAACCGGGCGTCACTATGCGTTTTGCGATACATCTATAAATAATGTTATCGTGCAACCGTACGGGACTTTAGTGGCCTACCGCGAGAGCAAGCAAGTCGGAACCATGATCACTGTCGTCCTGGGCGGGGTGCTGGCGGTCTTCGCCGCAGGGTTCCTTTACCAGCTCGTCAAGGCGCTCTCCCTGGTCAACACCTCATTCGGCCTGTCGATGACCTTCGTCGGCATCGAGTACATCTCGATCGAGGCCACGTTCCTCTTCCTCATAATGACCGGCGGTTACTACGTCTTCTCGAACGCGATCAGGCGTCCTGTCATCGAAATTGAAGTAGAAGACGAGTGAACGGGTCAACAATTGCTGACCTGGGTCAGACGTCACATCATGTGACTCGGGTAATTTCATGGATATTCTAAAACTATAAGAACCCTTCAGAACAAACCTCGGCCCATGTTCCACATGCGGCTAAGGGCGGCTGACATGTCGAAGATCATCTCGGGCACACTCCTAACGGTGGTCGCAGGCTTCGCGGTCTCGTTCTCGTTCCAGCTGCTAAAGGTCTCGCAGCAGATCGACAACGTCTCGTCCTTCTTCGGGAGCGCGGCATCGATGATGTACCTCTGCGTGGAGGGAGTCTTCCTCGCGACGGTGCTCTTCGGCGCGTACGCCGTCCTTCGCAAGAGAAACTAAGGCGCGACAAGGGAAAGCACCGGTCGGGCGACGGGCGCGTCCGGCCTGGTGAGGGTCCCGAGACCGCATAGGCGATACTACAGCTTATATAATACCCCCGGAGGCGCTCCGATATTCTGGCGATAAAGGACAATGCGTAGGCTTCTGGCGTTCGGTACTGGGGCTGCCATCGTCGGCATCGTCCTTCTCGTGGTGGCATTCTTCGAAGCTTACATAATCGTCGGCAGTCTGCAGACCCAGCTCGCCAATAACACCGTGAGCAACACCAACGCGCTCCTAGAGGACGCTACCCTTGAGGCCGTCTTCCTCGGCGTAATGGCCGCCCTCGGCTACGGCCTCGTCGCCAAGGGGCTGGACGGCATCCGGAGGCAGGAGCTCCTGGAGATGGAAGGAACGGCACAGGACAGGTTCGGCAGGGTCATCAACCGGCAGCCGAACGCAGACCGCCCGAGGTACGTCATGAGGGCAGCGCCCGACAGACTCAACGGGGGGCAGAGGCCCAGACCACCCGTCCAGGCCGCGCACCCGGGGATCAAGCAGCCCGAGGCCGGCCCGGCTGGACCCGTCGTGGCGACCGCTCCT
>JBEKTS010000147.1:0-6308 GCA_049515775.1 Nitrososphaerales archaeon | reverse complement strand
CTCGCCGCCGTCACGTCCCTCCAGTCGCTGATACGGGCGCTGCGGGACGACCGCAAGTCGGCGGTCTCGAAGATCCACGCCGTCGACGACTGCGAGGAGCTGGCCGACATCGAGAAGAACGAGCTCCTGAGGGAGCTCTTCAGCCGGCCCCGGACGATGGACCCCGTCACGGTGATCCAGCTGCGGGACTTCATCTTCGCCTCGGACAACATCGCGGACAACGCCGAGTCGGCCGGCGACGTCATCATGGTCCTGGTGGCGAAGGGCTATGGCTAGCCCCACGCTCCTGCTGCTGGGGGCGCTCCTGGCCTTCGTCTTCGGTTGGAACAACAGCGCGTTCCTGATCGGCTCCGGCGAGGGATCCGGCTCCCTCACGCTCAGAGAGGCGCTCGCCGTCTCCACGGCCGGGCTCCTGCTCGGCGTCCTCCTGGAGGGGCCCCAGATGGTGAAGAGCCTCTCGGGCTCCGTGACCCCCACGGCCGGGGACGACGTCGTCGCGGTCGCGCTCGCGGTCTCCCTGGCCATGACGCTCTCGCTCTCCCTCCTCAAGCTCCCCGTCTCGTTCAGCACCGCCATGGTCGGCGCCTTCGCGGGGGCCGCCTACGCGCGCTCGCTCCCGCTCGACGGCGCGAGGCTCGGGGAGATCGTGGGGTTCTGGTTCGTCGCGGTGGTCATCGCCGCCGGCCTCTCCTACGCCATCTACCGGACCTTCCTGAGGCTGACGCCCAGGCTCGGCCTGCTGGCGCTCGACGGCGCGTCCAGGTACGGCGTCATCCTCACCTCGCTCGTGATAGCCTACGTCCTGGGCGCGAACAACGTCGGCCTGATCTACGGGATGACCATAAACGGAGGGTCGGCCTCCTTCCCCGACCTGCTCCTGGTCGTCCTCGTGGCGATCCTGGGGATGGCCGCCCTCGGCAGGGGGTCGATCGCCGGGACGGTGGGGGACCGGCTCCTGGGCCTGAGCCCGTTCGGGGTCGTCGCCACCTTCCTCAGCAGCGCTCTCCTGATCTGGGTCGGGACCCAGCTCGCCATACCGATCTCGATCAGCCAGTGCCTGATGGGCGGGATGTTCGGGGCCGCGCTCACGAGCCGCGTCTCGGTCGTGAACACCAGGCTGGCGGCCGAGTCGGTCGGGTCCTGGGTCGCGGTCCCCCTCGCGTCCTTCCTGGTCGCCTACGCGCTCGCCTTCCTCGTCTGACCTAGCCCGAAGTCTTCTCGAACGCCTGGTAGACCAGGTCGAGCGCGGCCTGCGAGTCCCCCGAGTACCCCTCGGCGATCTCTGTGAAGCGCCTCCCGAACCCCTCCCGGTCCCCCGAGGCTATCAGCCCCCGGAGCGAGGTCAGCTCGTCGATGAGGGCCCCCGCGAACTCCGACGAGTGCTCGTTCTCGGTCTGGATGAGCGAATAGAGCGCGGGGCTCTGGGATAGGACGCCCTCGGCGACGGTAAGCTGGACCGCCGAGGTGGGCGTCTGGACCTTCCTGAACTCTCCGGGGCTCATGTACCTCGCCACGACCCCGGCGTAGGCGATGTTGAGCAGGTGGGTCAGCGAGAGGACGATCCCCATCGCCCTGTCGTGGTCCTCCCTCTTCATCGGGATGAGCGCCGCGTCCGGGAAGAGGGCCCGGGCCCTCGCCATCGAACCCCTCTCGGTCTCCACGACGCAGATCCTCATCCCCCCGTAGCTCCTCAGGGACGGCCCGAAGAGGGGGTGCGTCGAGAGGAGCCGGAAGCCCCCGGCCTCGGCCAGCCTCGATAGGGCTCCTAGCGTCCTGCCCTTGACCGAGGTGATCTCGACGACGCAGGCGCCGGGCGCCAGCGAGCCGGCGACCTCCTCGACGGTCTCGACCGTCTTCTCCATGGGGGTCGCGACCAGCACGACCTCGGCGCCGGCGACCGCCTCGGCGTTCGTCCGTGCGAACGAGAACCGGGCGCTCCTGGTCCTGGTCCTGCTCCTGGCGTCGGCGCCGGCGACCCGGGCCCCCTTCGAGAGGAAGTACCTGACGAAGAACCCGCCCATGGCGCCGGAGGAGCCCAGGACCGCTACCCTCAACCCAGCAGTTCCCCTATCTTCCCGATCCCTTCGACGATCGTCTCCCTGGAGCCGCCCAGGGATATCCTGAAGCAGCGCGGGTAGTCGCCGAAGCCGCTCCCGGGCGAGATAGTCACGCCCTTCTCCTCGAGGAGCCTCATCGTGAACGCGGTCGCGTCGAAGGCCGGGTCCCTCCCCTGGGGGAAGACGTACATCGCCCCGTCGGGCTTCACGAACTCGAGCGCGCCCACGCGCCGCAGCTCGGCCGCCGCGGTCTCGATGCGGTCCTTCATGGCCGCGGAGTTCCGGGCGACCTCCTCGTCGCTCTCCAGGGCCGCGATCGCCCCGTACTGGATGAACTCGGGGACGGAGGTGAGCACCAGCGCCTGGATCTTCATCATCTTCGCGATGACCTCCTCCGAGGAGACCGTGTACCCCACCCTGAACCCGGTCATCGCCCAGGTCTTCGAGAACGACCCCGTGAGTATGAACCTCTTGGCCCCCGAGCCCAGCACCGAGGGGCACTCGGAGTAGGCGTAGTCGGTGTAGATCTCGTCGCTGACGACCGTGAGCCCGTGGTCGTTGGCGAGGCCGACTATCTCCTTGAACTTCCCGGGCGAGATCATCTTCCCGGTGGGGTTCGCGGGGTAGCTCAGGACGATCGCCCGCGTGTTCGGCCTGATGGCGTCGTGGATCACCTCGACGGAGGGCTCCCACCCCTCCTCCAGGGTCGTGTGGACCGCTATCGCCCTCCCGCCTATGAACTCGAGGCACTCCTTGTAGGCGGGCCAGTTCGGCTCGATGACGATGGCGCTCTCTCCCTCGCGCACCGTCGTCGTCAGCGCCGAGTAGACCCCGAACCTGCCTCCGGGGTCGACCATCACCTCGGTCTCCTTGGCGACGTAGTGGCGCTTCCTCTCGAGGTAGCTCCTCAGCGCCGCGGTCAGCTGCGGGATGCCCCTGGTCCCCGTGTAGTGGGTCTTGAAGCCGTAGAGCGCCTGGGACGTTGCGTCCAGGACCGCCTTCGGCGGGTGGAAGTCCGGCTCCCCCACGTCGAGCCTGACGAGGCGCTTGCCGGTCGCCTCGACCTCCCGGGCCTTGGCGGACATCATCATCGGCGTTATGAGCTGCCGCTTGGGACGGAACCCCTGCACCCTCTTGCCCTCGGCGACGACCGCGCTGAGCACCTTCAGCCCCGTCTGGACGTCGACCCCCTTGTCCTCGCACTCGTCCATGACGAGCCGGACGAGCGCGTCCTCGACGTTGGTGTCCTCGATCTGAATCGCCTCCCTCGCCTTCACGGCCCCGATCCTCTTCGCCAGCTCGTTCCTCGCGGCGATGAGGTCGATGATCTCCCTGGTCCTGTCGGCGACGCGCTCCCTCAGCGCGGCCAGCTCCTCTCGCTCTGAACTCATCTCGATCGGTCTCCCCGTCTCAGTCCACCGTCTTCAGGACCGGGGCAATAAATCCGCCCCTGATGGCGTGGTCGGCCAGCACGAGGGCCGTGACGGACTCCACGACCGGGACCGCCCTGGGCACGACCGTCGGGTCGTGCCTCCCGGGCACGACCAGGTCGACCTCCTCCTTCCTCTCGGTGTCGAACGTCCTCTGCCTGGCGGCTATCGAGGCCGCCGGCTTGAAGGCCGTCCTGTAGACCAGCGGCATGCCGCTCGAGATCCCGCCGAGTATGCCCCCGGCGTTGTTCGTCTCCGAGACGAGCCTCCCTTCGCGCATCCTGTAGGGGTCGTTGTTCTGGGTCCCGGTCATCCTCGTCGAGGCGAAGCCGGCGCCGAACTCGACGCCCTTGACCGCGGGGATCGAGAGGGCCATCCTCGCCAGGTCGGAGTCGAGCGAGCCGAAGACCGGCTCCCCGAGGCCCTCCGGGACGTTCAGGGCGACGCACTCGACCACGCCGCCGAGGCTGTCCCCCTTCCCGCGGGACTCTATGACCATCTTCCTCATCGCCTCGGCCGCGGCCATGTCGGGAGACCTGACCTCGTTCGAGTAGCGGTTCTTCCTGGCGTCGTCGAGCGTGAACCCCTCGGCCCTGAGCCCGCCGAGCTCCGAGGTGTAGGCGATCACCTCGATGCCGAGCGCCTCACGGAGCAGCTTCTTGGCGACCGCGCCGCCCATCACGAAGGTGGCGGTGATCCTGCCCGAGAACCGGCCGCCCCCCCGGTAGTCGTTGAACCCGCCGTACTTCGCCCTGGCCGTGGCGTCGGCGTGGCCGGGGCGGGGCGTGTTCACCAGCCCCTCGTAGGCCCGGGAGTCCTGGTCCTGGTTCCGGATGAGCATCATCAGCGGCGCGCCGGTCGTGTAGCCCCTGAACGTCCCGGCCATGATCTCGACGACGTCCCCCTCCTTCCTCTGGGTCGTGACGATCGACTGGCCCGGCTTCCTGAGGTCGAGGTCCCTCTGGACGTCCTCCTCGGAGAGCCTCAGTCCGGCCGGGCAGCCGTCGACGACCGCGCCGACGACCTTCCCGTGGCTCTCCCCGAAGCTGACGAGGACGAACCTCTCGCCGACGATGTTCCCGGTCACGGCGAGGTCACCACGGTCGCGCCGAGGCGCTTGAGGTCCTCGAGGAAGTCCGGATAGGAGACGTCGAGGCTCTCGACGCCCAGGACGGGCGTCCCGCCCTCGATGAGCGTCGACGCGAGCGAGAACGCCATGAACATCCTGTGGTCGTCGTGGGCGTCCAGGAGCGCCGGCCTCATGGCCCGCGCCGGCTCTATCCTCATCCCGTCGGGCCTCTCCTCCAGGGGGACCCCCAGCTTGGAGAGCTCCCCCGAGAGGATGGCGATCCTGTCGGTCTCCTTGAACCTGGCGTGCGCGGTCCCGACGACCTCGACCGGGGAGTCGCACTTGAGCGCCAGCGCAGCGACGACCGGGAGCAGGTCGGGGGTGTCCCCGAGGTTGAACGTCCCGCCCCTGAGGCGCCTCCCGTCCGACTCGACGGTCACGGACCCCTCGCCCCGGCTCACGCCGACCCCCATGGAGGATGCTATCTCGAGGATCGCCGAGTCTCCCTGGGGGAGGCGGGGGTCCAGGTCGTCGAGGACGACCCTCCCGCCCGCGAGCGCGACGGCCGCGACGACGAAGGATGCCGAGCTGAAGTCGGCGGGGACCACGAAGTCGGAGCGGGCGTACCTCTGGCCGGCGGCGACCCGGAACCGCCCGTAGGATTCCCTGCCGATCTCGATCCCGAACCGCCCCGAGAGGGCGAGCGTGGCGTCGATGTAGGGCCTCGAGACCGCGTCCGCGACGGTGAGCGTCGTGTCGCGGGCGGCCATGGGCGCCGATATCAGCAGGGACGAGACGAACTGCGAGGAGACGTCCCCCCTGATTGTGGCCGGCCCGCCCCCGAGCCCTCCGGCCCTTACGACTATGGGTGCGCACCCGTTCGCCCTGGTCGACCAGGCCTCGACACCCAGCTCCCCCAGCGTGTCGAGCAGCGGCTGCATCGGCCTCCTCCGTATCGACGAGTCGCCCGTGAGCACGACGTGGCCGGCCGGGGCTGCCGCCGAGAAGGCCGAGGTCATGAACCTGAGGGTCGTCCCCGAGTTCTCGACGTTCACGACGTCGTCCGGGAGCCTCGGGCGCGTCCCCGAGACGCGGAGCGTCGAGCCCGACTGCGCCAGGGTCGCCCCCATCGCCCTGCAGGCCGCCATCGTAGCCTTCGTGTCTCGCGAGAAGAGCGCGTTGGAGATGGTCGACTCGCCCCCCTCGGCAAGGCTCGCCATCAGGACGGCGCGGTGGGTGTAGCTCTTGGAAGGCGGGACCCGGACCCGCCCCTCCAGCCTCCCCTTCACCGTCACCGTCGTCCTCGTCGCCGAAGGAGCGGCGGCGTTGGCGCCCTCACTCAATGGCCGCTATCCTCCCGTGCTCGTTGTTGGTCTCCGTCTCCAGCACCTGGCTCCCGTCCGAGGCCCAGGCCTCCATGAGCTGCTTCATCTCCGAGGCCGACCGCTGGTCGAAGACCGCGGCCGTCGCGGGCCCCGTCCCCGAGAGCGACGCCCCGAGCGCGCCGTGCTCGACCGCCTGGAGGGCGGCCCTGGCGTCGTATCCGTAGATCCCCGAGTAGAGGACGCCGTTGAGCGTCATCGCTCGCCACAGGTCCCCCTCGACGCTCATCCTGTAGAGCACGTCGGCGACCTTCGCGAGCTTCCTCACCTGCGCCACCTCGACCGTGGCCCGCCGACTGGCCTCCTTCGGGACCCTGATCGCTATCCTGAGCGGCCTGTCGAAGAGCTTCGACCGCTCGATCTTCCGCCC
>JBEKTS010000146.1:0-7642 GCA_049515775.1 Nitrososphaerales archaeon | reverse complement strand
TCAGGTCCTTCTCGGTCTCGGCCCGGATGGCCTCGAACTCCTCATCGGTCCTGAAGGTTACCACCGACGAGCCCGGGATGACCCCGACGAGGTCGGGGGAGACGAGCTTCACCCCTGCGGCCGAGAAGACCTCGTCGACGGGGGTGAACTTGTCCCTCGGGTCGCGCATCTCGTCCAGGGGCTTGGGCATGAAGAGCGCCTTGACCCTGGACTCCACCGCGCCCTCCTTCTTCAGGAGGACGAGCCGGTCCCCCACCGAGAGCTTCCCCTCGGTCAGGATGACGTTGGCGGTCTCCCCGATGCCGACCTCCTCCTGGAGCTCGAGGATTATGCCCCTGGCGCGGCCGTTCTCGTCGATGGTGACGAGCTTCTCGCTGAGGTACTGCTGCGCGAGCCCTATCAGGACGGCCATTATCTCTGGGAGCCCGATGCCGTACCTGGCGGAGATGGGGACGATCGAGACCTGCTTGCGAAAGTCCTTCACCCTGTAGAAGGCGTCCGAGCTGAACCCCAGCCTCGAGAGGGCGCCGACGACGTTGTAGAGCCTCTCCTCGAGCTCGTCGTTCCACTCGGGGGGCTGCATCTTGAGAGCGACCGAGAGGGGAACTGCCGAGGCGGCCGCGGAGCCGGCCCCCTCCTTCCGCCACCCTCGGATCATGTCGATCTTGTTAAGCGCGACCAGGAACGGGACCTTCCTTTGCCTGAGTATCTCAATCGACTCGATCGTCTGGTTCTCGAGCCCCTTGTTCACGTCGACGAGAAGGATCGCCATGTCCGCGGCCGAGCCCCCCCGCATCCGCAGGTTCGAGAAGATCTCGTGGCCGGGGGTGTCGATGAAGAGCAGGCCGGGCAGCTTGAGCTGGGCCCCCGACTTGTCCAGGAGCGAGCCGCAGATGGCGACGAGCGTCTCCATGGGGAAGAAGCTGGCGCCGATCTCCTGCGTGATGCCGCCAGCCTCGCGGGCCTGGACGGCCGTCCCCCGGATCTTGTCGAGAAAGCTAGTCTTGCCGCTGTCCACATGCCCGAGAACCACTACAACGGGCTGCCTTAGCGTCTGTGTAGGCTGGGACATGTCCTGGCTCCAAGAAATCGAGCCGAGAAAGGGGTGACCGGATATAAGCTTTGGCCGCTGGAACCTAGGGCATCACTCTCCCTAGGATGGGCACCCCGGCGAGGCGCGCCAGCCAGGAACGTCTGTGGCGCCCTCTCGTGCACGATCGCTATCTTCCTCTAATTCTTCGGCCACGCGAAGAAGGTCTCGACGTAGCACCCCACCGAACGGAGCGCCCCCTATCGAGCACCCCGATCTTCCGGAGCCCCTCTTCGTCTCGTTGGGGAGGGTTCGTATCTGCGGCCCGATCCGTTTCCCGCCGAGGCGGGACACGCCCGGGGGCGTCGCGTTCTCCGCATCGGCGCACGCGGCCTTCGACCTCTTCCTCTGCCGGCCTTTGCGAGCCGGAGGAGGGAGCGGGGGCTCGACGGGGCTCCGCCGGTCGTCGGCGTGCCCGCCGGGCTGCATGGGACGAGGGCCGGGGAGAGCCGTGGAATGCGGGCGAGCGAGGCCGACCGCAACCCTGCATCGACGAGTTTCCAGACGATTTCGTCGGCGGTTCGATTCTTTGTGGACTACGACTGGCCGCGCGGTTTATTACTCCCGGAAAACTCGGATTCGCAATCAGCACATGGGCCCCCTAACGGCTCGTCAGGTTCGATAGCCCCTTGACCGACATACGTCCCAACCTCAAGACGCGGCCCGAAGACTACTCCGCCGCGGAGAAGGCGAAGATGAGCGTCAAGGGGCTGGACCTGGTCATCAAGGACGTGAACAGCCCCGCCAACATCTCGAACCAGTTCATGGACCCTAGCTTCGAGAAGATAAGCGACGTAGCCGAGACGCTGTCAAAGTCCTACGGCATCTACACCGACTTCAACAGGGCGACGACGGGCGAGGAAAAGGACTGGATGTACATGTTGAGGATCACCATTCCCGGAGGCGGTCCGATAACGCGCAGGCAGTGGGAGGTCCTGGACGACGTCGCAGGCAAGTACACGTCCTCGAGCACGTACACGGGGGCTCCTCTTCCGTCTCTCCGCTTGACGACCCGGCAGAACATCCAGCTGCACTGGGTGAAGAAGACGGACGTGATAGAGTGCGTCCGCGAGATCGCCGAATCGGGCTTCTACACCATAAACGGCTGTGGGGACAACGTCAGGAACGTGATGGGCTGTCCGCTCTCGAGTTTCTCGGGGGTCTACGACGCCAACGGCTGGGCCCAGAGGGCCGGCAAGTACTTCCGCCTGCCGGTCGCCTCCTACATCGAGGTCTTCGGGATAGACCCGGCATACCTGCGACAGCAGGGTTCGGCGGCATCGGGCGGCGACGGCGACGACGAGGGGAGTTTCAAGTACGGCCCGAACCTGCTGAACCGGAAATTCAAGATCGCCTTCTCCTCGATCCACAAGCAGGGAGGGGGTTACGTCGCGGACAACTGCGTGGAGTTGAGGACCAACGACCTCGGCATAGCGCCCATCTTGGAGGACGGAAAGGCCCGAAGGTTCCAGGTCTACATCGGAGGCGGACAGGGCGAGAAGCAGGGGTATCCGACGTTCGCCGCCATGGGGCAGCCGCTCGGCATATTCGACGAGGCGCACCTCCTCCGGGGGCTCGACGCCATAGTCAAGGTCCACCAGGAGTGGGGGGACAGGCAGAACAGGCACTGGGCTAGGCTGAAGTATGTGATCTACAAGATGGGAATCGAGTGGTACAGGACCCAGGTCCGGGAGGCGTCGGGCCTGGACTTCGACCTCCCGCTCGAGGACCTCGACTACGGCGCGAGGCACCTCCACCACGGCTGGACGAAACAGGAGTCGAACGGCCTCTGGTCGTTTGGGGCGTTCATAGAGAACGGTAGGCTGATAGACGGACCGAACGGCAGGCTCAGGGCCATGGTCCGCAGCCTGATGGAGGTCTACGAGACCGAGCTGCTGGTGACGCCCAACCAGGACCTGGTCTTCACGAACATCCCCGAAGAGAGGAAGCAGGAGTTCGAGGCCGAGATGGCGCGATTCGGATTCGGCCACAGGGACGGAAGGGCATACTCGAATCTCAGGCTCCTCTCCGGAGCCTGCGTAGGAAGAGACACCTGCAGGTTGACCTACACCGACTCTGAGAAGTTCGAGCCCTCTCTGCTGGACGCGCTGGATCCGAAGTGGGGGGACATGCGTGAGTCCATCGGCATAACGGGCTGCGAGAGGCAGTGCTTCAGACCCGCCACGAAGACGATCGGCTGGGTGGGCTCTGCCCTGAACATGTATCAGCTCAAGCTGGGCGGGACCGAGGACGGCCGGCACCAGGGCGGGTCGCTGTTAGACCCCGACACGGGCGAGATGTACCTGCGCCTCGTCCCGAGAGCCGACGTCCCGAAGGTCGTCGACGCCCTCTTCGAGTTCTTCGTCTCCGACGCGCTGCCCGAGGAGAAGCGGGCCGGCGGCATGGGCTATTTCCTGCAGCGAGTCGGCGCGAAGAAGATCATCGAAACGCTGAAGCAGAACCCCCAGACCTCCAAGCTCATGGCGAGGACCGTGAAGAACCCGCTGGCCCGAGAGCCCGAGATGGCGAACCCGTCCATGAAATCCGGCCAGAAGTCGAGCGAGGGTTGAGCTCCGACCTAGAGGGGCTGGTGGTCGCCGTGACGGCCAGCCGCCGTGCGAACGAGCTCGCCCACCTCGTGGCCGTCCACGGCGGGACGCCGTTCATCGCGCCCACCGTCGGGATAGAGTCGGGCGCGGCGACGGACGCGGAGGCGGAGCGGTTCTGCAGCTTCCTGCACGGGCAAAGGGTCGACGTGGCGATATTCATGACGGGACCCGGCGTATTCTCGCTGTTCTCGGCGGCGCGCGCTCTGCGTCGCGAAGACGCCCTGAAAGAGGACCTCTCGAAGACCGAGGTCGTCGTCAGGAGCGCGAAGCCCAAGGACGCGCTGGTGAGGCACGGGGTCCGGGTCGACCGTATCCCCAGCGATGCGACCTCGGAGGGCATCCTGGAGCTGCTGCGAGGAGCCACGGCGGGCAAACGCGTGGCGGTCCTCTCCCACGGGTCCGACTCGACCCGGCTCGTCGACGGGCTGAGAGAGGGCGGAGCGGAGGTCCACGAATTCTCGACCTACTCGTACTCGCTCGAGACCAGCCCGACCGGCGCCCAGATCCTCGAATCGATGCGGTTCAATCCGGTCATGCCGGCCCGATCGCGGGTCTCCGAGCTCATAGACGAGATCCTGGGGGGACGGATAAGCGTGATAACGTTCACCAGCCCGCCCTCGGCGAGCAACCTCTTTGAGGTCGCTACCGCCAGCGGAAAGGCCGGACCGCTCCGTTCGATGCTCAACTCCGGGGTCCTCGTGGTGGCCGTCGGTCCACCCACGAGGGCGACGATCGAGAGGAACGGCGTCGCCGTCGACGTGATGCCTTCGGTGTACAAGATGGGACCGATGATCAAGGAGACGTGCGACCACGTCAGGGGCAAGGGCGCTAGGAAGGGTATGGGGGGCGGGGCGCCGGCCGTCGGTGAGCCGTGACGAGACCGGGTGGGCTCGAGAGATGCTGATAGACCTCGACCTCAAGGAGAAGCAGGCGGTCATCCTCGGAGGAGGGACGGAGGCGGAGCTCAAGGCGATCAAGCTCGCCGACTCTGGCGCCTCGATCACCGTCGTCGCGAGGAGGTTCACCAACGGGCTCAGGGCCCTGTCGAAGGCCGGCAAGGTCAGGCTGGTCAGGCGGGACCCGAGCAGGCCAGGGCCGTTGCTCGAGAAGCTGAAGCCCCGCGTGCTGTTCATCTCGACGGGCAAGCCGGCCCTGGACGCTGAACTCGCCGGGCTCGGACGCTCGCGGGGGATCCTGCTCTGCGTCGTGGACGCTCCTCAGCACAACGACTTCAACATGCCGGCCATCGCTCGGGTGGGGGGAGTGAGGGTCGCCATATCGACCGGCGGAAGGAGTCCCGCCGTGGCCAAGGTCCTGAGGAAGAGGATCGAGAAGGTCATAAGGCGCGAGGACCTGCTTCAGATCGAACTGCAGGGCTCGATCCGGGAAGCGATAGGACGAGCGGCCAACAGCCGCGGTGAACGCAAGAGGCTCGTCTACGAGATCATCGAAGACGCCGAGACCGCAAGGCTCCTTCGGGAAGGCGACCTGAAGGGGGCGAAGGCCCGCGCCTCTGAGATTATTAGGGGACACAGAAGGTCGAAGAAGAGTTGAGAAAAGGGAAGGTCTACCTGGTCGGTGCCGGCCCGGGGGACCCCGGGCTACTGACCGTGAGAGCGGCCGCCCTGTTGAGCCGCGCTGATATCGTCCTGTACGACCGGCTTGTCGGTCCCGACGTGCTGAAGCTCGTCCCTTCCGGCGCACGGAAGGTCTACGCCGGAAAGAGCGCCGGGTCCGGTGACACCCAGGACGGGATCAACGAAAGGATGGTCTCGGAGGCGAGGAAGGGCCGGACCGTGGTCAGGCTCAAGGGTGGGGACCCCTTCATCTTCGGCAGAGGCGGGGAGGAGATGGAGTTCCTCAGACGAAACCACACAGACTTTGAGGTCGTCCCCGGCGTGTCGTCCTCCCTGGCCGGACCGGCCTACGCCGGAATCCCGCTCACCCACAGGGACCACTCTTCGAGCGTCCTGATAATGGCCGGGCGCGACGCCGCGTCCCGGCGCAAGAGGGCCCCGGGCCCGGGGACCTCGCCTCTCGCAGCAGACACGGTCGTGATAATGATGGGTGCCGCGACCATCTCCGAGACCGCGAAGCGGTTGATCGAAGGTGGATTGGGCGCGGACGTCCCGGTCGCCGCCATCGAGTGGGCGACGACGAAGAGGCAGAAGACGAGGATGTTCCGACTCGGGTCTCTGGCTGCCAAGAAGGGGAGAGAGGCCATCGAACCTCCCAGCGTGATCGTCGTCGGCGCCGTGGCCTCTCTGGCCGAGAAGCTGGACTGGTTCAGGGTGGGCGGGAAGACCACGCTGGAACCGGTCGAACGCCCTCAGCGAAACTCCGAGGGTCGCCATGGTCGTCAGAGGCGCGCGATGCGTTCGAGGTCGAAGGCATCGCAGTCGAGCGGCGGATCCAGCTCGAGGAGTCTCTCAGACGCGTCACGACCATCGCGATAGATCCGGAGACCTCAAGGCGCCCGGTGGCGTGGGAATCGAGGGTCCGGCCCTCCTCGAGGAGCTCATCATCGTGTATCAATGCCCGCTGACCCGGCCCCTGTCTGGTCCGTCCTCGGGAACTCGACGAGGAAGCTCGTCACTCGGAGCCCTCTTCGCCCGTTCTCCGCAGTTGTACCCTAGGGTCTATCCAGCTGCTTGGCCATCTGCTCGGCGAAGTAGGTGATTATGACGTTGGCCCCGGCGCGCTTTATCGCTATCAGGATCTCGTAGGCCGCCGCCGTCTCGTCGAGCCAGCCGTTCTTGGCTGCGGCCTTGACCATCGAGTACTCACCGCCGACGCTGTACGCCGCGATGGTGACGTCGAAGCGGGCTCGCGCCTTGGCGATAAGGTCGAGGTAGGCCAGCGCCGGCTTTATCATGACTATGTCGGCCCCCTCCTTCAAGTCGCTCTCGATCTCCCTCATCGCCTCCATGCCGTTGGCGGGGTCCATCTGGTAACCCCTCCGGTTGCCGAACGCCGGCGCGGAGCCGGCGGCCTCCCTGAACGGTCCGTAGAAAGACGAGGCGAACTTCGCCGAGTACGACATGATGATCTTGTCATCGAAGCCGTGCGCGTCGAGGGCGTTGCGGACGGCTCCAACCTGCCCGTCCATCATGGCGCTGGGTCCGACCACGTCGGCGCCCGCCTTGGCGTATTCGACGGCCTCTCTGGCGAGCAGCGGGAGGGTCGCGTCGTTGTCGACCGCGCCGTTCTTGATGACGCCGCAGTGCCCATGGGAGGTGTACTCGCACAGGCAGACGTCCGCCATGACGATGGTCTTCGGATGGTGGCGCTTGATCTCTCTGATCGCTCGGGGGACGACTCCGTCAGGGGAATAGCCAGCGCTTCCGAGCTCGTCCTTCGTCTGGGGCAACCCGAAGAGGAGTACGGACTGGACGCCCGCTGCCGAGAGTCTCGCCACATGGTCCGAGACGGTGTCCACCGAGTAACGGTTGATCCCCGGCAGCGGGCCTATGGGTTCCACCACCCCCGTGCCCTCCCTGACGAAGATAGGGGCCACGAGGTTCGAGGCATGGATGCGCGTCTCCCTGACGAGCGCCCTTACCTCCTCAGAGGCTCTCAACCGCCTCAGCCTGCTGTCCACCTTGAATTCCTCGTCACTCAACGCTCTTCGCCTTGCTCACTTCCTCGAGCAGCGCGTCAAAGGTGTACACGGCCGCCGGCTGGACGATCCGCCTGAACCCATAGGCTCGGGCCGCCCTCGCGGTCACCGGTCCGATGCACGCCACCCGCTTCTCGATGGCCCTCGACATCGCCGGACCCGGGAGTCGAGAGCAGAGGCCCCTCACCGACGAGGGGCTTCCGAATATTATCAGGTCCGCCTCATCTATCCCGTCCACCGGCCCTCGCCCGCCGGCCGCCGTCGTGTATGCGACTAGTTCATCCACCTCAAACCCTCTGGCGCGGAGCGTCTCTGGCAGAGCCG
>JBEKTS010000145.1:0-6534 GCA_049515775.1 Nitrososphaerales archaeon | reverse complement strand
AGTGGTCGATGACCAGGTCCATGGGGACGACCGAGTTGACCGCGCGGGGGTCTCCGCCCCTCCTCTTCACGGCGTCCCTCATCGCGGCCAGGTCGACTATCAGCGGCACCCCGGTGTAGTCCTGGAGGAGGACGCGGTAGGGCATGAACGGGATCGTCGAGCCGACGCTCCGTGGCCACTCCAGCAGGCGATGGGCGGCCTCGGCGGCGCCCTCGACCGACGAGGAGTGGCGGATGGCGTTCTCGAGGAGGACTCTGATCGAGGCGGGGAGCGCGCTCAGCGCCTCCCGGTCGTCCGCCTCCAGCCTGCCGAGGTCGTAGATCGCTGCCGGTCCCCTCGGAGAGTCTATGGTGTCCAGGACGGAAGAGAAGTCATTCGCACCCTGCATGGTCCTCCGGGAAAACGGCGGACCGGCTAATATGCAGATTGGTCCGAGGACCGCGTCCGCGTCCGAGGGCCCCTTCGGGGGGCACCGCGCCGGGGCTGCGAGTCGCACCGGCCGGTCTAAGCTTTTTATCCCCTCCATTGGCGCCCGCCATCGGTCAACATCATCATGGCTGGCGAGTGGGAGGTCCGGGGGCTCTTCGGGAACGAGTACGCGCTGGAGAGCGCGGTCGAGGGGCTGAAGAAGCTCGAGAAGGTCCCCGAGTTCAAGGTCCTCGACAGGAGGAACCTGCAGGTGGTCGTCTCGAAGGACGACGCCAAGACCAGGGAGGTCGTCAGGAACGTGATCACGATAGCCCACGGGTACGTCGAGGCGGACGGCCCGCTCGGCAGCTACGACGCCAAGAGGGAGGAGGTCAAGCGGAAGAAGGCCAAGGAGTACGAGGAGAAGAGGAAGGCCGCGCTGGCCGCGGGCTCGGCCGGCCAGCAGAAGCACTGACCGTCATCCCCACGGGTCCTTCCGGGCCGCCCGGAGCGGGCCGCGGCGCGCCTCAGGCGGCGGTGGCGGCCGCGGCGAGCGCCCGGCCTACGTCCTCGACCAGGTCCTCCGGGTCCTCGATCCCGACCGAGAGCCGGATGAGGTCGTCGGTGATCCCCATCTTCTCTCGCTCCGCCTTCGGGATCGACGAGTGGGTCATGCGCGCCGGGTGCTCCGCCAGCGACTCGACCCCGCCGAGGCTCTCGGCGAGCGCGAAGAGGCGGAGCGACCCGAGGAAGCGTCCCGCGGCGCGATACCCGCCACGGATCCTGAAGGAGAGCATCCCTCCCCCGAGCGACATCTGCTCCTTCGCGAGCGAGCGGTAGGGCGAGGAGGGGAGGAACGGATAGTGGACCTCCGAGGCGCGTCCCGAGGCCTCGAGCAGCTCGGCGACAGCCTGGGCGTTATTCGAGTGCTGGGCCATCCGGAGGTGCAGCGTCCTGATCCCCCTGAGCGTGAGGTAGCAGTCGAAGGGGCTGGGGACCGCCCCGAGCGCGTTCTGGAGGAACTTGAGCCGCCCGTAGACCTCCTCGTCGGAGACCGCCAGCGCACCGCCTATGGTGTCGCTGTGACCGGAGATGTACTTGGTCGTGCTGTGGAGGGCTATGGTCGCGCCCAGCTTGAGCGGGTTCTGCAGGCAGGGGGACGCGAAGGTGTTGTCGACCGCGAGGATCAGGCCGCGGTCGTGGGCCACCTTCGCCACCCTCCGGATGTCGAGGACGACCATCAGCGGGTTGGTGGGCGACTCGAGCCAGACCATCTTCGTGCTCGGCCGGACGGCGCGGGCTACCGATTCGGGGTCGCGGGCGTCTACTCTGGCGAACCGTATCCCGTAGTTGGCGAAGACCCTGTCGAAGACCCTGAACGTGCCCCCGTAGACGTCGTTGCAGACCAGGACGTGGTCCCCCTTCTTCAGGAGCGAGGCGACCGTCGTGATCGCGCCCAGCCCCGAGGAGAACGCCAGCCCGTGCTTCCCCTGCTCGAGCTCGGCGACGGCCCTCTCCAGGCGGTCCCTGGTAGGGTTCCCGGTGCGGGAGTACTCGTAGGTCCTCGGCTTGCCTATCCCGTCCTGGGCGAAGGTCGACGCCGTGAAGATCGGGGGCGCCACCGCGCCCGTCTCACGGTCGGGCTCGTTCCCGGAGTGGACGGCCTTGGTCGCGAATCGCATGCGATGGCGGAGTCCCGGGGTGCTTTAAGGATGAGCCGGCCGGAGCCCGTTCGTCCTCAACCAGTCGTCGTTGTAGAGCTTGCTGACGTATCCCCTCCCCGTGTCCGGGAGTATGACGACGATCGTCCGCAGCGACTGGTCCTCCTCGGCGAGCCTCAGCGCGCCGGCGACGGCCGCGCCAGAGGAGCCCCCGGCGAAGAGGCCCTCCTCCCTCGGCAGCCTCCGCGTCGTCTCGATCGACTCGCGGTCGGAGACGCGGATGATCCGGTCCACGACGGACTCGTCGTAGGTCGCGGGCACAAAGTCCTCGCCCATCCCCTCTATCAGGTAGCCGTGGAGCGGGAAGCTCGACCCGTGCTTCAGGTTGTGGTAGATCGAGCCCTCCGGCTCGACCCCGACGACGGTCACCGCCCCCTTCGACACCTCCTTCAGGTAGCGGCCGGCGCCGGAGATGGTGCCTCCGGTGCCGACGGTGGCCACGAGCGCGTCGATCGCGCCCGCGGTCTGCTCCCAGATCTCCGGACCCGTGGTCCGGTAGTGCGCCTCCGGATTGCCCGGGTTGGCGTACTGGTTTGGCATGTACGAACCGGCGGTCTCGGCGCTCAGCCTCCTCGCGACGTTGACGTAGTGCTCGGGCGAGTCCGGAGGGACGTCGGTCGGCGCGACGACGACCCGGGCCCCGAAGGCGCGCAGGACGGCCCGCTTCTCCTCGCTCACCTTGTCGGGCATCGTGAAGATGGCATCGTACCCGCGGACCGCGGCGAGCATCGCCAGCCCCACGCCGGTGTTCCCGGACGTCGGCTCGACGATCGTCCCTCCCTCCCTGAGCAGCCCCTTCTCCTCCGCCTCACGGACGAGGAAGAGGGCGATGCGGTCCTTGATGGAGCCCCCGGGGTTCATGAATTCGAGCTTGGCGTAGACCGCGGGCTTGACGCGACGGCCCATCCGGGCCAATCGGACGAGGGGCGTGTTCCCGATCGCGCCCAAGACGTCCTCGTAGGACCGCCCAGGCTCCATGGTCGTTCTCGACGGGACCGGGGCGGAGTATTAAGAGTTCGCGGGGCCCGCGCGCCCCGAGGTCCCCAGGGACCGGTCGGCCGCCGAGCGGTCAAGATCGGGACCGGTACCCCCGCAGGCGACGGTCCCTCACGGGGCCATCCTGGTCCCGCAGGGGCGGGCGCGCCCTCGCCTCAGAGTACCCTTCTGACCCTTCCCCAGTGGTGCTCGAAGAGGTCGGAGCACCACGCATGGAAGAGCGGGTCCCGGGACCTGAGCCCCTTGTCGAAGTCGAGCCTCCCGGTCAGGTCCGGGAAGGCCACCCCGGCGACGCTCTCGCTGAGCGCCATCGCCACCTCCACCCTCTCGACCAGGCCCAGCTCGACCTTCCCTCTGAACTGGTCCGGCCTGGGGTCGAGGTCCGCTGCGACCGACGACGGGAGGATGATCCTCAACGGGACGCCGTCGCCGTTCAGCACCCTGTCCGTCACCCAACCCCCGAGCAGGAGCTGGTCGGCCATGAGCCAGATGTACTCCGCCGAGCCGCTCAGGACCTCCTGAAGGTGTTCGAGGACGCCCCGGAGCGCGTCGCTGTACTCGCCCTTCGCGAGCTCGCCTATCCTCTCCACGAACTCGGGAGGAAGGGAGGAGAGATCGTGGGATAGGAGGTAGTCCCGCCTCTCGGCCAGGAAGGTGAAGGGTGGCACGAACTCGAGCGCGATCCTCCCGAGGCCCGTGAGCAGGTACAGACCCCGCGGGTCCCTCTCCACGAGCCTGGCGGACTGGAGGCGCCCGACCTGTCTCGAGGCCTCCTGGACCGTCATGGAGGTCATCGAAGACAGCCGGCTGAGCCTGAGCTTCTTCTCGTCCCTCAGGATGGTCAGCATCCTCACCCTGTCAGCGCTGGAGAGAAGGAACAGGAGCTCCGTCCGCCTCTCTTCTGCCGTCAAGGCGCCTCGAGGGCGGAGGCGGGCGAATTAAGCCTTGGCAACCCTCCTTCCGACCGTCGGCCAGAGCCAGCTCGCCTCCCCATCGTCAATCCCCCCATCGCCCCCGGCCCATCCCTCATCGCCGATGATGATTCCTCTTCAACTGCGCCAAGCAGGCTTCATCTGCGCCCCCGACGAGACGCGCGCCGGTGGATGTGACGCTGGCGAAGATGCGGTGCGAAGAGTCGGGCGAGCCTTCGGGGAGGAGATGGCCGATGCGGGGTGGAGCCCGCTGAGCCGACCCGGCCCCTCGGCGAGGGGGGCGAGATCGGAAGGAGCGAGCCCACAGCTTATTAATGATACGGAGCGCACCCGCGCCAGCTTGCCCGCTATCCAGGTCTCCTCCCTGAGGAAGGCGTACGGGAAGTTGCAGGCGGTCGACGGGATATCGTTCTCGGTGAAGGAGGGCGAGATCTTCTCGCTCCTCGGACCGAACGGGGCGGGGAAGACCACGACCATCGAGATCCTCGAGGGGATCAGGGAGCGGGACGGCGGGGAGGTGCAGGTCCTCGGCGTGGACCCCTGGAGGGAGGGGTACGAGCTGCACCGGAACATAGGAGTGATCCCGCAGGGGTTCACCTTCCTCCCCTACATCACGCCGAAGGAGGCGATCGAGTACTACGCCAAGCTCTTCGGGGTCAAGGTCGACGCCAAGGAGATCCTCAGGAAGGTGATCCTCGAGGAGGCGGCGGACAGCTACTTCATGAAGCTCTCCGGAGGGCAGAAGCAGAAGGTCGGGCTGGCGCTCTCGCTGGTGAACACCCCGAAGCTGGTCTTCCTCGACGAGCCGACGACCGGGCTCGACCCCCAGGCGAGGCGGGCGGTCTGGGACGTGATCCGCAACCTCAAGCGGGAGGGGATAAGCGTGCTCCTGACCACCCACTACCTGGAGGAGGCGGAGGAGCTGGCCGACACGGTCGCGATCATGGACCACGGGAAGATAATCACCTCGGGGAGCCCCCGCGAGATAATCGCGGAGTACGGGAGCGGCGAGAGGCTGAGGGTCACCGGGGGCGTCGAGCTCGCCAACTATCTGAGGCAGAGCTCGGGGATGCAGGTCGACTACCAGGGGGAGGTGGTCACGGTCGTCCTGAGGGACAAGGAGGACGCGTTCCGGGCCATGGAGCTGGTCCAAAAGTCCGGGCTGGTCTGGGACGACCTGTCCCTGCAGCACGACAGCCTCGAGGACGTCTTCGTCAGGCTGGTCGGGAAACCGATCGAGGGCGACGGCCAGGCCGGGCCGGTCCAGGGGGCGGCCTGAGTGGTCAGCGTCACGCGGATCCTGGCGGACCTCGTCGCGTTCGGGAGGTCGTTCGCCCGGTCCAGGATCGGGCTCTTCTTCTCTCTGGCATTCCCCATAATTCTCATCCTGCTCTTCGGGGCCATCTTCTCCGGGAACGGGAGCAGCGCGATCCCGGTCTACGTGCAGAACCAGGACGGCTCGAGCCCCGCCAGCGTGGGCTTCCTCTCGGCGCTCAACTCCACCGGGACCGTGCAGCTCACCGAGGTCTCCACTAGCCAGAACTTCTCGCAGTACCTCCTGGCCAACTCCGCGACGGTGGGGATCCTGATCCCGGCCGGATTCCAGGCCGCCTACGCGGCCCACACCCCCGTGAACGTCACCGTCTACGGCGACCCGGCATCGACCACCACCGGGCAGGTGGAGGGCATCGTCTCCGGCGTGATCAACGGATTCAACCTCAGGGCGGCCCAGGCCTCTCCGATAGTCGGGCTGCAGGCCCTCTCGATCAAGTCCCAGTCGTACAAGTACATCGACTTCCTGATCCCGGGGATGATCGGTTTCGCCGTCCTGGTCAGCCCCATGTTCGCGCTGGTGAACATCAGCTCCCAGTACAAGCGGGACAAGATATTCAAGCAGCTCTCGCTGACGCCCCTGACCAAGACCGAGTGGCTGGTCTCCAAGATACTCTTCTACTTCGGGATCACCGTCGCGTCGTTCTTCCTCATGTCTGCGGTCGGGATCTTCGCGTTCGGCGCCCACATCACCTTCACGGCATGGATAATCCCGTTCCTCATCCTGGGCCCGTTCCTCTTCGTATCGCTCGGGATGCTGGTCGGGACCGTCTCGAACAGCCCCGAGTCCGCCGGCGTGGTCGGCAACCTGATCACGTTCCCGATGATGTTCCTCTCGGGGACCTTCTTCCCGGTCAGCAGCATGCCGGCGTACCTCCAGTCCTTCGCCCACGTGCTCCCCCTGTTCTACCTGATCGATGGGCTCAACGACGTGATGATCTACGGGAACGCCGGAGGGGCGCTCGTCGACGTCGCGATCCTGGTCGTGGCCTCCGTGGTGGTCTTCGCGCTCGCCGTCAGGTTCTTCAAGTGGCGCGAGGACTGAGCCGTCCGCTCCGGCGGCGGGGCGGACCGTCCTCCTCCCGGGAAAGCCATTAATGCGAACCATCGACGGTCGAGGCGACAGAGCGGGGGTCGCCCAGCCT
>JBEKTS010000144.1:0-6569 GCA_049515775.1 Nitrososphaerales archaeon | reverse complement strand
GCCCCCGCCGTCCCTCCCAAGTGGTCCTTCGGGCTGGGCGCAGGGGGTTGGATGCCCAGCAGGGAGGAGACCGAGAGGCTGGCGAGGAGGCTGAGGCGCCTGCGCATCCCCTGCGACATGATCCACTCGGGGTTCGTCGGAGAGCGGAGGCTCCACAGCAGCTTCGACTGGGGCACGGCGTTCCCGTCGCCGCGGGAGATGATCGCCAACCTCCGGCGCGCCGGCTACAGGTACCTCCTCTACGTCTCCCCCGACGTCCCCGAGATCACGGAGATGTTCCGCGAGGGAGACTCGCGGGGCTACTTCGTCAGGGGGAAGGACGGAGGCACGTTCGTCGCGAACCTGCCCTACGGGCGCAGCGCCCAGGTGGACTTCTCCCACCCGGGGGCGGCTAGGTGGTACAAGGAGAAGCTCAGAGAGCAGATGGAGATGGGCGTGGCGGGGTTCTTCGCAGACTACGGCGAGGCGGCCCCGGTCGACGGCCTGTACCACGACGGCTCCTCCGGGAGGGAGATGCACAACCTCTACCCCCTCCTCTACACGAGGGCCGTCCACGAGGCGGTCGCGGGCTTCTACGACGGCAGGGCCCTGAACTGGGCCCGTCCCTCGTACGGACCGGCGCAGAGGTACCCCATACAGTGGGACGGGGACCCGGGCTGCAACTTCCCCTCGATGGCCTGCGTGCTCCGAGCGGGCCTGAGCTACGGGCTCTCGGGGGTCCCGTTCTGGAGCCACGAGATCGGGGGCTTCCTCGGGAGGCCCTCCAGGGAGTGCTACGTCCGGTGGCTGCAGTTCGGGGCGTTCACCTCGCACTCGCGGATCTTCGGCTGGCAGACGACCCGGCGGGAACCCTGGGAGTTCGGGGAGGAGGCGGTCGAGATCTTCAGAAGGTACTTCTCCCTCAAGTACCGACTGATCCCCTACCTCTACTCGCACGCCCTCTCCGCCCGGACCTCTGGGCTCCCCGTGCTCAGGGCGATGGTCCTCGAGTTCCAGGACGATCCGAACTGCTACGGCAAGGAGATGCAGTACTTCTTCGGTCGGGAGTTCCTCGTCGCCCCCGTCTTCAGCGACGACGGGACGGTCTCGGTCTACCTCCCGGAGGGCAGGTGGGTGGACTACTGGTCGAAGAGGGAGTACGAGGGGCCGGCCAACCTTTCGCTCAAGGTCCCGCTCTCCACCCTGCCGCTCTTCGTGAGGGGCGACTCGATAATCCCGATGGCCCCCCTCTCGGAGACCGTCAAGGAGGGTCTCCCCGACCGCCTCACGCTCGACGTCTACTGTCACGGCGAGGCCGAGTTCCGCCTCCTCGACGACGGGGTGCGGGTCGACCTCCGGTGCAAGAGGGACGCAGAGACGGTCGTCCTGACCGCGGGCCCCACGGAGCTCACGCTCGAGGCGGTCTTCAACAACGTCCCCCGGCCGAGGGCAGTCACCGCCGACGGGAAGGAGATCCCGCGGCGCGACACGGAGAAGGAGTACGAGAGAACCAGGACGGGCTGGACCTCCTCCCGGGGACTCGTCAGGGTGAAGTGCGCGACCCACGGTCCCCTGAAGATGACGCTGAAGCTCTAGACCGGCGCCCCGCGGAGGACAAAATCCGTATAAGAGGATGGGAGAGGATTCGGCCATGGGGATTTACGAGGAACTGGGCGTCAAGACGATAATCAGCGCGTGCGGTCCGAAGACCACCCTCTCCGGCACCCGGATGCCGATGAGGGCGGCGCAGGCGATGGCGGAGGCCTCCCAGAGTTTCGTGGACATGGACCAGCTCCAGGCCAAGGCGAGTGAGGTCATCGCGCAGGCGACCGGGGCCGAGGCGGGGCTGGTGACCTCGGGAGCCGCGGCGGCGCTGACGCTCGGGACGGCGGCGTGCATCACGGGGCTCGACATAGTGAAGATGCAGAAGCTTCCCGACGCATCGCAGCTCAAGAACGAGGTGATCATCCCCCGTCACCACAGGAACGTCTTCGACCACTCGATACGGGCCGCCGGGGTGAAGCTGGTCGAGGTGGGCCTCTTCGGGCGGAGCATCGGGGTCGGCGTGAGGGGGGTCGAGGACTGGGAGATCGAGTCGGCGATCAACGAGAGGACGGCCGCCATAGCGTTCTTCAACAAGCCGCAGGTGGTGCCGTCCCTCGAGTCGGTGATCAAGATAGGCAAGAGGAACGGCGTGCCCGTCCTCGTCGACGCGGCCGGCGGCGTCCCGCCGACGATACGCAAGCTCATCGAGATGGGTGCCGACCTGGTGGCCGCGAGCGGCGGCAAGATGATGAGGGGACCGCAGGCGACCGGCATACTCTGCGGGAGGAAGGACCTGATCATGGCGGCCGCCCTGCAGATGCTCGACATGGACACCAGGTTCGAGACCTGGAACCCGCCCCCGCAGTTCATAGACAAGTCCAAGCTGCCGGGCATCCCCCAGCACGGGTTCGGGCGCGGGTTCAAGGCGGGCAAGGAGGAGATAGTCGCCCTCATCGTCGCGATCAAGACCTACGGCACCACCGACCACGAGGCCGAGACCGCCGATTACGAACGGAGGATGAAGCGCCTGGTCGAGCTCCTGAGCAAGGTCGAAGGGGTGAAGCCCGGCTACATCCCCGTCTCGCCCGTGCGGTCCTTGCCCGGCGTGGAGGTCCGCTTCCTCAACGCGCGCAGCCTCCAGGACATGGTCGAGATCGTGGCCAGGCTCAAGTCGAGCGACCCTCCCGTCTACCTCTACGAGAGGGAGCTGGAGGAGATGACCCTCTCGGTCAACCCGTTCAACCTCACGGACTCCGACGTCGAGACGATCGCCCGGAGCGTGGCCAAGGTCGTGGAAGAGGTGCCTCTCCCGCTGCCCGAGAGCGCGGGGCCGCGCTGAGTTGCCGACCAGGCCTCCGCGCGTAGGGCTGGGAAACTTCCCCACCCCCGTCCAGAGGCTGGAGAAGCTCGAGCGCGAGCTCGGCGGTCCCAGGCTGTACATCAAGCGCGACGACATGACCGACCTCGCCATGGGCGGCAACAAGGTGAGGCAGCTCGACTACATCCTCGTCGACGCAGTGAAGGAGAAGGCGGACGTCCTCGTAACGACCTGCGGCGTGCAGTCCAACTGGTCGCGGCAGATGGTCGGGGCCGCGATAAAGCTGGGCATGGACGCCGTCCTGGTGCTCAGGACGCTCCAGTTCAAGCACAAGCCGGACGCCTACGACGGCAACATCCTCCTGGACTACATCATGGGCGCGAAGATCAGGGTCATCCAGATGGGCACGGGGGAGGACCCCGCCCCCTATCTCGCCCAGGAAGCCGAGAAGCTCAGGAAGAAGGGGCGCCGCCCCCACGTGCTGGGGCTCGACGCTCTCATGTCCCCCCGGGGCGCCCTCGGCTACGTCGAGGCGATGCGCGAGCTCTCGGCCCAGCTGAGGCGGGCGAAGGTCAAGCTAGACGCGATCGTGGTGCCGGGTGGCGGACCGACCCACGCAGGCGTCCTCGTGGGCGCCAGGGCCTACGGCATGGAGTCGACCAGGGTGATAGGCGTGCCCGTCTCGCCCGCCCTCAGGCGGGAGAAGGTGGAGAGCGCGCTGAAGATCGCCAAGGACGCCGCTGCGCTCATCCACTCCGAGATGGCCCTCACCAGCGACGACGTGCTGATCGAGAACGAGTACGCGGGCGAGCGCTACGGGCTGCCGACGAGAAGGTCGCTCGAGGCGATCAGGCTGCTGGCGAGCAGAGAAGCCATCTTGCTCGACCCGGTCTACACGTCCAAGGTCATGTCGGGCCTGATCGACCTGGCGAGGTCCGGGGAGTTCAAGAAGGACGACAACGTCTGCTTCCTCCATACGGGAGGGGTCCCCGCCCTCTTCGCCTACAGGTCGTTCTTCCAGCCCCCGTCCCTGAGGAAACCGATCTCCTTCTTGGTCGGGCAACCAGACCAGAAGGGTTCGAGACGATCGCACCTTCTCGCTAAATCCATTTAAGGGCGGGAAGGCCCCAAATTCCAAGAGGATGCATTCGGAAGCGAGCGGCGTTGCAGCTAGCGGACGGTCCTGTCGGACCGCGACGGCGACCCCATAGCGAGACGCGCTTGAGATGGCGACCGAGAGCTCGAGCGAGCCGGTTCGAAAATCCAGATCGCCCATCGACCTCCACGAGCTGAGGATCACCCTCGGGATCCTGAGGCAGAGCTACATCACGACCTTCAGCATCGCCATAGTCGTCGCGTTCTTCGCCGTCGCGCTCTTCGTCTACGTGACCGGTGGGCACGTCCTGCCCTACCCGCCGAACCTCATCAACACGCGAGAGATACTCCAGCCCCCCAGCCTGGCCCATCCCCTAGGCACGGACTCGCTGGGACGGGACATCCTGAGCAGGGTCCTCGATGGGACGCCGATCGACGCCAAGGTCCCGATAGCCGTCCTGGCGATAGCCCTCTCCTTCGGGATGATCACGGGGACGATAGCCGGCTTCGTGGGCGGGGTCGTGGAGGAGGCGATCATGAGGGTCACGGACATATTCCTGGCCTTCCCGGGGATAGTGCTAGCGCTCGCCATAGTCGCGGCCCTCGGGCCGAGCGTCAACAACTCCATAATCGCCCTCGCCCCGGTCTGGTGGCCCGTCTACACCAGGCTCGCGCGGGGGCAGACGCTATCGATAAAGTCTCAGCCGTTCGTAGAGGCCTCCAGGGCCATCGGGCAGCGCCCCCGCGCGACGCTCCTCCGTCACATCGTCCCCAACATCCTCCCGGTCATGCTGGTCTACGCCGCACTGGACTTTGGGAACGTGATACTGACCTTCTCGGTCCTCAGCTTCCTCGGGGTGGGCGCGCAGCCGCCCCTCTCGGAGTGGGGTCTCATGACCGTCCAGCAGGAGCAGTACCTCAGCACCGCGGCGTGGGCCCCCGTCGTGCCGGCGCTGGCGATATTCCTGGTCGCCATCTCCTTCAGCCTCTTCGGGGACGGGCTCAGGGACGCGTTCGACCCGAAGATCAGGGGGCTGTCCAACTGATGGTCGCCCCCCGGGCGGACGGCTTGCTCCTGGACATCTCGGACCTCACGGTGGAGTACAGGACGGGCCGCGGCAAGATCGCCGCGCTCAGCCACTTCTCCCTCGGCGTGAGGCGGGGGGAGATACTCGCGGTGGTGGGCGAGTCCGGGTGCGGGAAGAGCACGCTCGGGCTGTCGATAATCAACCTGCTCCAGAAGCCCTCGGCGAGCATCGCCTCGGGGCAGATCCTCTTCAAGGGGACGGACATGCTCAAGCTGAACGGAGGGGAGATGGCCGCGCTCCGCGGGACCGAGATATCGATGATATTCCAGGACCCGATGAGCTCGCTCGACCCCGTCTACACCGTGGGGCAACAGCTCAGGGAGGCCATCAACACGAGGAAGGGACGGGGCGAGAAGAGGCCGGAGCAGTTCGCCGTCGGCAACCCGGAGCTGGAGTACGGGGCCAGGGCGCGGGCGTCCAGGCTGGTGGTCCCCCAGGCGCCCAGGGCGAGGCGCGAGCGCAGGTACGACGACGACATAATCCAGGCCCTCCGCGCCGTGAACATCTCCGACCCGGAGAAGGTCGTCAACAAGTACCCGCACGAGCTCAGCGGAGGCATGGCGCAGCGGGTGATGATCGCCCAAGCCCTGGTCGAGCGCCCCTCGCTCCTCATAGCCGACGAGCCCACCTCGGCCCTCGACGTGACGATACAGGCGCAGGTCCTGAAGCTGATCAAGGGGTTGAGGGACGAGATAGGTTCGTCGATCATCTTCATCACTCACGACCTGGCGGTCGCCGCGCAGGTGGCGGACAGGGTCGCCGTGATGTACGCCGCCCAGCTCGTGGAGCTCTCCGACGTCAAGGGCCTCTTCAGGCGGCCCCTCCATCCATACTCGGAGGCCCTCATCCTCTCGTTCCCCAAGCGCTACAAGGACGAGGGGAAGCTCGACGCCATCAGCGGGGACGTCCCGGACCTGAGGGCCCCTCCTCCGGGGTGCAGGTTCAACCCCCGCTGCAGGTACGCCTTCGACCGGTGCAGGGCCGAGGGGCCTGCGCTCCTGGACGTCGGCGACGACCATCGCGTCGCCTGTTTCCTGAGGGAGAAGACGGCATGATGGAAGGAGAGGACATCGTCGAGGCCAGGGACGTCGTCAAGCACTTCCCCGTCCGTTACGAGCTAGGCGACCGCATCCGGGGGAAGGGAAGGCAGCACGTCCACGCCGTGGACACCGTGAGCCTGAGCGTGAAGGTCAAGGAGACCCTGGGGCTGGTGGGCGAGTCCGGGTCGGGGAAGACGACCCTCGGCAAGGTGATGCTCATGCTCGACCGCCCGACCTCCGGCCAGATACTCTTCAAGGGGCAGGACCTCACCACCGTGAGCAACGAGGAGCTTCGGGCGATGAGGCAGAAGATGCAGGTGGTCTTCCAGAACCCCCACGCGTCGCTCGACCCCCGGCAGAGGATCAGGGACATCGTAGGGGAGCCGCTCACGGTCTTCAAGAAGTACAGGAGGAGCGAGATCGACGAGAGGGTGGCGAGGATGGTCGACGCCGTCGGGCTCCCGCTGGACGGGATGATGCGGTTCCCGCACGAGTTCAGCGGCG
>JBEKTS010000143.1:0-6643 GCA_049515775.1 Nitrososphaerales archaeon | reverse complement strand
GAGCACGGTCCGTGGCTTGTCGTGGGCCACCGCGTCGAGCACTATCAGGACCCTGCACTTTTGGCACCCGAGCGGGTTCCCGCAGTCGCACTTCTCGGGCAGGACGTAGCGGTCCAGGTCGGTGCGGAGCGGTATCATGCCCAGCCTGTGGGCGAGGATCTCGTCGTAGAGGACCGAGGAGTTCTCCAGGATCACGATGTCGTCGATCGCCATGGCGGGGACCTCCGAGATGCAGAACCGCCGGATGGCGTTGGCGTAGCTGCGGTCGACTCCCTCGAGCTGAAGCGAGACCTTCTCGTCGCTCTCCTCGAGCACTTTAACCTTGGCCGCGACAACCAATCCCTAACAATCACTCCGTAGAACTAGGATTCCACGCAGGCGCGAGTGGGGTTTAAAAGCATTCACGGTCCACGCAGTTCGACCGAGGCACCGGTGGACCATCCCGCCCGCCCGCCCGTCCTGTCCCCGGCGCCCTCTAGCAGTAGAAGGTGATTATCCATCCCTGCTGCCCACCGTAGGTCCCATAGACACCCGCCCAACCCTGGAGCATCGGAGGAGGCACGTTGGCCTCGGGGCCAGCGAAGAAATAGCTGTGCGCCACCCCACCGCTTCCGCTCCCGATCGGGGTCACCCAGGCATTCCCGGATTGGTCGATGAACATCGAGCCAGGCGGCATCAGGACGCCTCCGGAGGTGCTAGGGCAGACGTTGGCGGTCGAGGAGCTGGACGTGGTGGAGGAGGAACTGGTCGTGGTAGAAGAGGAGCTGGAGCTCGTCGTGGTGGTGCTCGACGACGTCGTGGTCGAGGAAGAGGTGGTCGACGATCCGGAGACCGCAGAGTAGTACGAAGTGGCAGGAGTCCCAGGGGAGACCAGATAGATGGTGTTACCGGTCGCGCAGAAGATGTCGCCGGAGTAGACGACGCACTGCTCGGTGGAGACCGCTTGCCCGTAGTCGGAGGCTAGCGTCCACGCCCCCAGGGCGCCGTTCGACACCTGCGAGAAGTAGGTATAGTCGTGCTCGCTGTTTGCGCCGTCTCCTCCCGCTACGCAGTACATGTAGCCCCCGGTGGCGACGCACTCGCCGGCCCCGGAGACCGAGGTGGCCGGGTAGGAAGTCGTCTGTGTCCAGGTGCTGCCGACCGCGCCGTTCGTCAGGGTGCTGTAGTAGGTAGTGCCGACCTGCGGGTAGTCGCCATCACCGACGCTCTCCTCCCCTCCCATGCAGGTTACGTAGGCCTGGGTTGTGCCCGTCACCACGCAGGCCTGTAGCTCCGTGGGAATCCCCGTGACGCCGGAGGTGCCACAGGCGGAGGTGCATGCGTAATCGGTCGTCTCGGTCCAGGTCCCGATGCCCGGGTTCTCCAGGGGAGCGGAGTAGACGTTGGAGACTATCCCGGTCGGCCCGATCATCGTGCCGCCGACACACGTGATGTACCCGCCGGAGACCACGCACGAGGCCCCCTCCACAGGGATGGGGTAGCTCGTCGTCGACCGCCAGCCGTTCACAATGCCCGATCCCGAGAGCTCGGCGTAGTCCACATCGGCGGTGACGACCCCTTGGCTGAAGCCTCCGATACAGTAGATGTACCCGTCAGAGGTTACGCACGTCGTCAGATCGACGCCGGCGGTAAATGGATAGTTCGTGGTGGCCGTCCAGCCGCCGATCCCGCTGGAGCCGACGGTCGCATAGTAGACGTTGTCGACGACGGAATCGATGTTCAGGTCGAGCCCCCCTACGCAGAACATGACGTCGCCGGAGATGGCGCACGAAGTGCCCTCGGCGCTGAAGAGGTAGTTGGTAGTCGGCGTCCACGCCCCGGGGGCCTCGGCGTGGGCCGAAGGGATAAGCGACAACGCCATCACCGAGAGCAGAAGAATAGCTGCGACGCCCGAGAGCGCCTTCGTCCGGCCAGGTCCGTCGAGTCTGGTCAGGTATCTCGACACACTATCTGCAAACTAGGCAGATAAACTTTTCATATGTTATATCATTGGAATGCGGTTAGCGATAGTATTTCATCTACGAGGGCGCCCACCCCCCGTCGGGAGGGCTCATCCCGGGCCCATCGTGGTCGATCCCGGCGCCATAGAGCCGGCGGTCGCTCGCCACAGACACGTCGGGAGTCCCTTCCCTGGGCGCAATGGAACGTGACGATCCGGCCCCGTTGGCCGTTCTAGGTCCCTCGGACCCCTCGACCCCGCCGCAATGGTGAGGGGACACCGCTCTCCGGACACGGGAAGAGGTAGTGACCCAGGTTCCCTCCGGCGACCCTCCAGCCCCGGAGCGACCCAGGCGTTGCCGTTCCCGTCGGTGGTGGTAGCCCCGACCTGCGCGGGTCTCCTGCCGAAGCTGCACGGGCAGATCGGCGCGTTGCCAGGAGTGCTCGACGAAGCGCTCGAGGTTGAGGAGGAGGAGATGGCCGAACTGGACGTGGAAGACGGGCCAGCGGGAGAGGTGGAAGCCGTGGAGGACGAGCTCGCGGCGGAGGCGGCCCGGCTCGCGGAGGAGTAGTACCGAATCCCACGATGAGGCTGCCACTGGTCTGGCCGCCGACCTAGTGGTCGTAGTCAGAGGAGACGTCGCACGGAGCACCGCAGGCACGAACGCCAGAGCGTCCCACCGCCATCGCTCGGCGGAGAGGCGCCTCGGACGAACGTCGAGCAGGCGGCACGGGCCCCGAGGCCCCCTCTGGAGGTTGAGGTCGGTTACGCCCTTCTTCCTCTGCGGCCGCCCTTCTTCCTCGTCGTGTCGTGAGGGATCGGGGTGGCGTCCTCTATGCGGCCTATCCTAAAGCCCGAGCGGGCTATGGCACGGATCGCGGCCTGCGCGCCGGGGCCGGGTGTCCTGGGGCCGGTCCCTCCGACCGCCCTGACCTTGATGTGGACCGCGGTGATGCCCTTCCCCTTGGCGACGTCTGACGCGGCCGAGGCGGAGCGCATCGCGGCGTAGGGCGAGGCCTCGAACCTGTCGGCCTTCACGTGCCTGCCTCCCGACGAGAACGAGATCGTCTCCGCGCCGGTGAGGTCGGTGATGTGGACTATGGTGTTGTTGTAGCTGCTGTAGATGTGCACGACAGCCCATTTGTCACGCAGGAACTCTTCTTCTGACAAGCGCTATCACTGTCCCCCCGCCGGCGCGGCCGGCTGCTGGGGGGCGGGCTCCGCCGCTGGCGCGGGCTGCTCCGCGAGCTTGGGGACGCCTATGCCGCCGGTGAGCACGATCTTCTTCTCGTCCTCCGCCGTGACGTGGTAGCCGGGCACCGAGACGATCCGGTCCCCGATCTTCACGTGCCTGTGGACGATCAGCTGCCGGGCCTGCATCGGAGAGACCGCGCTGCCGCGCTTGTAGACGACGGTCTGGAGCCTCCTGCTGAGCATGTCCTCCACGCTGAGGCTGAGGACGTCGTCGAGGATCATCCCGGGCTGTAGCAGCCCCTTCTTCAGGAGGCTGTCGATCAGCTTGCCTTCTTCGCGGCTGCGGACCACGTCCGAGGCCGCCAGGAGCTGCCTTGCCTGCTTGCGTATCGAGCTCAGCTGCGACTGGGCCTTCCAGAGTTCCCGCTTGTTCCTCAGGCCGTAGCTGCCGAGGAGGTAGAGCTCCTGCGCGAGCTGGTCGCTCCGCCACGGGCTCCGGGGCTTCGAGTACGTCCTGCGCGGTCTTCGAGGGTCTCCCATCTACAAACGCACCCGCTACTTCTTCTCCTTCCCTTCGTCCGCTCCCTTCGCCGCCTGTGCGGCCGCCTGGAGCGCGGACTTTCTCACGCCGACGGTCCGGCCCTTCCTGCCCGTCGTGCGCGTCCTCTGGCCCCTCACCTTCAGGCCGAGGCCGTGCCTTATCCCCCTCCAGGACTGGACGTTCTTCTCCCTGTCGAGGTCCGTCTTCAATGCAAAGTCGAGGTCAGGCCCTACGAGCTGCTTGGTCTCGCCGGTCTCGGGGTCCCTCCTCCGGTTGAGCGCCCACTGCGGCACCTTCAGCGAGGAGCCGTCGATCAGGGCCCTCTCCAGGTCCTTGAGCTGCGACTCGCTCAGGGTCCCGAGCCTGGCCTTTGGGTCGAGCCCGAGGCTGTTGACGATCGCCTGCGCGAAGTTGTCCCCGACCCCCTTCAGGTCAGCGATCGCGGGGATCAGCTTCTTCCTTCCTTCGAGGTCCTTACCCCGGATCCTAACCAGATACCTGAACTCAGACGACAAATGTGTCTGGACAGCCCTCCGGTCTCGGATTATAAGAATTGTCCTTTGGGGTTCCTGCGCCCGTCCCGCCAGCACGGCGGGGTCTTCTACTTAGACCCGGTCCGCATCGTCTGGGCGCTCGCGCTCCGCAGGACCTCCACGCCGTCGACCTTCCCGTCCCCGTCCATGTCGAGCCCCCGCAGGAGCACGGCGTACTCCCCCTCGGTGTATCCCTTGAAGACCTGGTCTGCGAAGTTCGTCATGCCCATGATCGCGGCCTTGGTACCGGCCCCGCTCAGCCCCGCCGCCACGATGCAGTGGCGCTCCTCGTTCCATGGGTTCCTGACCTTGGCGACGAGCGCCTCCCACTCCGAGAGGTAGCGGGTGCCGTGCTCGTCGACGATCGAGCCCCAGAACGACTCCTCCGAGAACTTGATCGGGAGGTGCGAGTTCACCTTGGCCGCTATCAGGTTTGTGCGGGGTCCTCCGACGATTATCAGGTTGGAGGTCTCGAGCTTCTCGTTCCTCAGGTCCACGTCGAGCTTGACGGGGAACGAGCGCGGCACGCCGACGAACTGGCCGAGGGCGAAGCCGAGCTGGATCGCGTAGTGGCCGTCCCTCCCCTGCGTCTTGTTGGGGCCGTGAGGCTCCGGCGACCCGACGACCACCCAGCCGTCCAGGGTCCCGGTCGAGATGAACTCGCGCAGGAAGGAGCCGAGGCGGGACGAGCGGGTCGCGTCCGAGGGCCCCCGGAAGGGCTGGGGCTCGACCGGGAACTCGACCGCGAAGCCGTCGACGGCCAGGGCGTAGAGGTCTGCCCTGCCGCCCCGCACGACCTCCTTCCCGACCTTCTTCACGAGCCCGGCCCGCTCGAGCTTGCGGACGTGGTAGTATACGGTCTGGTGGTAGACCCCGAGCTCACGGGCGACGGCGGACGGGTAGCGCGGGCCGTTGGAGAGGAGGCGCAGGATGCGGTACCCCATGCCCGTGGCCGCGGGGAAGAACCTGGAGGGGTCCTCGGCGACGGAGACCCGCTTGCTCGTCTCCGCGTCCCTGTCCACCAGGAGGCTCTCCTTCTGCACGTTCGCGACCGCCGGATGACCATTATTAAATCATTATGCATGGTAACGCGGGCACCCACCCTGGAGGAGCGAGGAGCATGCAAACGCCCGTTTGCATCCTCGACCGAGCGACGCTACAGAGGTTATAACAAAGGTAATCCGGGTCGGGGACAGCATGTGTGGGATTATAGCAGGCATCTCGGGCGACGAGATCGCTCCGGTCCTCATGGAGGGGCTGCGGCGCGTCGAGTACAGAGGGTACGACTCCGCCGGGGTCGTGACGGACCACGACGGTCGGCTCGAGGCGCGCAAGGCGGTGGGGAGGATCGACGACCTGGAGAGGGCCCACGGCGCCTCGGGGATGGCGGGCCATGCGGGGATGGCCCACACCAGGTGGGCGACCCACGGAGGGGTGACGACCGAGAACGCGCACCCGCACCTCTCCTGCGGCGGCGAGGTCGCCGTCGTGCACAACGGGATAATCGAGAACTACCTGGAGCTCAGGGAGCGGCTCATCGGAGAGGGGCACGTCTTCAGGAGCCAGACCGACACTGAGGTCATCCCGCACCTGATAGAGGAGGCCTACGGGCGGAAGAAGGACCCGCTGCAGGCGACCCTGACCGCGGCGAAGAAGCTCAAGGGCCAGTTCGCGATGGTCGTGATGTTCAGGGACCGACCCGACGTCATCGTCGGGGCGAGGAACGACGCGCCGCTGGTCGTCGGCGTCGGCGAGAAGGAGATGTTCCTGGCCAGCGACGTCCTCGCGTTCATCTCCAGGACCGACAGGGCGGTCTTCCTGGACAACATGGAGGTAGTGATAATCACGGGCGACGGCTACAGGGTCTTCGGGATGGACGGGAAGGAGGTGGAGAAGAAGCCGACCCAGCTCGCCTGGGAGCTCTCCGACCTCTCCAAGCTCGACTACGCACACTACACCCTGAAGGAGATCCACGAGCAGCCCGAGACGGTCCAGAGGGCGCTGCTCCAGGACCCGGCCAGGCTCGAGGCGTTCATCAGGGTCCTGAGGTCGGCCAGGTCGGTCGTGCTCACCGCCTCGGGTTCGAGCTATCACGCGGCCCTGCTCCTCAAGGACAGGCTCAACCGCGAGGCGAAGATGCGCTGCGACACGGCGCTAGCCGGCGAGTTCGAGGACCAGGCCCACTTCGTAGACGACGGCACGGTCGTGGTCGCGTTCAGCCAGTCGGGCGAGACGGCCGACCTGCTCAACGCGATCAAGCTGGCGCGGAACAAGGGCGCCAGGATAATCTCGGTCGTGAACGCGGCGGGGTCGTCGCTGGCTCGCGAGTCGGACGAGGCGCTCCTCCTCAACTGCGGGCCCGAGGTCGGCGTGGCCGCGACCAAGAGCTTCACGGCCCAGGTGATGGTGGGGAACGTGATAGCCGACGCGCTCATC
>JBEKTS010000142.1:0-6731 GCA_049515775.1 Nitrososphaerales archaeon | reverse complement strand
AGCGGAGCCTGCGTCGTCCATCGCCACGGTCTTGACCACCGAGTCGCTCTGGTCGGAGATGACGGAGACGCTGCCTCCGAGGGTGGTGCTCCCCGAGGATGACACGAAGAGCTCTCCCTTGGCGGAGTCGTAGGCGACGCCGTCAGGGAACGGTCCCACGGTCACGTTTGCGATCACGGAGTTCGTCGCGTCGGATATCACGGAGACCTGTCCGTTCGCCGTGTTGGACGCGCTGACGCTGGACGGGATTGCCCCGTCTTCGACCACGAACATCTCGCCCTTGACGGGGTCGTACGCGATGCTGCCCGGAAAATCGCCGAGGGGCACGGAGGCAACGACCGTGTTCGTGGTGTCTGAGATGACCGACACGCTGCCTGCGCTCGCGTCGTATTGTCCGGAGATTGTCGTGTTCCCCTGATCGACCACGAATACCTCGCCCTTGGCCGCGTCATAGGCGAGGTCCACCGGATACATCCCTATCCCATCGTTCCACGAATCGTGTCCCAGGTCGATCGTGGCGACGACCGTGTTGGTCGCGTCCGCGATGACCGTGACGCAGTTGCCGTAGAGGTTGGACACAAAGAGTTCGCCCTTGGCCGCGTCGTATGCGACGTACTGAGGGCTCGGGCTGTCGCGGAACCCTGGATTGTTGAGCCCGGGCACCTCGACCGTCGCGACGACCGAGTTGCTCGCATCGGATATGGCTGCGACCGCGGGGCTGCTAAAATCCGCCACGTACACCTCGCTCGTTCCGGAATCATAGGCCAGACCGATGGGGTCCAACCCGACACCCACCGTACCCGGACCGCCCTGGGCCGTACCCGTGTTGTAAGAGAAGCTCGTGCAAGACACCGAGAGCTGATAGCCGATGGAGCCCGAGCTGAAGCACTGCGACGTCGTCGTGCTGGCAGACGTCGCAGATGACGAGCCGGAAGTAGCGGACGTGCTGACGGCGGCGGCGCCTACGGAGATGACCGCGACGTCGAAGTCGGCGTTGCTCCCGACGAACATCTCCCCCTTGGCGGCGTCGTAGGCTATCACGGTGTTGGTGAGCTTGGTGTTGACGGCCGTGGTGACCGCGTTCGCCGCATCGCTGATGATGGAGACCGAAGTCGTGCTGGTGTTGCCGTTGCCTTCATCGGCCACGAAGACCTCACCGGTCGCGGGGTCGTACGCTATGCCGTTGGGACCGAGGGGCCCGAAATGGGGATTGGGCGCTATGGAGGCGATCACCGCGTCGGTCGAGCCGCTGAGGACCGAGACCGTGCTGTCGCCGTAGTTCGTCACGAAGATCTCCCCCTTGCCCGAGTCGTAGGCAAGGCCTGACGGGCCCTCTCCCACGGTCACGGTGGCGACCACCGAGTCGTTGGAGTCGGAGATGACCGATACCGCGTTCGTCCCGTAGTCTGCCACGAAGACCTTCCCGTCGGCCGGGTCGTAGGCGAGTGCTCTCGGTTGATTACCGACTGCGACGCTAGCCACGACCGCGTTCGTGGTGTCGGAGATGACCGATACCGACGCGGCGGACCTGGATGTGCCGCTCGCGACGAAGACCTCGCCCTTCCCGGAGTCGTAAGCGACCGCGAGGGGATAGGCGCCGACAGAGACGTTCGTGATCACCTTGTCAGTCGCGTCGGATACGACCGAGACGGTGTTGGCCCCGTAGTTGGCCACGAACAGCTCGCCCCTGGCGGAGTCGTAGGCTATGCCATCCGGCTCGTAGTTCTGACCGAAGTGGATAGTCGCGGCGACCGCGTCGTTCGAGTCGGAGAGGACGGTGATCGTGTCGTTGAAGAAGTGCGTCACGAAGAGCTCGCCCTTGGCCGAGTCGTAGGCGATGCCGTACGACGTGCCTCCGACGGGAACGGACGCCACCACGGCCTGGCCGCGAGCAAAGGGGTCGGAGGAGGACGCGAAGAGCAGCACAGCGAGCAGCACGAGAGCAGAGACCGTTTGGCGCTTGTACCGGAGGTTCACGAACTGGTGGCGCGGGCGCCTTACACGTCTTAAGCGTTCCGTCCGACCGTCCGACCGACCGACGGAAGGGGCGTCCCGGGACTCACATGGTCAACGCCGGACGGGTCAGGACTCGACGAAGCCCGTCCACGGACAAGTCGATTGCGTCAGAACCTCTCGACGAGGACCTGCTGAGGCCCCGCTCCGAGCGATTACTCCATCACGGTGAATTCGGTCACGCCTTCGGGCGCGCCCATGGGCGGGATGATGGTGACCTTCTCGTACTGCGGGACCCAGGTGGGCGCAGGATTCAGCCCCGCCACCTACGCCGGGCCCGCGGGCAACCCGTCCACGGTCTGCGCCGAGAGCTTCCAGAACCTGGTCTTCAGCCACTGGGACGGCGGCCTCACGGACCCGTGCAGGACGTTCGGGTTGGACCAGAACACCGCCCTGACCGCCGCCTACGACACCTGAGCCGGAGGTCGCAGAGGCTGCGTGACCTCCGCCCCGGACCGTCGCTGCCCGCCTGGATGGGGTGGGGCCGAAGAGGAGGAGGACGCAGAGAGGGAGGCTGTCTGCCTCGAGGAATCGTCGTTCACGTGAGCGTCGAGGACCGCGTTCGTCCCGGCGACGAAGCCGATCTTCTTGCTGGCGCTCCCGGTCGCCCGGGAGACGAACGCGCGCATCCGTCTTTCGGGACCTCGACCAATCTGAGGCTGGTCGAGCCTGGTTTGATACCCCTGACATGGGTCTGCACCGACACAGGCGAGGCGCGCCGGGGCGTTTGCCCCGTCGGGAGCGATGCACGAGGCGCGGGCTTGACGGGAATCGCACCGCCTTCGGCCTCGGGTCGTCACCGTCTTCGGGTCAAAAATGCATACCATCGCTCGGGCGGTCACCTCCTTCCCCCGATCACCCCTCCGGAGGGATCGTCGTGCGACTCGCCGTCGCCGAGACGCGACTACGGCCGCGAGAGTCGAGGGTCGCTCTGAAGGATGGCGGACCGCCTTCGACGCCCGCCCCGTTCTCAGCCCGACGCCTTGGGTCGCTCGTCCTCCCTGCTCCGTCTTGTCTCATCTGTGGAGCAAGCCTATGTAAGAAGGCTCCAAATGATGTCTCCATCCTCCAGTTAACACCGACCTTCCATATGTCATCATGAGCGAGAATGAAGTAAAGGGGAAGGGCAAGCAGATCAAGGGAAAGGTCCGCGAAGAGGTAGGGAAGCTGAGGAATAACAAGACGGAGCAGGCCAAGGGCAAGGTCGAGCAGGCCGAGGGAAAAGCAAGAGAGAACCTGGGGAAGGCGCAGAGAAAGGCCAGGAAGGACTAGGGCCGGGCTGCTGCTCTGAGAGATGGATAGGATGGCGAAGCGGACGCAGCCTCATGGGGCGAGCAGGCTCGAGAGCGAGCAGACGCTGGGTGTGTTGCTCGAAGAAGCTCGATCTGAGAGGGACATGCGCGAGGCACGACGGGACGAACGGGCGTGATTTCGTTGAGCCGAGGCGGCCACAAGGGAGCCGAGGATGAATCACGAGCGGTGGAACGACAGCACGAGGAAGCCACGAATCCCGATACCGAGTCGAGGTATCAGGCGGAGTCAGAGGAGTCGGACAACAAGGCTGGAGAAGGGTCGGATGAGCACGAGTTCGAGGCGATTCAAAACAGGGAAGAGGCCGTTATGAGCTACCGGGAACGATGACAACCAAGAAACGTTCGCGCTGATGCTTTGCGCGATCGACTGACGCAGAACAGCCTTGAATTCTCGGGACCACGCCGTGCTCGGGATCGTTGTCTGTGCCTGCTTCTCCGCCTAGCCAGAGATGGTACTGCCGAGGGGGCTCGGTCCGGCGATTCCTGACCTTGATAGAGACTTTGGTTCCTTGGGCAAGGGATCTTCCAGCGAGAGACAGTCCCTGGGGCGCTCTGCCGCGACCTCCGGTTCTTGGATCTGGTCTACCTGGTGTGACCTTTGTCGCCATCGGAGCCTTCCTCCGCACCGTCTTCGACGCGTTCACGACGGCGAGGCACAGAGGTGTCGAGTCGCCGTATCCTTTCACGATGCCGGTCAAGAGAGCGGCGTACGACCACGACGGCAGGCGAATGGAGCCCGACGCCAAACAGGACCGGGTGAGGGACCATGACCCATGCGATTCGACAGGGAGGCGTAGTCCGAGCGATGCGCAGCGCCGAGCGATTCCTTGCATGGCTCAAGGGACTCGGTCGGCTCACGATCGGACCCGACAACCTCCCACCGATCAACCTCGGGCCCGTCCGCCCGGGGCTCATCGTCGTGCTCCCAAGACCGGTTTCCAGGCGAGCGCTAAACCAAGCATCCGATCCCCGCAACCGGGGGACCGGGCCTCTGGCAGAATGCGCAGCCCCGCCTCTGTTCCGTGATCCGCCTTAGGGGCGCTCCTTCAGAACGCTCTGAAGGAGCCGCCGGTCCGGACTAGAACCCGGGAACCCAGTTCTCTACGTCTGCGGGGGTGGTGGGGGTCTTGTACCTGAGGTACTCTTCGGCCGTCGGAACGGTGGCCCTCTTGAACTCCTTCTCCGCCTGGGCCTCCGTCACGTTGAACCACAGGTTGTGTCCGTCGTATCCCTTGACGAGGTACTTGGGGACATAGTAGTAGTGTCTTGAGAGGGTGCCCTTCTCTGTGACGATGTAGTTGGTGCCGACTTCGCGGACCTCTCCGAGGTTGAAGTCGTTGAGGCCTCTGGCTTCCTTCTTGACCATCTCGGTCCAGGCCGTGGTAGTAGTTTGCATGTACTACCTTCCTCTCCAGGCCCTTATCGGTCGGTGAGGATTGCTGCGAAGCCGAGTCCCGGCACGCGGAGCCAGAGGAACGAATGGTAGGACCGAGCCTCATTGTCAGGCCATTGCGTCCGGAGGGACTGGCTATCGTTCAGCCCTCACCGATAGAGCCCGTCAGCTCGCGCTGGAGCTTCCCGAGGAGGTCGCAGAGGGCCTTTCTTTCGGCCGGCGTGAACGCCCCGAGGGCGCGCTGAACCAGCTCAGCCTGTCTGAGGGCGACCCTCCCCTGCACCGCCCTCCCCTCCGGGGTGAGCTCCACCATCGTGGCCCTTCTGTCGCCCTCCCTCGCCGTCCTCCGGATCAGCCTCTTCCCCTCGAGCCTGTCGACAATCCCGGTGACGTTGGCGGGGGAGACGAGCATGGCGGCGCTCAGCTCCCTCATGAGCATCGCCCCGTCCTTCGCGATCACCTTCAGCGCCTGGAACTGCGGCTGGGTCAGCGCCTCGTCGGAGACCAGCCCCTTCATGGCGTTCTTGATCACCCTGTACGTCGCTATGACGGCGTCGTAGGCCTCATCGGTGGGTCCAGCGGTCTCTTCTCGCTCGGCCATGTCACCCCGGGAGATAGTTCGGGTATAAATAGTTAAGATAGAGACAGATAATATATAAATAGTAAAGACTTTGACCATTCAAAGTTCTGCCTTGAACGCGACGGCGCGCCCCGGCCTCTGCTAGGAAGGTGCCTCCTAGGTGGTCGAGTACAAGTGGGTCGCGCTCTCGAACACGACGATGGGGACGCTGATGGCGGCGATCGACGGTACGATCGTGCTGATCTCCCTCCCCGCGATATTCCGGGGCATAGCGATCGACCCCCTGACCTCTTTCCAGTACCTTCTGTGGATCCTCTTCGGGTACGTCATGGTGACGTCGGTCCTCCTCGTCTCCTTCGGGCGAATCTCCGACATGTACGGGAGGGTCAGGCTGTTCAACCTGGGCTTCGTGATCTTCACGGTGGGCTCGCTGCTCTGCGCCATCACTCCCAGCACGGGGGACCTGGGAGCGTCGGAGCTCATCCTCTTCAGGATCGTCCAGGGGATCGGCGGCGCGTTCCTGCTCTCCAACAGCGCCGCGATCCTGACCGATGCCTTCCCCAAGAACGAGAGGGGGAAGGCGCTCGGGATAAACCAGACCGCGGCTATCGCCGGCTCCCTCGCCGGGCTCGTGCTGGGCGGGGTCCTGGCGCTCTTCGACTGGCGCTACATCTTCCTGGTGAGCGTGCCGGTCGGGGCGCTCGGCACGATCTGGTCGTACACGAAGCTCAAGGAGATCGCGACCATCCGGAAGGGCCAGAGGCTCGACGTCTGGGGCAACCTCACCTTCGGGGGAGGCCTGACCCTGGTGCTCGTGGGGGTGACCTACGCCCTGGTCCCCTCTGAGAGCTCCTCGATGGGTTGGGGCAACCCCTGGGTCGTCGCGTCGCTGGCCGGAGGGTTCTCCCTGCTGGCGGCCTTCCCGTTCGTCGAGAGGAGGGTGACCGACCCGATGTTCCGCATCGAGCTCTTCGGGAACCGGATGTTCACCGCCTCGATCATGGCCGGGTTTCTGGCATCGATGGGGCGCGGCGGGGTCCAGATAGTGCTCACGATCTTGCTCCAGGGGATCTGGCTCCCACTGCACGGGGTCAGCTACGCGTCGACGCCGTTCTGGGCGGGGGTCGACATGGTCCCGATGATCCTCGGGTTCCTCGTCATGGGCCCCCTCAGCGGACACCTCTCCGACAAGTACGGCGCGCGGCTGCTCTCGACCCTCGGGATGGTGATCGCGGCCGGCGCGTTCCTCGCCCTCTCGCTCCTGCCGTACGACTTCAGCTACCCCCAGTTCGCCGTGACCGTCTTCGCCATGGGCCTCGGGAGCGGGATGTTCGCGGCGCCGAACACGGCATCGATCATGAACTCCGTCCCTCCCGAGCACAGGGGGGCGGCCTCCGGCATGCGGGCGACGCTCCAGAACACCGGCCAGACC
>JBEKTS010000141.1:0-6750 GCA_049515775.1 Nitrososphaerales archaeon | reverse complement strand
CGACCTCTCGGTCCACACCCGCAGGCGGGAGCCCATCGCGGTCTCCGGATACGAGGCGAGGACGATACGCGTGCCCTACGGCGCGTGCGGGTTCATCATCCCGTGGAACTTCCCGTTCCTGCTCCTGGGATGGGACATCTCGCCCGCCCTGGCCGCCGGGAACACGGTCGTGGTCAAGCCCGCCGAGGATACGCCCCTCTCCACGCTCTACTTCGCCAAGCTGGCGGAGGCGGCGGGGGTGCCTCCGGGCGTCGTCAACATCGTGCCGGGCTTCGGAGAGACCGCGGGAGCGGCGCTCGCGGGCCACCCCGGCGTCCAGAGGATGTCCTTCACCGGCTCCCCCGAGGTGGGGCGGCTGGTGGCCGAGGCGTGCGGAAGGAACCTCGTCCCGGTGAAGCTGGAGCTGGGAGGGAAGGGCGCGGCCGTCGTCTTCGACGACGTCGACGTCAACGCCGCCGCGGACGCCCTGACCAAGGCCATCACGCTCAACTCGGGCCAGGTCTGCTGCACGGCGACCCGCTGGGTCGTGCAGGAGAGGGTCATGGACCGGTTCATCGACCGGGCCGTGGAGAACCTCAAGACCATCGACCGGTCGATCGGGTACGGGCTCGACTCCGGGACGAAGATGGGCCCGGTGGTGAGCGAGAAGCAGCGGAAGAGGGTCCTCGGTTACATCGAGCGCGGCGAGAGCGAGGGGGCCAAGCCCCTGCTGGAGGGAGGAGAGGCCACGGTGAGCGGCCACTCCGGCGGCTTCTACGTGAAGCCGGCCCTGCTGACGGGCTCCCCGGACAACGTCTGCGCCCGGGAGGAGATCTTCGGGCCCGTCGCGTACGTGATGCCCTTCGGCAAGGAGGACGAGGCCATCGAGCTGGTGAACCGGTCCCGCTACGGGCTCGCCAACAGCGTCTGGTCCGCCAACATCGACCGGGCGAACCGCGTCGCCGAGTCTCTGGTCGCCGGCAACTCCTGGATAAACGCGCACAACGTCTTCAAGCAGGGCATCCCCTACGGGGGCTACAACCTGAGCGGCCTCGGCGGAGGGGTCCTGGGCCCCGAGACGCTCATGGACTACCTCCGCCCGCAGTCCATCGTCAGACCGATGGACTGAGCCGCACGGGCGGGTCAACTAGCCGCCGGTCGGCGCTCCGTGGCACGCGACGCCGTGAGAGACGGCGCTCATCGACCTGGATGAGATAACCAATCCGCCGTCATACGCTGCCCTCGCTGGGATCGGCGGAGGTCGCATCGCAGCAAGCTCAAGCGCCGCCTAGGAGCGGATCGAGGGCGCTGTCGCATCTCTGGGTGATTTGATGAGGCGTCGCTGGAGATGCGATAGGATTTGCTCAGGGTGCGGTCTTGTATATTGGACGCCAGAACGGGTACGCGACCGACCCGACCAGCGCCCCTGTGACGATGTCCCCCCAGATGACCGTTTCGAGCGCACCGAGCGTCGCTCCACGCTTGGCCAGAACGACTATCGTCACCACCAAGACATCGAGGATGACGTAGAAGAGCACCCTGCCGAGCATGCCGATCATGGGCCCTCCTCCGCCCTTGCCGAGGAGCGGCAGCTTTTTTGCGCTCGTCATTTGATACGCGTTTGCACGACCTCCGTTCTATAAGGATCGACCGAATCGGCGGCAATACGAAGTGAAGCGGGAGGAGAGATCACCCGATGATCCGACGGAGCCCGCGGCTCGGCTTCGGAGTCGTCGAGGGGAGGGGCATGCGGTCTGCGCCCTTTCATGGCCGCACGGCCGCCGTCTCCCGGGGCGGGTGACCCGCGAACGGGTTGAATCCGGAGTCAGACCGCCGGCCGTGTCATCCCCTGGGAGCACGGGGTTCGGTCGCCCGCCTGGAGATCGCGGCGAGAGGCTACGAGCTGGCGAGAGGTGCGATCACGAGGATGCTGAGCATCAGGATCGCCAGGACGGTGCCCGTTATCAGGACGAAGGCGAACCTTCTCTCCAGGGCGAAGAGGGGGATGGAGACCGCGACCCTGAGGATGGGCGTGGCGAGCAATATCAGGAGCCCGAGATCGATCACCGCATAGGGCTTGAGCGCCAGGACGCCTTCGAAGACCGAGGGCAACCCCATCGGGAGCCCGCCGAATTTGTCCGTCAGCCCTGCGGTCGTGGCCAGGCCGGCATAGCCCGTCTCGCCCTCCGCGAACAGGAGGGCGCACCCCAGCGCGATGATCGAGGACGAGAGGACGACCCCCCATCTCAGCAGCGACCCTATGATCGAGGCGAAGTCCGGCGAGCCCTTGATCGCCCGCTCGGGAGCCTCATAAAGCTCCACCACGCCGCTTCAAAGCCCCCTCATCAGCATCTCGATCGCCAGGAGCGCTATGACCGGGATGAAGACCCGCTTGATCGTCTTGTTGCTGGAGAGCATCATCGCCCTGGTCCCGAGGACGGAACCGCCCACGACTCCGAGCACCACGGGCGCCGCTATGAATGGGTCGATGTACCCGCCCAGGTAGAATATCCCGGCGCTCGCGACCGCCGTCACCCCGATCATGAAGTTGCTGGTGGCGGATGAGACCTTCATGGGGAGCTTCATGCCGACGTCCAGCGCGATGACCTTCAGGACCCCGCTCCCGATGCCGAGCAGGCCGGAGACCAGGCCGGCGACGTACATTATGGCGAGCGCGAGCGGCGAACGGGTGGCCGAGTAGCTCACCCGGGTCCTCAGGTTGTGGTCGAAGTAGTCGCCGCTGAGGTCCAGGCGCTCGCTGATCCTGTCCGGCACGACCGGGCCCGGAAGCTCCTCATGCATGGTGCGGAGCAACGGCAGGACCGAAAGGAGCAGGACCGTGCCGAAGAGCGTGTAGACGACCCACTCCAGGTCCGCCCGCGCCAGCGACAGGGTCAGCAGTGCGCCGGCGATGGCCCCCGACGTCGTCGCCAGCTCGAGAAACATCCCTATCCTCAGGTTGGTCACCTTCTCCTTCACGAAAGCGGACGCGGCCCCGCTGGACGTCGCTATCACGGAGACGATGCTCGCACCTATGGCGAAGAGCGGAGGGACGCCCAGGACGAGCGTCAGCAGCGGTATGATTATCACGCCCCCTCCGAGGCCCAGGAACGAACCCAGAACGCCGGCCACGAAGGAAAAGGCCGCGACGAGGAGGAAGAACTCGAGGGGGTCCAAGGGAGATCACCCTGGTCTCCGATTTCGCCCTGCCGTCCCCAGCCCGAGGTAGGGTAGCTCCAGGCTGAGGGGTTCCGTGCTCTCGGGGTCCTTCTCTATCATCCTCTGCAGGGCCTCTCCGCATACGTTGATGATGAGAGACTCCCTATTCGTGCGGCGGTCTTCTTCCTCTCCGTGCTCCTTCGCGACCTCCGCCAGGTAGTACGCGAGCCGGTCGGCCAGCCTCTCCATCTGCGCGCTGGAGAGCGAGACCTCGACCCCCTTCAGGGCCTTGATTATCGAGAATATCCCCCTCAGCCTTTCTAGGTTGACCGACAGGAAATACCGCCTCAGGTCCATGGGCATCGCCCCGTAGTCGACGATGAAGTAGAGCGCTTCGGCCCGGTAGTACTTCTGAAGGATGCCGTGAGACTCTGGTTCGACCCTGGCCACGGTTATCAGGCCCGCCCCCTTCAGCTCCTTGATGTGGTAATAGACCGAAGGGGGGGCCATCCCGAGCAGCTCGGAGAGCGTCTTCTGGGTGAGTTCGGTCTCGGCGAGGTGCCTCAGGATCTGCCGGTTCGCTGGCTCGACTATGAGCCTCGCAGCCTTCAGGTCTGAGATCACCTTGATAGGGCGCAAGCCTAGCGATTAGGCTAGGCTAATCGTGTATATAAAACTAATTGATGACGAACTCGTCGGGAAGTTAGCCCTGGGCGTGCGACGGTGCGCCCTGGGTAGACGAGCCAAAGGCGGGTCGATGCGAGCCCATCGCACCCGATCGTGATTCGCTCATGCGCTCCGAGCCGGGCGAATAAACCTCGACGATGTGTCTGACCCTATGGTCCGACTCTCCGTCGAATCGCCTTTGCCTCCCGGGCCTCCTCCTCGTCTAGTCCGGAGGGCCGATATCGGACCGACGTGGAAGTCAAACGGGACGACAGCAGGCCTCCCCAAGGCGATACTCATCGACCACGTGGAAGGCTCATAACAGATCGGCGACCCTCTCGATAGGGCGGGTCTAGGAAAGGAACACCCTCCCGAGTGGGGGAGGGATACCTGGTATGGGTAGGGGTACGTCCTCGAATGGTCGGGAAAGGCGAGGAGGGTCTCCGAGACCTCTCCGTAGCCTCGAAGCGCCCCAACCCAGGATCTCAGCCGAACGCCATCCTGCCGCCTGGAAGAGCGGTCGTCTCCGGGGGCTTGTCTGCCCTCCGGCCGCCGTCGTCTCCCAGAGACGCCCCATCCGCCGCTCCGGGCTCGCGCATGCCGGGCTCAGAGAGGGGCTCGAAGACAACCCCCGTCGGTTAGCGCGACAGATGCGCCCTATCCCGCGGGCGGACCGATCGCGACCTCTCAGAACATGACTGGCTCTCTGCGGTCGAAGGTTGTGTGTCCTCGAATTTCGTTGAGTAATTTAGGAATGCCGACCATATTTACCATGGTGCGCCATGCACCCCCTTAACGATGAACCTAGCGGATTCGCTTGCGACGGTCGGGATTCCGGTCAGGGATGTCTACGGACGAGAGATGGGCGACTTCAGCGGATACACCCTCGACCTCTCGGGGAACATCATGACGATCGGCGTGGAGAGCAGGGGCAGCCTCTTCGAGCTCCCGAGCAGCAGGATAGCCTCGGCGAAGAAGAAGGAGGTGGTGATATTCCCCGACTGGAAGGCCGAGGCGAGCGCGTCCGGGTTCGAGACCGACGTCCTCGAGGCCAAGTGGAAGAGCCTGGCGAAGATGCTCGAGTCGGGGGAGATCAACAGGAAGGTCTACGAGGAGATGTCCGAGAGGTTCGTCGGGCCGAGGGAGAGGCTCGAGGCGCTCCTACAGAAGATCGACGGTCGCCTTGACGAGCTGCAGCACCACGACGACGAGATCGACCTCTTCCTGACCAAGGTCCGGCTGCAGTCGGAGGACCCGCTATCGACAGCCCCGTCCTACGGCGCCGTCAGGGAGCGCTGCGAGGCGATGAAGTCGACGAACGAGAGCGAGAGGAAGGACCTGAGGTCCGTCCAGGACCTGATTGAGCGCTTCTTCGCGCCCAGGGACGAGCGGGCTCCGGCGGAGCAGCACGAGGAGGAGCCGAACGTCTCGGGCGGCCGCGAAGACCAGCAGCAGACGAAGGAAAGGGAGGCCTACGAGGAAGCGCCGGAGGAGGGTGTCCCCCAGGCGTATGTCTCGCTCAAGTCACTGGCCTGAGCGCGCCGCACGGGGTCCGCGGCCCTAGGGCGCTATCCGGGGATTGTTCCAGAACCACTGCATCGTTGGAGGCTCGACGTCCTCCTGCCAGAGCAGCGCGATGAGCTCTCCGAGGTGGTAGAGCTGCTCCGTGAAGGACTGGAAGAGGCACTCCTCGACCGAGAGGTCGAAGGCCGTCCCCGAGCTCAGGGTGAACTTCACCCGCCTGCCGAGCTCCTTCTCGTCCGCCCCATCCAGGTAGGCCCTGGTCCTCCGCTCGACCCCGTCTAGGTAGTCCCTCATCGCCTGGACGCTGTCGAAGTCCTCCGGCTTCGCCCTCCGGGCCGGCACCGACCGGTCTGAGAGCTGCCAGTTCACTATCCAGTCCTCGTTGTCGATCATGTGCACCATGATGTTCCTCATGCTGTGGAAGCTGGCCTCGCGGTCCTCGACGACCTGGTCCCAGGGAAGGGTCCCCAGCTTGTCGAGGAACTTCCGCCTGACGGTCGACGAGTAACGATAGAGCTCTCTTATCTCCAACGGGGGACGGAATCCCCCGGGGTGATAAAAACGCAGGGGCCGGACCTATCCCGCGCCGGGGAGGGCTCCGGGACAACGAGCGGCGGCGGATGCTCGCTGGACTGGGGAGCTTCGCGCGGGTGCTCGTGGGCTGTGAGGGCGGCGAGGATGGTGGACCGGTCGCAGGCCCTCCAGGGGCGGAGGCGGGGAGTGAATCCCGTGAACGACGGCAGCGTGATAATATCCGGTTGCAACGTGTTAAATCTCACCGATTCCAACGCCGAACCTCGAAGTAACCCCGAATGTCAGCGGAGAGCAACCCCCAGCCTCCCTCCGGCGAGGAGATCACTTTCAAGGAGGCGGTCCAGCTCGTCGGAAGGAAGCCGGACAACACCGAGCGGAAGGACCTCATCACGCTTTGGGGCTTCGCGAAGCAGGCCTGGAGGTGGTGCATCGACAAGGAAATGGAGCGCGCCGATGCCATAGAGGTCCACAAGAAGCTCGGCGAGCAGTACAAGGTAGTCATGGGGAAGAAGGACGAGAAGGAGCGGGAGAAGAAGGAGAAGGAGATGGAGAAGACGAAGGAGAAGATGGGGAAGGTGGAGAAGGAGAAGGAGAAAGAACGGGAGAAGTTGGAGAAGGAGCGCGAGAAGATGGAGAAGAAGATGGAGAAGGGGGCGGAGAAGGAGATGGAGAGGGCGAAGAAGAAGAGGGATGGCGCCCCCCAGCCGACGCCGTCAAGCCCTGCCGGTCAGTCGCAGCATCCATAGTCGCATCGGGCGCCCCCGCAGTCCATCCCGGCCCGGGTTGGCTCGGCTCACCCGAACCTTCCAGTGACGTAGCGCTCGGTCAGCTCGTCTCGCGGGTTCTCGAAGATGTCCTTCGTCGTCCCGAACTCGATCAACCTGCCGA
>JBEKTS010000140.1:0-6760 GCA_049515775.1 Nitrososphaerales archaeon | reverse complement strand
CCTCATCGAGGACGTGGCGCAGGCGGCCGGTGCCACCTACAAGGGGAAGAAGCTCGGCACCTACGGCAGGGTGGCGTCGTACAGCTTCCAGCTGAACAAGATGATCTCCGCAGGGGAGGGCGGGGCGGTCCTCACCGACGAGGAGCTCGTCTACCAGCGGTCGGTGATGTTCCACGACGTCGGGACGCCCTACCGGTCCTGGGAGGACAAGTCCCTGAAGTTCGACTTCCCGGCGTTCCCCGGGGTCAACTACAGGATGAACGAGATCTCGGCCGCGATCCTCAGGGAGCAGCTCAAGAAGATAGACTGGATCATCAAGGACATCAAGCGGAACAAGGCGAAGATCAAGAAGGGGATCTCCGACATCCCCTCGATCACCTTCCGGCGCCTCAACGACCCGGGCGAGGCGGGCATCTCGCTGGTCTTCTTCACGGAGAAGCCCCAGCAGGCCATAGCATTCAAGAAGGCGCTCCGCGCCGAGAACATCTGGACGACGAGCGGGTCCTATCCCGCGGTCGTCTACGACCCATCGACCAACGACGGCCACGTCTTCATGCACTGGGGGCACATCTTCAACGGGATACAGAGGGTCTCCAAGCGCTACCAGGCGAGCATCGACCTGCTGGGCAGGGCGGTCCACCTGGACATCAGCCCGCTCCTCTCCGACTCCGACATCGACGACATCGTCGCGGCGGTCCACAAGGTCGCCGCCGCGGTCCTCTGAGCGGGCGGCGGGAAGGGGAGGGGAGGAGGAGGGAAGTGTCGACGACCAAGAGCCTGGGGGTCGGGATAGTCGGCGTCGGGGCGATCGGGAGGCTCCACTGCGAGAACTACGGCACGAAGAAGGTCCCGGGGGCCTCGCTCGTCGGGATCGCGGACGTCAACGCGGCAGCGGCGCAGGAGCTGGCGACGAAGTTCGGGGTCGGGGCGGTCTACGCCGACTACCACGACCTGCTCGCCGACCCCTCGGTGGACGCCATAGTCGTGGCGACCCCTCCGTTCCTGAAGAAGGAGATCACGCTGGCGGCCGCCGAGAGTCACAAGCACGTCTTCTGCGAGAAGCCGATGACCCTCTCGCTGCGGGAGGCCGACGAGATGATCGCGGCCGTCCAGCGGGCGGGCATCAAGTTCCAGGTCGGGTACCAGAAGAGGTCGGACCCGTCGTTCATGGCCGCCAGGAAGGCGATTGAGGACGGGGAGATAGGGAAGGTGATCCTGGCCAGGGGGCACAACAGGGACCCGCCGACGACGGTCGCGGGCTGGTCCGCCGACCCGAAGAAGTCGGGCTCGGTCTTCCTCGACACGCTCTCCCACGACTTCGACGCGCTCCGGTACCTCACCGGCAGCGAGGTCACCAGGGTCTACGCCGACGGCAACGCCACGATGTACGAGGAGCTCCGGAAGAACGGGGACTACGACACGGTCGTCGTGGACCTGAGGCTCGCCAACGGCGCCGTCGCGCAGGTCGACGCCTGCGGCTACACGCCCTACGGCTTCGACTCGAGGGCGGAGGTGGTGGGGACCGAGGGAGGGATCAACATCGGGATGGGCGAGAATAGCCTGACCCACGTCTACAAGAACGGCAAGGTCTCGAACCAGAGGCACGAGTACTGGGGCTCAAGGTGGGCCCAGGCCTACCGCGACGAGATGGCGGCCTTCGTCCAGTGCATCGCGACCGACGGCAGGCCGAGGGCGACCATCCAGGACGGCAGGGCGGCGATGGAGATCGGGCTCGCCGGCTGGCAGTCGATAAAGTCCGAGAAGCCGGTAGGTCTCCCTCTCTCCTACTAGGCGGCCCGCGCCCCGCCGGGGCCGGCGCCTAGGCGCCCCCTCTCCTCTTCATCCGCCCGACGACGACCTTCATCGAGTCCATCCCCATGGAGACCTGCATCGCCTCCTGGGCGTCCTCCTGCCCGAAGACGTGGGTCACCAGCCTGTCGAAGTGGATCGACGACCGGTAGCTCTCCATCATCTTCAGGGCCCGGGCGTAGGCCTGGTAGGGCATACCCGAGACGCCTATGATCTTGGCGTTCTTCGCCAGGACCTGCCTCGAGGGCGAGATCTTCGTCCCCTCGTCCTCGGAGTAGGCCCCCTCGACCAGGTAGGTGCCGCCGTTCCTCAGCATGTCGAGCCCCTCGGAGACGATGTGCGGGAACCCGGTGCACTCGATCACCGTGTCGGCGCCGAGCCGGTCGGTCATCGAGAGCACGGCCTCGACCCGGTCCTCGGGCTTGGGGTGCTCGGCCAGGTCGATCGTCTCCGCCCCGCAGAGCGACCGGGCCATCTTCAGCCGGAAGGGAGACCTGTCGACCGCTATGATCTTCGAGGCGCCGAGCATCCGAGCCATCAGGGCGTTGCACATCCCCAGGGGGCCGACCCCCTGCACGACGACCGCGTCGGCGGGCGCGTAGCCCTCCTTGGGGTTGGGGTTCTGGAAGGCCCTGCCGAAGGCCCCGTAGGCGACGGCCATCTGCTCGGTCAGGACCGCGACCTCGTCCGGCATCCGCTTCGGGACCCTGAAGAGGAAGGTCCCGGGGAGGACGAACATCTTCTCGGCCATCCCGCCGAAGAGGTGGGGGGGCTCCCGGCAGCTGATGACGTCGCCGTAGGACCGGTGGTTGAGGCACCAGGGGAAGCCGTAGATGTTCCTGCAGTAGTAGCAGGTCCCGCAGACGATGTCCGCCGAGATGACGACGCGCTCGCCGGGCTCGATGGGACCGCCCTCGGTCACCATCTCGCGGGCCGCCTGGTCCCCGATCCGCTCGACGACGCCCACGTTCTCGTGCCCCATGATGACGGGGAGCTTCACGACGTCCCCCGGGAGGCCGAGCCGGATCTCTCCCTGGGAGAAGACGTGCTTGTCGGTCCCGCAGACCGCGGCTCCCAGCATCCTGACGAGCGCCTCCCTCGGCCCGGTCTCGGGCGAGGGGAAACTCTGCGTCTTGATCTTCTTCTTGGCGACCAGCACCGGCGCGATGACCTGCTCCAATTCGGTTCGCGCCGGCCAACGGCGGCGAGATATAGAACCCTTTCGAAGGAGGACGGGCGTCCCCGGCGGGCGCCTAGGGGACGGGGCGCTCCCGGCCGGCCCTCCTGGACGGGGCGAGCCCGGAGGTCGCACGGTAGGCCGTCGCCGAGACGAAGACCGCCGCCGCGGCGTAGAGCAGGAGCGCGTTCGTGAACCAGGCGAGCCCGACGCGGTCGAGGGCGGAGGCGAAGAACGTGTTGAACTCGATCGGGTCGAAGAGGCGGATCATGACGGGGAGCGGGAGTATCGAGAGGGCGCCCGCCTGGAGCACCCTCGTCAGGGAGCCGAATCGGTAGGCGCAGCCCGCCAGGACCGCCGCGAAGAGGAGGAGGAAGTAGTAGTCCTGGGAGGTGCCGAGGGCGCCGCCGGGCCCCAGAGGGCCCTGGACGAGCGCTCGCACCAGCGGCGAACCGTCCAGCCGCGCGGCGATCGAGAGGTCGGACGACCCGTCGAGCCCCTTGACCGTCCCGTAGAGGATGAGGCCGGTCTCGAAGAGGGCGAGGGGAATGGCGAGCGCCGCGGTCCGGACCCTGGTCGACCTTCCGCGCAGGAGGGCGAGCGCGCGGCGCAGCGGCGAGAGGGCGGGGAAGGCCCAGACGGACGGGAGGGCGACGGAGATCCCCGAGGCGAGGAGGGCGGCCGCGCTCAGGTCGGCGCAGAGCCAGAGGTCCGACCGGACCTGGTAGTAGCGCTGCGCGTAGCCGAAGAAGTTCGTCGCCCCGGGCGGGAGCGGGTGAGTGACGGGGTTCTCCAGGCCCAGGGAGACGGCGTAGAAGTACAGGGCGAGCGCGCCGGTCGCGCCGCCCAGCGCCAGGAAGCCCGCGGCGAGGGCCCGAGAGCGGGGGCGCAGCAGCGGAGGGGCCCGGACCGATGGACGCGCCAAGGACCGGAAAAGGGTCCCGCGACCTGATAACCGTTTCGCGGAGCCCGCGTCACGGGGGACGGAGGGGTGGTTGGTGGGGACGGGGCGCTCAGACGGGAGTGACCTGGGCCTCGGCGTGCATCGTTATCACGACCCGCGACCTCCGCCGCGGGATCGTCACCGCGGCCGGCGAGTCGAAGTCCGAGAGGAGGGGCGGCCTCTCCGACGTGATCGTCTCGATCGGGAAGTAACCGGCTCGGGCCGGGGTGACGAGCGAGGGGTTCTCGGTCGCCATGACGAGCGCGGGGGCCATCACGTGCCCCTTGCGGAGGAGCGCCAGGGCCCGGTGGTAGCCGTTCTTTATCGTGAAGGCGCCCCGGTACTCGGTGACGGAGAACAGAGGCGTCCCGAAGCCATAGACGAAGCCGGTGAACTTGCGGTCCGAGGCGGGGTACTCGCCGCTCACCGTGCCCATCAACCGGAGGCCCAGGTCCTCGCTGATCAGGGAGACCGAGTTGGCCTCGGGGTTCGACGAGAGCAGGACCTCGGACACCTTCCTCTCCTCGCGGAGGGGGAGGCAGAACCTCATCGTCCCCTCCTCGTCGGCGGCCGCCGGGACGGACCGGGCCAGGGAAGCCAGGTACTCCAGGTCCAGGTTCACCTGGTAGCACCTGAGCTTCGAGAGCTCGACCATCGCGAAGCGGTGGGACCTCGTCCCCGGCAGGAGCTCCTGGAAGGTCGGTTCGCCCTCGAGGGTGGCAAGCCGTCCGGCGAGCCGCGAGGGTATCTCGTCCGTCGCGGGCCTCGTCCCGGCGCGCGACGGCACGCCGGAGGCCGCATCTCTGGCGGTCCTGATCCTGGCGAGCCACTCGTCGTCGGTCGTGAGAGGGCTGGGGACGGCTCTGTGGATGAACTCGAGCGCATCCCTTTCGGGGAGGAACCCCAGGAGAGCGGACCAGTCGCCGTAGTGGGTCGGGTTGCTCGCTGCCTCCCTGGTCATGCGAGACATGGTCCCGCAATCGCATATATCCGTTGAGAACGCCGGGTCCACCCACCCACCCGATCTGTCCGCTGGGACGGACGGGGAGGGAGAGAGCAATGGAGGGCCGGGGCCGGTCGCGGGTCGGACCGGACCGAGAACGCTTTTTATCGGCTCGGGCCCTCTGGGGGGACCGATGGCAAAGGAGATAGGCGTAGGTGTCCTCGGTTACTCCATCGGGCGCGTCCACGCGCACGCCTGGAGGGACGTCGCTGAGGTCTACCACCCGGTCAAGCTCGTCCCGAGGCTCGTGGCGCTTTACGGAAGGACGAAGGGCACCGTCGATTTCGAGGCGGCGAAGTACGGGTACGAGAAGACCTACGACGACTGGGAGAAGGTCGTGAAGGACGAGAGGGTCGAGATCGTCGACAACTGCCTCCCGGTAGCGCTGCACCCGGAGCCGATGATAATGGCGGCGAAGCTGGGGAAGCACCTCTTCTCGGAGAAGCCGCTCGCGCGCCGCGCCAAGGACGCCAAGAGGATGCTCGACGCCGCCGAGAAGGCGAAGGTCAAGCACATGGTCGGCTACAACTACCGTTTCATGCCCGCGGTGAGGCTGGCGCGGGAGATGATCAGCGAGGGGAAGCTCGGGAAGGTCACCTACTACAAGGGATCCTACCTGACGACCAACAGCACCTACGACGACCCCAACACGTCGATGAGGTGGCAGTTCGACCCGGCGGTCTCGGGTTACGGCGCCCTCTCGGACCTGGGGACGCACGCCCTCGACCTGGCGCGGTACCTGGTGGGGGAGGTCTCGGCGGTCGCGGGCGCCCAGTCCACGATCATCAAGGAGCGCCCCGAGACCGAGGGGTCCAAGGCGAAGAAGGAGGTGAAGGTCGACGACCTCACCGTTGCGACCATGAAGTTCAAGGACGGGGCGCTCGGCGTCCTCGACACCTCCTGGATCAGCCCGGGGAAGATGGACTTCCTCTGCTTCGAGGTCTACGGGACGCTCGGGTCGATCCGCTTCAACCTGGAGAGGATCAACGAGCTCGAGGTCTTCCTCAGCGAGCGGGACAGGGGGACGAGCGGGTTCAGAACGCTCAACGTCCTCACCAAGGACCACCCCTTCATGAGCAAGTACTGGACCAACCAGGGAGGCGGCTTCGGGTGGGACCACTCCTTCGTCAACGAGTTCAACCACTACCTGACCTCCATCGCCGACGACAGCCCCGTCGCGCCCCAGGGCGCCACGTTCCTCGACGGATACAGAAACTGCCAGATCATGGACGCGATCGCCGAGTCGGCAAGGTCCGAGAGCTGGGTCCGCATACAGGAGTAGGGAGGGGCCAGGGGGAGTGGTGACAGAGCCGTGACGGTGCGGGCCGCGGTAATGGACGGTCCCGGGGCGATGAGGCTCGAGGAGTTCCCGGACCCCGAGGTGCCGGACGACGCCGCGCTCCTGGGCGTCTCGCAGTGCGGCATCTGCGGGACGGACAAGCACATCTACAAGGACGAGGTGAAGTCGCACCCCTTCGGGGTCCCGACCAAGTTCCCCATAGTCCCCGGCCACGAGGTGGTGGGGCGGATAGAGAGGATCGGGCGGAAGGCGGCCGAGCGCATGTCCCTGACCGGAGGCAGGCTCGAGGCGGGAGACCGGGTGGTGCCGGTCGTCGACCTCAGGTGCGAGCGGTGCTCCGGGTGCAAGAACCACCCCGGTTGGCCCTCCTGCGAGCTCGGCGAGACCTACGGCTGGGGCATCTCGTCCAGGGACCCCCCGCACCTATTCGGCGGGTTCGCCGAGAAGATGTACCTGCTGCCCCAGACGAAGCTGGCGAAGGTCCCGGACTCGGTCACCGACGGTGAGGCGGTCTTCGCCGAGGTGCTG
>JBEKTS010000139.1:0-6777 GCA_049515775.1 Nitrososphaerales archaeon | reverse complement strand
ATTCGAGAACGTCCACGAGTAGAGCGGCCACGGTGATGATTGACGCTATGATCGATTCTTGCAAGAACGCTATGAAATTCACCCCTTCTATCGTGATTGTATTCCCGTATCCGATTGTGCCGAGGTTGCTGGAGGCTGACGCATTGAACAGATCCGAAAGGTTCGAGACCAGAATTCCTAACGCGAGCACGAGCAACGCGACCTTCACGCAAAACAGAGTCTCGTGTATCCCCTTATTGTCCAATGACTTTCCTTTAGCACCGCAGCCCAATCCGACAGTTAAGCATTGCAAAGCCGAACTCAACGCAGATGTCAATCACGACGCCGATAACGAGGAAGCCAACCTCCCAGTCGGTCACTCAGACCGAGTCTGCTAGTAGCTCTGTGGAGTTGGAGAATCTAACTATGGCGGAGTTAATGGGACCATGACCGCGAACAGTGTCCGCTCTCACAGGGCAAAGAATCTGCCCCGTGAGTAGCGAACCTACCAGAGCCCTTCCGGAGCCAATTAACTGGACTTATATCGAGCCTAAACCGTTATAATCTCTCGGCTGAAGAGGTCGTCGAAATGAAAATACTCCTGGGCACCTTCCAGGACAACGGCAAGGAGCTCGCGGAGTTCCTCGAGCCGCGGGTGGGCGCCAAGCCGCAGGTGAACGGAGGAGAGATCACAGTCGACGATGACTCGTTGAAGAAGTCGGTGAAGGCGCGCCACGTGAAGACCTACGTCAAGAGGTTCCTGTGGAAGAAAGGGGAGAGGCAGAACTACAGGGTCCTAGTGCAAGGCAAGGAACTGAGGCTGATAGAGCTCGAGCCCTCCGAGGCAGAGAAGGAAGAGAGGAAGTTGCTCGAGGAGAAGGAGAAGGAGAAGGAAGAGCAGTCCAAGAAGGAGGACGCCAAGCCCGAGCCGGCACCCAAGGCCGAAGCCCCGGCGATAGCGGCGCAGGAGGCAGAGCCGGCGGCCGAGCCGGCGGCCGAGCCGAAGCCGGAGGAGAAGGCGGAGGAGCCCGAATCGAAGAAGAAGCAGGCCGCGCCCAAGGAGACCAAGAAGCGCGCTAAAAAGGGGACGGAGAAGGAGGCGCCAGCTTCCTCAGCCTCCTCTTCTCCCGGGACCTGATCCTGCCCAGCTCCGCCAGGTACGCCCTGAGGCACGTACGGGCGACGCGCAGCGCCTCGAGGCACTCGGCGGGGTGGTCCTCTGCGGCCAGTGCCCGCGCCTCGTCGAGGCGGCGGCCCGCATCCCTCAGGAGACCAGTCAGGTCGGCGGACCGCGGGAGCTCCGTGAAGACGCCCGGCCGCTCGGCGCCGAGCCTGTACTTCAGCCTGGCCACGGTCTTCTCGGTCCTTGCGTAGGCTCTCCAGACCTCTAGCTCGGAGGGCGCGCCACCGGCCCCCGTCCCCAGCGACAGGGAGATCGCCCCGACCTCTTCGGCGACGCCGTCCAGGACTGCTCGGGCCGGCGGCGACATCGAAGATGACCGGGCAGGGGCCGGGCCGTGGGCTCTTTTTGAGTTTCGCCTGCGGGGTCCCGCCTTCGGAGGGAGCAGGGGAGGACGGGGCGAACGGCGGAGGAGAGCGTTCAGAACATTATTAAATCCCACAACCGACGGGCGGCCGATTTGCCCGCAAGGAAGGAGGCGCGCAGGATAATCGGAGGGTGCTTCGTAGAGCTCAGCGGGCTCCTGGACCTGGGGCGGCTCGCCTGCGCCCTGGAGCGGGCGCAGCTTCCCATATTCATGTCCAAGCACGGAGACAAGACCAGGCTCTCGGTCCAGAACGACCTCTTCATGGGCGTCCCGATCTTCTACTACGCCGAGGTGGAGAAGGGTGGCGAGTTCCTGGCGTACCGGAACGCGGGCGAGACCGAGGAGGTCCAGCTCGTCGAGTCCGCGTCCACGCCCTCGTACATCTACTCCCCCGTCATCCACGTCCTGAAGCTCCCCTCGATCCTGGAGAACAAGAGGGAGTTCCACCAGAAGTTCCTGGCAGCCCAGGTCGCTGACCTGGGCTCGCTGGTCAAGCTCGCGACCTACAAGATGCTCTACGAGGAGCCCCCGCTCCCGCTCTACGCCTTCAAGAACGGCACGAGCTGGATAGTCGGGTCGTTCGCCCGGCTCGACGACTTCGAGGAGGCCTCCCTCTTCTTCTATACGCGCATGAAGGAGGAGCCGCCGACGGGGTTCGTGAGGTACTCCCCCGCCAAGATCGGGGACACCGGCTTCAGCAAGAGGACCGACGAGCACGGGTTCTATTACGTCAAGGTCATCAAGCTGGCAGAGAAGCACCCCCTCGTGGAGTTCTAGGTGTGCGCCTCGGGGACGGGCTGAGGGCCTCCTCTGAGCGGCATCGCAGCAGGGTCGTCCTGGCGCTCGACGTCACCGGGCCGGTCGCGACCCGGATCGACAGGGCGGAGGGCCTGCTCTCGGAGCTCGGGGAGCGCCTGGCGGGGGTGAAGCTGAACTTCCAGCTGCTCCTCCCCCGCGGGCTCGAGGGGGTCGCCGGGGTCGCACGAGCATGCTCGGAGATGGGGCTCCCCCTCATCGCGGACATCAAGCTGAACGACATCGGTCCGACGAACCTGGACGCGGTGGAGCAGCTCTTCGGGGCGGGTTTCGACGCCGTCATTGCGAACCCCTTCGCCGGCCGGGCCGACGGCATCGGTCCGGTGATCGCCCGCGCAAGGGAGCTGGGGAGGGGGGTCGTCCTCCTGGTCTACATGAGCCACGCCGGGGCAGCCGAGGGGTACGGGCTCAGGGTCGGAGGAGGGCCAGGAGGAGGAGGAGGGGAGCCGGTCTACGCGGCCTTCGCTCGGAGGGTCGTCGACTGGGACGCCGACGGCGCCATCGTATCGGCCAGGTCCCTGGAGATAATCCGGGAGGTCAGGCGGGCGCTGGGACCGCAGAGGGTCATCCTCAGCCCCGGCGTCGGCGCCCAGGGCGGGGATGCGAGCGGGGCGGTCCGCGCCGGGACGGACTATGCGATCGTCGGGAGGACCATCATCGAGGCGCGGTCGCCGACCGGCGCGCTGGAAGAGATCAACCGGTCGCTCGTTGGGACCTGAAGACGTCCTCGGCCGCCTTTAGCAGCATGATCGAGTTGGAGTAGGTCACTATCTTGAGCGCCTCGTCGACGGTCACCCACGCGTAGTCCCTGTGCTCGAACGAGAGGACGACCCTGTCCTCCTTGGACTCGGCCAGGAAGAAGGTGACCTCCTTGTGCACGGTCTTCCCGTCCCGCTTGTAGAAGTACTCTATCACCTTCCGAAAGCCCGGGACCGGGACGACGCCCGTCAGGGACGTCTCCTCGCGCACCTCGCGGACCATCGTCTGCTCCGGCTCCTCGCCCTCCTCGATGTTCCCCTTGGGGAAGTCCCAGTGGCCCGCGGGGTACCTCAGGAGCAGGTACTGCCTCGCTCCCGAGGACGAGGTGTGGAAGACCAGGGCCCCGGCAGACCGCTCCTCGGTCCGGCCCGACGGGGACACGCGACCGCGGTCAGCTCGGCGGGGGGTCAAGTCAGTCAGCCTAGACCTTCGGAGCGGGAGCGGCGGGGGTGAGCCTCAGGCGCATGTAGACCAGGGCCGCCAGCGCGACTATGACGGCGACGATTATCGGGAGCGTGTACCTCGTGGTCACGTCGACCCCGACGTTGATGGCGTTCTTGGGCCCCAGCCCGTTGAGGGTGAAGCCCTGGTACTGGAAGGCGACGCGGGACGTCGAGGTCTGGACGGTGAGGCCGGTCGAGGCCGAGAGGACGACGTTGGCGGAGGCGCTGGAGTTGGCCGCGACCGAGTTGACCGTGACCGTCGCGGTGTTGCCGGCGACCTGGGCCCCGCTGACGACCGTGAGCCCGCTTGGAAGGGTGAACGAGTAGGTCGCGTCGGAGACGGGGACGGAGGCGGCGTTCGTGAACGTCACGACCATCGTGAAGTCGTGGTTCTCCTCTGGGCTGGAGGGCGTCGTCGAGACCGAGGCCGCGACCGGCTTGAAGACCACGACGTACGCGGGGTTGGAGGAGAGGGCGACCGTGAGCCCGCCCAGGACCAGGTCGACCGTCGCTACGGAGGAGGTGGTGTTGCCCAGCGCCGAGTTGGTCAGCGCCACGGTGTAGTTGAAGCTCTCGCTCTGCTGCGGAGCGAGGGTCGGGTAGCTGTGGGTCGTGGTCGAGCCTCCCGGGATCGAGTCGAACGGGTCGACGCTCGAGAAGAGCGTGGCGTTGTAGACCAGAGAAGAGCCGGCGTTGGTGATGCCGACCGTCACCGTCCCGGTCATCCCGGGGAACCCGGAGGGGAGGCTGACCGACTTTGTCAGCTCGATGCCGGCCGGAACGACGTACGCCGAGCCGAAGGTGTGCAGGGTCGTGCCCTCGTAGGTGGTGGCCACCGGGGCGGGGGAGAGCACGAAGTTGTCGCGGGTGAAGTTGAGCTGTACCACGAAGACCTGCGTGTTCTGGGTCGTCAGGCTGCCGATGGTCGCCGTGAAGTTCCCTCCGCTGCAGCTCCCGTCGGCCTCACCGGAGAGGACCCTGCAGGTTATGCCGGAGGGGAAGGACTCACCGCCGACGACCGCTCCCGACGTGGCCGTCCCTCGGTTGGAGTAGGTGTAGGTCACGTTCAGGAGGCGGGAGGAGATCGCCGCGGCCGTCAGGGCGTCGGACGTCGAGACCTGCACGAACGGGACGACCATGCTCGAGTGGGAGAGGAGGAGCGAGACCGAGTTCGAGGAGACCGCCTGCCTGCCTCCGCTCGAGTTGGTGTACTCGACGGGGAACGAGCGCGTGAAGTTGGAGGTGGCCAGCCCTGAGAGGGCCAGGGGGACCGTGACGACCTGCGAGGACAGGGCCGCGAGGCTCTCTATCGTGGTGCCCGCGACGTTCACGTTCAGGGCGGGCGACGTTCCGCTGTTCGTGAGCGTGATGGTGTAGTTCCCGGCGGTGCCCAGGGGCGCTCCCGAGGAGATCGTCGGGCGGACCGTGGCGGTCACCGCCGGGCCGATGTCGTTCACCTGGAGGGTGGCCGCGTTCGTCGTAGCCTCGCCGCCGTAGCTCGCGCCCGAGAGGGCGTAGCGGTAGCCCACCGTGGCCGGCGGGACGACGACCTGGGAGCTCGCCGCGGAGATGACCCTCAGGGCGTAGGACTCGGTCTGGTTCTGGCCGGCCGCGATGATGGGGAGCGTGAAGCTGTAGTTCCCGGACTCGTAGGCGAAGACCGTCGGGTAGCTCTTCCACCAGTCGTCGTTCACCGTGACGTTCGCGACGTTCCCGCTCTCCGCCGTGTCCTTGACGTATATCGTCACGGCGAGGGTCTGGTTCGTGGTGAGGCTGCCCCGGTCGAAGGTCCGGTAGGCGAGGGCGGTCGGCGCCACCTCGTTGAGCGTCGCGTTGACCCTCACCTTGGAGCCCGCCGTCGCGCTCAGCGTGTAGGTCCCGCTCAGGACGGAGGCGTCGTTCGAGACGGTCGCCGTCTTGTCGGTCGAGTGGATCAGGGCGTCAAGGGAGTGGATGACCACGACGCTCGAGGAGGCCGACGAGGAGGCCGAGAGCGTCGCGTTCTCGTCGGAGAGGATCTGGGTCAGGCTGATGCCGTCGGTCGAGTTCAGGATGCCCGACTCGGCCGCGCCGATGGTTATCGAGTGGCTGAACCCCGAGCCGTTGTTCGTCCCGGAGAGGGCGATCGAGGGCATCGCGAGCGCCGAGAAGGAGGACTCGGTCAGGAAGCTGGCGAACCCCTTCATCGTCGTCGGCACGAGCCGGTACAGGACCGGGGCCGCGGCCCCGTCGAAGTTGACCGGGGCCTCGTAGACGTAGGACCCCGAGCCCGAGGAGACGAGGGTGAAGACGGTGGCGAACCGCGCCCCGAAGTACGAGGCGAGCGCCGAGGCCGCCGAGGCGCTCGAGGCGTTGACCGTGAGGAAGAGGCCCTGCGAGGGCGTCGACGGGACCCTGAGCACGTTGTACCCGTCGACCCCGAAGACCTGGAAGTCCGAGACGACCGACTGGGTGCTCGTGGCCAGGAGGCGGTAGGAGATTATCCCGGAGGTCGACTCGGCCGAGACGAGGCCGGTGGGGAGCGTGGAGTTCAGCCGGTCCATCGACATCAGCCAGTAGGCCGAAGAGCCCGCGGTATAGACGTCGATCCGCTCCGTGTACTGGGACTGGGCGCGGACCGGCGTCGAGGCGATCAGTATCGGCACCAGGGCGAGAGAAATGACGAGGCACAGCACGAACAACCCTCTAGCTTTCATGAAGGGTCTCGCCGCCCAAACGACGATATTAAACCGTTGCCAGGCGAGGGCTACTTGCGCTTCGAGGGCTCCTCTGACGGGTCGTCGATGCCCCTCTCGTCGAGCATGAAGACGGCGTCCCTCTCGGGGTGGTAGGGGCTGTCGATCATCCGGGCTATCCTGTTCTTGCCGGCCTTGCGCAGGTAGATCCGGTAGGTGCTGGTGTGTGCCACGACGTGACCGCCCGTCGCCCTCGTAGGGTCCCCGAAGAAGCTGTCGGGCGCCGACTGGACCTGGTTCGTCATCACGACGGCGATGTTGTAGACCTCCGCGGTCCGGAGCAGGTTGTGCATGAAGCGGTTCAGCCGCTGCTGCCTCTCGGCCAGGGTGCCCCGCCCCAGGAACTCGGCGCGATAGTGGGCGACGGCGCTGTCGACGATGACCAGCTTGACCTTGTGCTTCTCTATCATCCTGCCCAGGTCCTTGACGATCAGCTCCTGGTGTGCGCTGTTGTAGGCCCTGGCGACCATGATCCTGGAGAGGATCTGGTCCGGGTCG
>JBEKTS010000138.1:0-6867 GCA_049515775.1 Nitrososphaerales archaeon | reverse complement strand
GATCGTCGGGAGCGCGGTGAGCGCGACGAACTGGTCGAGGGCGCCCATCAGGAGGGCGAGAAGGATCCCGACGGTGATCAGCAGCTCGACCCTCGCTTCCATCAGAGGCGCTGCGGGCTCGCTCGAATCCACGGGGGCGGGGGGTTCGGGCGTGGGACCTGCAGCGTCGGACATGGTTTCACGTCTTGGGTCCATTTCGAGATCCCGCGCCTATTCCGAGTCGGTCCGGGCCCTCGGAGAAGACCGGATCATTCGTTCAGGAACCTCTTGATTCCCGTGCCGAACATGAGCATCATCAGCCAGAACCCCGCGAGCAGCGCGATCAGCGCGTAGTTGCCGTACAGGTTCAATGCGACGAGGCCCGCCGCGATGACGGTGGCGGCGATGAAGTTCGAGAGGCCCCACAGGACGTTCGTCCTCGGGGGTGACCTTTGCCCGAACGGGCTCCGGAATACCTTGCCGGCGGCGCCGAACGCAAAGTGCGGGACCCCGTTCCCGAGGAGGAAACCCATGATGAAGTACCATATCAAGAAGAGCTGGAGGGCCAACCTACCCTTCCTCCGATGTCCCAGCGCCGGTTCGTCTTCCGATGATCATACTGATTCGAGCTCTCTCGGCATGAGTAGTAACGACCCGTCCGTCAACTAGACCTTGACCATGACGTTCCCGCCTACTACCTTGACCTCGTAGGTGCGCTGGTCTGTGGCTTCCTTGTGGGTCGCCAGCTTCAGCAGCCCGGAGACGTTCTTCACGACCTTACCGGTCTTCGCATCGAACTGGGCCTTGTGGACGGGGCAGACCACCGTGGAGGTGCCGGGACCGGGGTGGTCCGCCTTGAGCTCTCCTCCCGGCAGGTATCCGCCGTAGTGGGTGCAGACCGCGTCCATCGCGTAGATCTTCCCGCCTATCTCCGACAACAGGATCGCATTGCCTCCCACCGCGACCCCGAACATCGACCCCTCCCCCACCTCGTCCGCTCTGGCGACCGTGACGAAGCTGCCACCGTCGGCCTGGGGAAGATGGGACATCTTCACGCCACCTTGTCCAGGTAGATCGAATCTCCCCTGACCTCGACCTTGAAGGTCCTAAGCGGCAGGATCTCGATGTCGGCTAGTATCTCTCCCATGTTCTTGAACATGGCGATGACCTCCTGGGGCATCTTGGCCATGAGCTCCGGTGACATCCCTGCATGTACGCCCCCGACGTTCTCCCCCGTGGTCACGTCGAACTTCGCTCCGTGAAGGGGGCAGGTGACGACGCTGCCTTCGAGGGTCCCCCGGGCTAGGCTCGCCCTCTGATGACCACAGTCGTTCTGGGTCGCGTATATCTTGCCGCCCACATTTGCGAGCAAGACGTGCTCGTTGAATGCAATCACGCGCTTCATGGTACCGGCGGGGATTTCGTTGACCTTTGCTACCTCTACGGGCATCTTGACTATCGTGCGCCCCATACCGCGTGCCCAATAAAAGAATATCGGGCGTCCGATATTCCGATGGAGAAAGACACGGCCCTCCGGACGGGATCGACCGAAGAGCAAGACCCCTGCGACGTGCGCGGGATGCTCTCTTTCATGATGCTCTGGCGTCTCCCAGTCGACTCCCGCTGAGGAAGCCTGACGCTCGACCGAGTCTCCTTTTCTGCCGAGGATCTTCATGGTTTTCAGGTCAGGTCAGGTCAGGTCAGGTCGGGCTGGCTCGGTTGAGCCGGTACCCTTTGGTTACTCGATCGAGGATTTGCATAGATTAGGTGGATGGAGCATAAGGCTGGGTCGGCTTCACTTCCCCCACCGCAATTGGACGCCGAATCTCTGGGCCGGAAGATCTTGGCCGCCGATCCGGCCTTCCACAGGGTCCTCGTCCTAGGCAGGACGGGGGAGACGCTAGCCCGCGTCTACGCCGATGGCCCCACGGAGGAGGTGGGAGACGAGAAGCGCCTCAAGGAGATGCTCGGGGACCGGGACGCCGTCATCTTGGGGGCGTCCTCCAGGGCGGAGCCGCTGTACGGTCGGCTGAACTTTATGCTCCTGGCGTACGAAAGCTGGAATGTGATGCTGATGTACAGCCCGGCCGAAGAGGTCTACCTGTCGGCGAGGATTCCGCTCTCCGCGAACGCGGAATACCTGTACGGTACGATCGAACCGATGATCGTCGGCCACGAATGGTGGGGCCGCACCAGGGGACGCGATTGGGCGCAGGCACAGAGCGGAAGAGCCTCTTCGGTCAGCCGTGGAGGGATGGAAGGCCTTCCTTTGCGTCCAATATCCGAGAATCTTCGAGAATCGAGCGGACATTCCCTCGAATATTGTGGGGCTGGGCGCCTCGGCCCCGTTCGTCTACCCTGATTGGTTGCCAAATCGCTATATAACTTGCTGCTCCTCCGACCTTAACGGTAGCCGATTGAGCCGCGGGACCTGGAAGGCGCAAGTCTCGGCATCTCTGCTGTTGTTCTTGCTCACGGTGTCCGTTTTCCCCCCGGGGGCGTCGATGCTCTCCCATGGCGTCATCGACGCCCAAGCCACGACCCAGGGCTCTTCGTCCTCGCTCGCCACCGCGGGGAGTCCTTCGATGCCCGTGCTCGAACTGATCCAGAGTCGACTCGCCCCTCCCCAACCGATCACCGTCAGCGTCCCCGTCGCGTGCGGCTCCGGACTCTCGTCGTCGGGGACCCAGTGCTACGAGCCGTCGACCTACGCCAGCGACCTACCCATAGCCAATCAGATATTCTACCAGTACGTTCAGGTCGAATGGGCTGGCAGCGAAAACGTGTCTGCCCCGAAGCAGCTGACCGCCCTCTCCACCACCGCAGAAGCATGGGCCGACGCGGCTGCGAACTGCATCCTCGCGGGCAGCGGGCAGATCTCCAGCGCCGGAGTGCTCCATCGAGCCGTCGGCGTGCAGCTACGGCCGGTCGCTCTCACCTGGCTCACCTACCAGTGCGTGGCGGGGTGGTCGTACGTACCGCAAGCGGGGATCTCGGGGGACATCGCCAGCCTGGCCTCGTCGACGGCGGAGTCCAGCGTGAGAGGGGTCCTCGGGTTCAAGGGAGGGGGCGCCGTTGGAGCGGTCGTCGGGGACACCACGGGAGACCTGTCTACGGCTGCGACCGAGGTCTACGGGATCTGGGGCGAACAACTGCTCCTGGGGACGTCGTTCACGTTCGGGTTCTTGCCCTATCGGTCCGGCGGTACCCAGGTGAACGTCCTCAACCAGTACGAGCCGATCGTGTTCGTGGTGGCGCCTCAGGCCGAGTGGGACGCCTTCATCTGGATGCTCGATGGGACCCTCGTCGCCGGCGCGGTCTCCGGCGGGCTGTCCGTCAGCGGCCTCGCCCTCCTGGCTACCTGCCGCGTCACGGCGGGCGTCAGCTGTGTTGTCGGGGCTGCGTTGATCGCCGCATCTCTTCTCACGGGAGCCGCCGCGTCTCTATGGTACGAGGACCAGCTCGCCATCTCGGTGCCGGATTTCTCCCAGTTCGTCCCCCAGCCGAGCGTCCCTTCCTGGCTGTCCCAGATGCAGAACGACTCGGGCGCCCAGCTGATCTACGACGGATACATGTACGCGGCCTACATGAACGCCTCCATCGATTCCAACGAAAGAGCGTACGGGGCCATCCAGGAAGGCGCGCCCTATCTGACCGGCGAACAGGTGACTCGAGCTTCAGAGTTCGCTTCCAACGCCTCGGTCTACTTCGCCAAGATGCAGAGCCTGGCGGTCACCCTGGTCCAGTCGGCCGATGGGGCCGGGGAGATCAACCTGCAGGCGTTCGCTTCGGGGCAATCCATCCTGTCGAGCGATAAGCTGCCGCAGAGCGTCGCGGACTATCTGGCGTACATGGGCGTCTCCCGTTTCCTGAAGGGAGCGTCTGGGGCGGGTGTCTCCTTCGATGAGACGGGTGTCACGCGGTTCCTTGCGGCTCCGCCCTCCGCCAATCCGGCGGCCCTGCTCGCGCACGACGACAGCCAAGACGTCTCGAGCCTTACCAGCAGCCAGCCCGTGACCACCAGCACGGATACCACCACAGCGGACTCGAAGTCTCCATCGCCCTCGACGGCTTACTTGCTCCCCGGATTGGTCGCGGTGGTCGTTGGCGCAATCGTGGTGATCGGGTTCGTAATGTACAGGCGCGGCGGAAGGTAGGCGACGGAGGCGAATTCGGTCGCGACAGGACCCGCTCCACGTGCGACCTAAGAGCCGTCTTCACTTCAGTTTGAAGTTGGGCTCCGGGTGGTCGTCGTCGATGAACTCGACGCGGGCATCCAGCCACGGGGTGATGGGGTAGGTCGCTTCGAAGGTCTCCCCGGTCGAGTCGAGGAGCGAGCTCTTCTTGAGGATGTCCACGTCGTGCTGGACCGCACTTTACCGCATTCCTACGGGCCCGGAGTGCTGGTTCACGTTCCGGGCTGTTTCCTGAGCTGATGGGGGAGCCGTGCCCTCGTCCCCCTCCTCTCGTCGAGCCGAGGAAGTACCATGGGACACGACGCAGGTCCGGGTTGTCGGGCACGATTACTGCGACCGGGCGAGCGTTCAAATTTCATCCTGCCATCGAGTCCAGCGTTGAAGCTCGAACGTGATGTCGCCGTCGTGATGCGAGACGGAGTCCACCTCTTCGCGAACGTCTCTCGGCCGGACGACGACGGGCCCCACCCGGTGGTGCTCTCGGTGACACCCTACGGGAAGGACAACACGCCAGATCGGTTAGGCATGCTCTTGATGCGCCTTTCGGGCGTGAGATTCGGGAGGTTGAACTGCTCCCGAATGACGGGCTTCGAATCTCCAGACCCGGCCTTTTGGGTCGACGCTGGATACGGCGTGGTCCAGGCCGACGCCAGGGGGATGAACAGGTCGGAGGGGCAGGCCGGGGCGCTGACACCGACGGACGCCCAGGACTACGTCGAGCTCATCGAATGGTGCGCGCACCAGCCATGGTCGACGGGCGCCGTCGGGCTGTGCGGCGTCTCGTATCTGGCGATGTCGCAGTGGAGTGCCGCCGCGCTCCGTCCTTCGGGGCTCGGGGCGATCATCCCGTGGGAGGGCGCAACCGATCTGCTCCGCGAGCTCGCGTATCAAGACGGCGTGCGAGAGTCCGGCTTCGTCACGCTCTGGTGGAACAACCGCATGAAGAGAAGGCACAACAAACGTTTCACCATGGCCGAGGATTTTCTCAAGGAGCGCGACGCTCGGCCCCTCGACGACGATTGGTGGGCGAGCAAGCGTGCCACCTTGGAGACGATCGATGTCCCCGCCCTGGTGTGCGCGAGCTGGTCAGACCAGGGATTGCACACGCGCGGTTCTCTGCTCGGTTTCGAGAGGATCGGGTCCAGGCAAAAGTGGTTGTTCACCCATGGGCGTCGCAAGTGGGAGACGTTTTACGGCGAAGAAGCGCGCGACGCGCAGCGTCGGTTCTTCGACCGCTTCCTCAAGGGGGAGGCCAACGGCTGGGATGAGACGCCGCGCGTGAGGCTCGAAGTGCGACAGTCCCTCACGCGGTGGACCGTCCGTGGAGAGAGCGCGTGGCCACTGGCGAGGGTGGTATACACGGCTATGTACCTCGACGCCGCCGCCAACACGCTCGGGCCGCAGGCCCCGTCGGAGGCGCACCGGGCCCGCTATGCAGCAAGCGGCAAGGAGTCGCCCGACCGCGCCAGTTTCACGGATCGGTTTTCGACCGAGAGGGAACTGACGGGGACGATGACCCTGAAGCTGTGGGTCTCGACGAGCCTGGGAGCGGATTTGGATCTCTTTGTGAAACTACGCAAGTTTGATGCGGGCGGAGACGAGGTCTTCTTCTATGGCTACAATGGCTTCGACAAGGACGGAGTCGCCAAAGGCTGGCTCCGAGCCTCGCATCGCGCGATGGATCCGCAGCGTAGTCGCCCGGGGATGCCGTGGCATACGCACCTCAGGACCGAGCCCGTAGAGCCAGACGAGATCGTCCCGGTCGAGATCGAGATCCTGGGATCGAGCACGCTCTTCGAGGCGGGGTCCTCCCTGCAGGTCGACGTCCTCGGTCACGACGCTGACCGGTATCCGGCGTTCCGTCATCACCCGACGGTGAACCAGGGGTGGCACTGCATCCATACCGGTTCGACCTACGACTCGCGTCTCATGATGCCAGTGGTCGTCGAGCCCGGCTGAGGCGACCCATCGTCGGCATGGTCGTCCCCGGTCCGCACCTTGCGTCAACGGTCCCGCCTCGGGGCGGAATCGCCAATGTGGAGCGGTCTAAATGGACGGGAAGACCTACGACAAGATGGGCAAGCATGACCGAAGTAGCCAGGGTCGACGACATCCAGCCAGTCGACCCTCTTCAAGGCCTCATCGTGGGTCATCATCCTCTTGATCTTGGCCCTGTCCATGAGCGCCAACAGGGTCGCGTCCCTGCCGCCGACGCCCAGGCGTGAGTACCTCTTGAGCATCTCTATGGCCTCGAGCGGATCCCGATAGTCGAAGTCCGATACCGCCAGGGGAAAGCGGAGGAAGATGCGGACCTTCTCGCCTCCTTCGACCGGACCGAGGTTCTTGATGAGAAAGTGCGAGACCTCCATCACAATGATGGTGTCGATCGTCACCCGCTCCGACCTCAGAGCCTCCTCGACCGGGCCGACGACCGACTCGTGTTCCGGGGCGTCCCTGTCGAAGTAGCGGGCCCGGACGTTCGTATCAATGGTGGGCGTGCCCGGCACCCCAGATCGCCTTGAGCTCCTCTGGGCGGACCCGCGAGCCGTGGACGCAACCCTTCAAGCCTGCGACGAACTCGTCCACGCTGGCTTCGGGAGACAGGAGGAGCTCCTTCCCGTTCGTCGACACCCGCAACCGCTGCTCCGGGCGAAGGTTGAGCTCGGCCCTTATCCCGTTCGGGATGACTATC
>JBEKTS010000137.1:0-6887 GCA_049515775.1 Nitrososphaerales archaeon | reverse complement strand
GAAGATACGGCCGCGGGCGGCGCCCCGGGCCGCACCTTGGCGCGGAGCGCCTCGCCGACCTGCGGCGCCGCGAGGGCCAGGGCGACCTCCTCCTGGGACGCCGAACCACGGACCGCGAGGGCCGCCTCCCGGAGGCCCGCCGCCCGTGCGCCGAGCTCGGCCGTCTGCGCCTCGAGCCTCTCGAGGGTCACCTCGTACTCCCTCGTCGCCTGGTCGGTCCTCCTGCCGTCCTCGTCGTCCACGACCGAGGCCTCGTCCTCGAGCAGCATCGGCCCCAGCGTCTCGTCGACGAGCTCGCTCATGGTCGCCGCCCCCCGCACGACCTCCGCCGTCGCGGGGGCCACGGCCATCAGCTCGAGCGAGTCGCCCGTGCGGACCAGGGAGGGGCTCGGGGCCGAGAGGCTGGAGATGAGCTCTCGCACGACGCGCGCCACCCGGGCGATCGTGTCGGCCGCCAGGGGCGCGGGATCGTCCTGGCCGAGGGAGGACCTCGCGAGGATCTCGTCGACGTAGCGGCGAGGGAGCGAGAGGCCGCGCCCCAGCGCCCTCCCGGCGGTCTTCTCCGAGGCGAAGGCCGTTGCCAGCGACGCCTCGTCGGCGTCCTCCGGCGACCCTCTGGTCTGCGGCGGAGGGGCGTAGACCTTGCCCCTCAAGATGGTGCGCTGCGTCCCCCTCAGCTCCCTGAGCGAGAGCAGGATCCTGCCGTCGCGGTCCGTGACCACTATGTTTCCGGGAGGGGCCAGCTCTAGGATGAGATGGACCTCCTCCCTCTCTTTGGTCTCCGCCTCTCCGCCCCCGGGCCCCTCGCTCGCCTCGGCCCCTCCCCTCACGAAGCGGAAGATGAAGACCCGGTCGAGGTCGTACTGGGTGACCGACTCGATCCTGAGCCTGAGCAGCGTCTGGCGCAGGGACGTGGTGAACTCGTCCGTGACCGTCTGGGCCGGCCTCTTCGTGATCCAGGCGCCGTACCTGGGGGAGACGACGACGCTCGAGTCCTCCCCGCCGGCCTTCCTGACCCGGAGCACCTGTGCCTCGCCGAGCGAGTGGATGTCCGAGAGGTAGCCTCCGCTCAGCCGCCCGAGCTCGCCGACCAGGACCCTCACCTCGAGCCCCGAGAGCGACGCCCGTCTCGCCTTCTCGGTCTTCTCCACCGTCAAGCGAGACCGGCCGGCCCCCCGGAGAATTATAACCTATCTCATCCTGCGATAGAACGCTTTTAGTAGCCGACCCTGATTGGGGGCACGCTCGATGACGCTTCGGGAATCCGCCGAGGGTTGATCAGACCATGGCGATCAGCAAGACCGACAAGATATTCTGGCTGCGCGCCGGTCTGGGCGCGATCGCCGGCGTCCTAGCGGATGCGCTGTTCGGCGCTGACGACCTGAGCGCCATCCTCTTCGTCGTCCTCGTGTACCTGGCGTCCTACTACCTGGTGAGGAACGTCTGGGGCTCGCAGTTCAAGGAGGACGAGATGAACAAGCTCTACACGGCGGGCATAGGCAGCTTCGTGCTGCTCTTCATCTTCTTCTACATCTTCCTGTTCACTTTCGGGTTTCACTATCTGACGCTCTAGGCACGGCGCGGCTCTTCTTCGCCCACTTTGTCATGGTCTGGATGTAGCCCCTGTCCATGTCGTCGACGGTCTGGAGCCGGGGGATCCGCTCCGTCGCCCGCAGGATCTTGTCGTAGTCGGACATCCTCTCCGTGTTCTTCGACTCGAGGACGTTGAAGACGCCGTTCAGCGCAAGGATCGCGCCGCGGCCGTACTCCGACGAGACCTCGGGGACGAGGTGGTTCAGCCGCTGTCGGGCGTCCTCGATCTTCTTCTGGGTAATGAGGTCGACTATGACGTCCACCTCTTCCTTGAGCATGCTGCTAGAAAGCATTACGACACTAGCCTGCGCAGACGAAGTTTAAATGCTTGATTGGCTCCGGCAGCCCTATCGCGGCCCCTCCTCCAGACCCCGGGCCGTGATGGCTAGGGCCACCTCGTCGCGGCGCCCCTCCCCCTCGCCGAGAGCCGCGTCCAGGTCCCCCTCCTCGACCGAGGCGCGGACCGTCCCCGCATCGCCCTTCCTCCGCAGCCGCAGGGACCTCTGGACGTACCGTCGCAGCGTCTCCCCGCCGATGCCCACCTCCCTCGAACCTGCGCCCCCCTCCCCATCCCCCTGGCCGATCGTGGCCACCCTGTTGAGCAGCAGCACCGCCCTGTCGTTGATGTAGGCGTCCCTGGCCAGGCGGTTGAGGTAGGCCCCCAGGGCCGACTGCCTGTTCGCCATCAGGCCGGACCCTCCGAACTCGAGGGAGAAGTTCTTCGTCACCGTGTCGACCACGACCATCCTGCACGCCTCGAGTGAGCCGTCCCGGGCGGCCCGCGCTATGGCCGCGACCTGTTCCTCGGTCGACGTCGCGCGGACGCGGTAGACCATCGAGAGCACCCCGGCGGGATCGACGCCTCTGGCCTCGGCGATCGAGGCGAGCCTCTCGGGCCTGAACTGGCCCTCGGTGTCGACGTAGACGATGGTCGAGCCGGCCGCGGCCGCCGAGAGCGCGGCCTGGATCGCCAGCTGCGTCTTTCCCGTCCCGCTGGCCCCGAAGACCTCGACCATCTCCCCCGTCCTGAACCCGCCGCCCAGGAGCCGGTCGAGCGCGGCCGAGCCCGAGGAGAAGGTGGTCCTGCGGGCGTCGCGCTCGAGGGCCTCCCTGAGGGTCATCGTCCACGGCCTTCCCCCTCCTCCTTCTTCCGCGCCGCCCACCGTCCCGCGCCCGGGTCCCGCCACGGTGCCCGCGTGACCCGTCCCGCATTTAACCTTCGGGACGGACCGGCTCCGTCGCCGGAGCGGGCCGGGCCCCGGTCCCGCACGCGATGGCCGGAGGCCGAGGCCGCTATTACTGTGGGTACTAATCGTCCCCGCGACTTCATAATCACCGAGGATACGTTTTTATCCCGCAGAAAAATGAGTTCGAAAGTCGTCAAGTGAACTCGCCAGCTCCGCAGCCTTCGAAGAAGCCGTTGAGCGTGCTCCAGAAATCGATCAGCAAGACGGCCTCCGTCCGCCTGAAGAACGAGATAGAGTACAGGGGGCGCGTCTCGAACGTCGACCCCTACATGAACGTCATACTCACCGACGCCGAGGAGTACGAGAACGGCAAGTTGTCCGCGAACTACGGCAAGGTCGTGATCAGGGGCAACAACGTCCTCTACATCAAGCTCGAAGCCACGCTCTGAGTTCGAGTGGTGTCCATCTTGGCGAGAAACCTTCACGTCGAGTCGATACCCCAGTGCGTCTCCGACCTAGAGGTCGAGATCGTGGAGAGGAAGGGGATAGGGCACCCCGACAGCATCATCGACGGCGCCTGCGAGTCCGTCTCGATCGCCCTCTCGAAGTACTACCTCGACAAGTTCGGGGTCATATTCCACCACAACGTCGACAAGGGGCTCCTGGTGGGCGGCCGGTCCGAGGCCGTCTTCGGGGGAGGGAGGGTCATCGACCCCATCTACATCCTCGTGGCCGGCAGGGCCACCGACGTGGTCCCCTTCCGAGGCAAGCAGGTGAAGGTCCCCGTCGAGCGGATCTCGAAGGAGGCCGTCGCCGACTACATCCGCGGCACCATGCGGTTCCTGGACCCCGAGAAGCACGTCAGGCTCGAGACGATGATCCGGCAGGGCTCGCCCGACCTCATCTCGGTCTTCCTCCGCAAGAAGGAGATGCCCGTCGCCAACGACACCTCGGTCGGCGTCGGCTTCGCCCCGCTCTCCCCGACGGAGAGGACGGTCTACGACATCGAGCAGTACCTGAACTCTGCGAAGTTCAAGAAGAGGTACCCCGAGGTCGGAGAGGACGTCAAGGTGATGGGGCTGAGGGTCAAGAAGAAGCTGACGGTCACCGTCGCCGCGGCCATGGTGAGCGGGAAGATCCCGGACGCCAGCCACTACGACAGCGTCGTCGGCGACGTGCGGCAGGAGGTCGAGGACCTGCTCGCCAAGAGGCCGCTCGAGGCGACGCTCCGGCTGAACAGCGGCGACGACCCGAAGAGGGGCAGCTACTACCTCACCGTGACGGGCACCTCGGCCGAGCAGGGCGACGACGGGAACACCGGCAGGGGGAACAGGGTGAACGGGCTCATCTCGCCGATGAGGCAGTACTCGATGGAGGCAACCGCGGGCAAGAACCCGGTCAACCACACGGGCAAGCTCTTCAACGCGGTCGCGATACTCGCGGCCGAGCGGATAACGAAGGAGGTCCCAGGGGTGAGGGAGGCCTACGTGAGGATACTCAGCCGCATCGGCAACCCCATCGACCAGCCTCTGATAGCGAGCGCGGCGATAGTCCTCGAGAAGGGCACCCCGTTCGCGCGGACGAGCACGGACGTCCAGGCGGTCCTCGACCAGTCCCTCGCGGGGATCCGGGGCGTCACCGACCTGATCCTGGAATCGAAGATAGTCCTCTTCTGAGCCCCGGCGACCTGAGCTCCCCCCGCACGTACGCGAGGGCTCTCTCCAGATCGACCTCGACCCCGTACGCCCTGGTGAAGAAGCGGACCACCGTCGCGACGTCGTGGCGCAGCAGCTCGGCCGCGTTGGGGTGCGTAGGGACGACCCACTGCGGCCAGTCGATGAGCCAGGCGCGCCTGCCGTCGGTGAGGACGTTGTACTCGGAGAGGTCTCCGTTGATCATCTTGGCCGAGACGAAGGCCTGCCGGGCGGTGAGCAGGACCTGCGCGAGGACCTCGACCGGGTCCTCGAGCTCCGGCCTCTGGGAGAGCCTCACGCCGGGGAGCTCGTCGAGGAGGACCGTGTGCCGGTCCCTGTCGACCGCCGTGGGGACGCGCTCCGTGACCCTTCGGAGCTTCGAGAGCGCGGCGAACTCGTTCTTGGCCGCCTCGTAGTTGCTCGTTATCCAGGTGTTCGAGTCGAGGGCGCGGCTCGACCTCTTCCTCCTCACGTCCCTGAACGAAGTGCGGCCCAGCCTGAAGAGCTTGAGCGCGAAGAGGTCGCTCCTGGGCGAGAGGACCTCGTAGACGTCGGACTCCTTCCCCTTCGCTATGAGCTTGCCGAGCGACATGGCGTAGTCCTCGTCGGCGTAGTGCTTCAGCGCCAGGAGGTCGAGCGCCGAGGTGTAGAGGACGTAGTTCTCGCCCTCCGTCCCGATGAGCCTCCTCTTGCTCAGCTCCTCGAGTGCGAACCGGGTCCTCTCGGCCGGCTGGCCGCTCATCCTCGAGACGGCGTCGAAGTTGGTCGACCTTCCCCCCAGCGTGGACTTTTCGAGCCCGCGGAGGGCGTACCACTCCTCGTCCTTGAGCCGCTTGATGAGGCCGGCCGCGACGTCAACGGTCGACAGGCGAGATCAACGCCCCACCTAGGGCTGCTTGGGTTCTTGAAGGTTTGAGCGGAACCCGAGCCTCCGGAACGCCGGGGCGGCGGCGTAGACGATGCCGAACGCCACGGGTATCCAGGCGAGGTCGACCATGGTCCCCATGTCCGGCAGCGCCGCGATGAGCCCCTTTATCGTGCTCTCCGGACTGCCGTACTGGAAGAGCCCGTATGTGTAGAAGAGCCAGTCGGGGAAGAAGAACGCCAGGGTCTCGAAGACCGTGGCGATCACCATGGATGCCGCGAGCCACTTCCTCCCCTTCCTGGCCCCCCAGATCACGATGAAGACCTCGGGCCCTCGGGCCCACACCATCCCGAACGGATAGATGGGTGACCCTCCGGCCTTGTAGGCGACGTTGATCGCCTCCCCCAGGAACCCTCCGATGGCCGTGGCGGAGAACGCGGTCCCCGAGTCGGTGAGCACCGCCAGCGCGAGGTAGATCGCGGGAGCCCAGGTGATCTCGTAGAGCGGCTGGGGCACCGGGACGGAGAAGAACGTCCCCATGGCGATCAGCGATGCGAAGACGGCGACCACCGCGAGCCGAACGCTGGCCGGAGGCCTGTGCTGCCTGGTCTCGGTCGTCGTCTTCCCACCAGATTCCATTCGAGCAAGGCGCCCGGGGACGAAGCTTATAAATCGCTTCACAAGTGACTTGTAACGGCATGCACCCGCCGTCCGAGATGATGGTCGACTCGTTCCTTCCCGCCATGAGGGAGCTGGTCGCCAGGCGCCTGGCCGAGGAGGGGCTCTCGCAGGGGAAGATAGCGGGTCTGATGGGCGTCACCCAGGCCTCGGTCAGCCTCTACCTCCGGTCGGGCGGACGGTCGGCGGAGCTCCTGCGCGGTCTGGGCGTGTCCGAGGAGGACGGGAGGCTCTACGCCTCGCTGCTGGCCGAGGACCTGAAGAAGGACCCCGTCTATGCCGTCAACACCCTCCACTCCCTCTGGTCCGACCTCCTCGGGAGGGGCTCGATGTGCGGGCCGCACCGCTCCCTCTATCCTCAGCTCGCCCAGTGCGACGTCTGCGTCAAGGCCTTCGGCGGGAGGGAGAGCCGCTCGGGCGACGCCATAGAGCACGTCGCCGAGGCGGTCAGGATGCTCGAGGGCTCGTCGGAGTTCGTCGGGATCATGCCGGAGGTCTCGGTCAACATAGCCTTCGCACCCGAGAGAGCCGCCTCGGTCCAGGACGTGGTCGCCGTGCCCGGGAGGATCGTCAAGGTCAGGGGCAGGGCCCGGTCGTTCATGCGCCCCGAGTACGGCGCGTCGACCCACGTGGCGAAGGTCCTCCTGGCCGCGATCTCCCACGACCCGACGAAGAGATCCTCGATGAACGTCAGGTACGACGGGAGGATGGACCGGGCCCTGAGGAGGGTGAAGATGCGCCCGCTCCTGCTCGACGAGGCGGGCGTGAGGACCGACTCCGAGATGATGGGCTCCCTGGTCCGGGCGCTGAGGCGCTCGGAGGCCCCCGTCGACGCGGTCATCGACCCCGGGGCGCCGGGACTGGAGCCCG
>JBEKTS010000136.1:0-6985 GCA_049515775.1 Nitrososphaerales archaeon | reverse complement strand
CCGCCTCATCCATTCCTCCGCGCTGGCCGGGAGGGTCCTGAAGGACTTCGTCCCGCGCGCGCACGGAAGCAGCAGCCCTAACTTTCACATTTTGGTCCACGTCGAATTCGTCGGGAGAGAACTCTGATGTCCGCCTCCGAGAAGAGCGCGGTGAAAAGCATCCTCGCCATGCACCGAACGTATGCCGAGATCGATGAGTACCTGGAGAAGGAGCTCAGGGAAGCGGGATACGCCGGAGTAGACATCCAGAAGAACCCGATAGGATCTAGGATCACGGTATACGTAACGCGCCCCGGCCTGGCCATCGGAAGGAGAGGGACGGGAATTAAGGACCTCACGGAGAGGGTCGCTGCCAAGTTCGCTCTACCCAATCCGCAGATAGCGGTATCCGAGGTCGAAGCTCCCGAGCTCGATCCACGCATCATGGCCTCGAGGACGGCGCAGATAGTCGCCCGCGGGACGGCTTTCAGACGGGCGGCGACTTGGACCATGAACTCGATAATGGCCGCCGGGGCTTCCGGCGTCGAGATCGGGGTCGCCGGGAAGCTTCGCAGCGACAGGTCCCACAGCGAGAAGTACCGGATGGGCGTCGTCCCCAAGAGCGGGGAGGCCTCCAAGAGGGTCGTCCGTGAGGCGACGACCGATGTGCTGCTCAAGCTGGGTCTCTATGGCATCCAGGTGAAGATAGCGCTCAAGGACTCGGTGCCCCCGATGGTCGAGTACATGGAGCTGCCACCCGAGGCGGCTCCAGCGCCCGCCGCTCCGGTGGCACCAACGCCAGCGCCCGCCGCTCCAGCCGCTCCGGCGGATGTGGTGGCACCAACGCCAGCGGCCGCCGAACCGGTGGTCGAGCAGGCCGAGGTGAAGGTCGAGACGCCCCAACCGAAGCCCGCAACGCAGACCAAGACGAGGCGCAGGCAGCCCAAGGCCGAGCCCAAGGCCGAGCCCAAGGCCGAGGCGGTCCCCGAGCCGACGACCGAAGCCGCCCCGGCCCCGGTCGCGTCGGAGCAGAGCCCCGTCGTCGCAGACGAGGAGGCCGCCCCGGTGGCCAGCGAGGAGAAGAAGAAGAACGACGAGGACAAGGCTGAGGAGGCGTTGCCGGCAGAGCCGGCCGCCGTAACACAGGTGGAACAAGTTGCCAAGAGTGAAAGCCAAGAATCTTAGAGAACAGGACCCGGACCAGCTCAGAGACCGCCTCTTCGAGTTGAGGGGTGAGCTCACGAAGCTGAGCGGCCTGTCCGCGCGTGGTATGATCCAGAAGCAGTCGGGCAAGATACCCCGGATCAAGAAGGACATAGCCCGGGTGCTCACGGTCATGAAGGAGAAGGGAATCGCGGAATGATGCCGGTTCTCGGAGCTGAGGTAGCGATCGTGAAGTGCTCCAACCCTCTTATGGTGGGTGTCCGCGGCACCGTCGTGCTCGAGAGCATGCGGATGCTGACCATAGCCACGACGAGAAAGAAGGTCGAGGTCGCCAAGGTTGGAACCGTGCTCCAGCTGAAGGAGACGGGCCGGTTGGTCATCGCCGACGAGATGAGCGGAAGGCTCGAGGACCGGCTGGCGAGGGGGTCTTCGGTATGAGTTCTGCCGGGCTGCTGGTCCCTCCACCGAAGAAGACCTGCGGAGACTCGAGGTGTCCCTTCCACGGGCACGTCAAGGTCCGCGGGAAGATACTCACGGGGAAGATCGTCTCGATCTCAGACAAGCAGACCGTCGTGATTCAGAGAGAGTTCCTCTACAAGATCCAAAAGTACAACCGATACGAGAGGCGCAGGGGTAAGGTCCATGCGCACCTCTCGCCCTGCATCGAGGTGAAGGAGGGCGACGTGGTCACCATCGCAGAGTGCCGGCCGCTGGCCAAGACTGTCTCCTTCGTGGTCGTTCAGGCAAGGAGCTCGGAGTAGTCGGACATGTCCACCAAGTCTAGGGCGGTCTCTGCCAAGGGAGTCGAGGAGTTCAAGACCTACATCACCAGGGCGCTCCCCCTCAACGCGGTAATCACGTGCGCCGACAACACGGGGGCCAAGACGCTCAGGATCATCATGGTCTCGAAGGCCAAGACCAGGCTCAGCAGATACCCGGCGGCCTCCGTGGGAGACCACATCCTCTGCGTGGTGAAGCGGGGACCTCCGGACCTCAGGAAGCAGACGTTCGGCGCGGTGATCGTGAGGCAAAAGTACCCGGTAAGGAGGGTGAGCGGGCTGAGGGTCTGCTTCGAGGACAACGCGGCCGTCCTGGTGACCCCTGAGGGCGAGATGAAGGGTACCGATATAAAGGGACCCGTGGCGAGCGAGGCAGCAGAGAAGTGGCCCAGGCTTGCCAACATCGCATCGATAGTTGTTTAGGTGACCATGAGTTGAAATTCGGCTCTCCATTGTCGGCTGAACTGCGCTTGAAGTTCAAGCGGAAGACGCTCCGCCCCCGGAAAGGTGACTCGGTCAAGATAGTCCGTGGCGGGTTCAAGGGGATAGAAGGCAAGGTCTCCCGGGTCGACGGCCAGAAGGGAAAGCTCTTCGTCGAAGGCGTCAACAGGGAGAAGATCGCGGGAGGCACCGCGCTGGCGGCCATAGACGCCTCCAAGGTCATCATCACCAACGTCGACCTCGACGATAAGCTCAGGAAGAGAAAGGTGCAGGGAGAGTAGATTACTAGTGGCAAAGAAGAGCGGCAGCAAGAGCCAGAAGCGCCTGAGCGCGCCCCGGTCCTGGGACATAGACAGGAAGTCCAGCCGGTTCATCATAAAGCCGTCTCCGGGCCCGTACGGGCTGGAGAAGGCCTATCCACTCGGCGTCGCGCTGCGCGACCTCCTCCATCTCGTTGAGAACAAGAGAGAGGTCGACAACGTCCTCTCACACGCGCAGGTCCTGGTCGACGGCGTGGCGCGTAGGGACGCGTCCTTCCCGGTCGGCCTCTTCAACGTCATAGCGATCCCGAAGGAGGGCATCGCGTTCAGGCTCATCCCGTCGTCCGACGGCCTGGCGGCGAGGAAGGTGGCGAAGGAGCAGGAGGACCTCAAGCTCTGCAGGATAAGCTCCAAGTCCAAGATCTCGGGAGGGCGCATACAGTACGGCTTCCACGACGGCAGGTCGATGCTCAACGACGTGCTGGCGCTCTCGCCCGGAGACGCCGTGCTGATGAAGGTCCCCGAGCAGAGCGTGGTCTCGAGCGTGAAGCTGACCAAGGGGTCGCTGGGCCTCATCCTCTCGGGTGAGAGGGCGGGCCAGGTCGGGAAGATCTCCGATGTCAAGAAGGGCACGGTCTCGCGCGAGAGGATGGTCACGATATCGCTCCCTGCGGGGGAGACGGAGCTCCCGGCGCGTCTCATTTTCCCGGTGGGGGTGGACGCCCCCGCGATAGAGGTGCAACGCTAGGACATGAGCCAGACAGAGGTCGTCGTGAACCCGATGCGGAGCATCGGCGTAGGCAAGGTCGTCGTAAACATCGGCGTAGGCAAATCGGGCGAGGCGGTCGAGAGGGCGAGGAAGGTCCTCGAGCAGATAACCGGCCAGAAGCCGAACACCAGGAAGGCCAAGAAGTCGGTGAGGGAGTTCGGGACCCATCGGGGCGAACCGATAGGGCTCGTCGTCACCCTGAGGGGTGAGGGGACCAAGGACCTGATCGCGCGCCTGCTCACGGCTCGGGAGAAGAAGATCGCCGAGTCGAGCTTCGACGACAGGGGCAGCGTCTCGTTCGGCCTGAAGGAGCACATAGAGATTCCCGGCATCAGGTACGATCCCGAGATCGGGATATGGGGGATGAACGTCTCCGTCCTGCTCGAGAGGCCTGGCGGACGGGTCTCGAGGCGGCTCCACAAGGCGGGCCGCATCGGGAGGGACCACGTCGTCAGCAAGGCTGAGGCTATTGAGTACTTCAAGAATCAGTTCGGGGTGACCTTGCAGTGAAGGAGAGACATCCCAAGGTCCGAAAGTACGGCAAGTCCACGCGCTACTGCAGGCGCTGTGGCCAGTACGGTGCGGTCATCCGGAGCTACGACCTGATACTCTGCAGGCAGTGCTTCCGTGAGGTCGCGGAGAAGCTAGGCTTCAGGAAGTACGACTAGGAGATGATGGTAGAATGCCCGTGACAAACATCCTTGCCAACCTCTTCGCCTCGCTCCAGAACGCGGAGATGAGGAGGAAGAAGGAGGCTGTGATAATCCCGGCGTCGAACCTGGCGTCTGAGGTGATGCGCGTCCTCCAGAAGAAGCGCTACATCGGCGAGTTCGAGTACATAGACGACGGTGTCTCCGGGAAGCTGAGGGTCCAGCTGCTGGGGAGGATCAACCGGTGCGGGGCGATCATCCCGCGGTATCCCATCAGGGCCAAGGACTACACGAGCTGGGAGAGCCGCTATCTGCCCGCGGTCGGCGTCGGGATGCTGATCGTCTCGACCCCCGAGGGCGTCCTGTCGCACGCAGAGGCGCAGGAGAAGAACATAGGTGGGAGACTACTTGGCTACGTCTACTAAGGGGCCGGCGGTCCACGGCGTGGACCTCCTCGAAGGCGTCAGCGCCTCGGTCGAGGGGCGGGTCCTCTCGGTAAAGGGACCCCTCGGGACCGTCAGGAAGAACTTCCACAACATCCACGTCAACATCGGCGTCGATTCCGGCAAGGTCACCGTGACCTCGTTCTCGGGGAAGAAGCAGGACGTGGTCTCCTCGAACACCGTCTCCTCGATCGTCCGGAACATGGTGACCGGGGTCACCCAGGGGTACCTCTATCGGATGAAGGTCGTATTCGCCCACTTCCCGGTGACGGTCAAGGTGAAGGGAAACACGGTCGTCGTCGAGAACTTCATGGGGGAGAGGTCCGCCAGGGTCACCAAGATAGTCGGCGACTGCAAGGTGACGGTCGACGGAGACGATATAATTATTAAGGGTGTCTCGCTCGAGGACGTTGGACAGACCTCTGCCAATCTAGAGCAGGCCACCAAGATCAAGCGCAAGGACCAAAGGATCTTCCTTGATGGCGTCTACGTCTTCGAGAAGAAGAAAGGCTGGTAACGAAACATTTGCCCAAGAAATCCACGAAGAAGGTCGAGACCGAGGCCCCGGGGCTCAAGGAGCTCCTCGAGCTCAGGAGAACCATAGCGGAGCACAGGCCCGAGTTCGTGAGACCGGAGAGCTGGCGCTACGTGAGGCTGCACCCCGAGTGGAGGAAGCCCAAGGGGCTGGACAACAAGGTCCGCAAGTCGTTCAAGGGCTACCCCAGGAGAGTGAAGGTCGGCTACCGCGGGCCCCACCAGGTCAGAGGGTACCACTCGTCGGGGCACACGGAGGTCCTCGTGCACAACACCCACGAGCTGATGAAGGTCGTCCCCGAGAAGGACGTGGTCCGTATCGGTCGGACCGTCGGCGGCAGGAAGCGGTTGGAGATAATGAAGCGGGCCTCGGAGCTGGGACTGAGGGTCGTCAACCCCCAGAGGTTGAGAGTCATTGAACCTAAGAAGTAAGAGAAGGCTCGCCGCGGACGTCCTGGGGGTCGGAGAAGACCGGATCATCCTCAATCCCGAGGCCCAGGACCTGATCCAGGACGCCATCACCCGGTCGACGATCCGAGGGCTGGTCGGGATGGGAGGGATCAAGGTCGCCCCCGTCAAGGGAGTCTCGAGGGGCAGGGCCAGGACCTCGCACAAGAAGGGCAAGTCCAGGGGACAGGGGTCGTTCAGGGGCACGAAGACCGCCAGGGTGCCGCGGAAGACCGTCTGGGTCACCAAGGTCAGGGCCCTGCGATGGCGGCTCAAGGTGGCCCGCGAGAGGAACGAGATCAGCAAGGACCAGTACCGGAAGCTCTACAGGCAGGTCAAAGGCGGCCAGGTCCGGGGCGTCAAGCACCTGATGGAGATAATGAAGGAGTCGCGGCGATAGAGATGGGCGATAACAACGACGGCAACCGCGGCGGCAAGGACTACGTGCCGATGTACCGGCGACGCAGGTCCGGGGCGACGAACTACGGAGCCAGGAAGAAGGCGATATCGTCCAGGGGGACCCTCCTCGCCGTCAGGATATCCGGCAAGAACGTCAGCGCCCAGTTCATCAGGCCGACCGTCACCGGGGACGTGGTTCTGGCGTCCGCCCACTCGCACACGCTCAGGAAGCTGGGCTGGACGGGCTCGCTAAAGTCCGTGCCGGCGTGCTACCTCCTCGGGCTCTGGGCGGGGAAGAAGGCCAAGGAGAAGGGCATAGAGAGCGCGTTCCTCTACAACGGCGTCGCCCCCTTCGTGAAGGGGACGAGGATACCGGCCTTCGTCAAGGGGGTCATCGAGGGCGGCGTCGAGATACCGTTCTCCGAGGAGGCGATGCCCTCCGATGAGCGGATCAGGGGGGAGACGATCGCAAAGTACGCCGAGGAGCTCGCCAAGGACAAGCAGGTCTACGACGCGAGGTTTTCCAGGTTGCTCAAGCAGGACTTTAGACCCGAGGACTACGCCAAGCACCAGTCGCGCGTCAGGGACGCGATAGTGGGGGCCAAGTGATGTCTGACAGAAGAAGGCGCGACGACAGGGAAGAGGCCCCCTGGATCCCCCGGACGAAGCTGGGCAAGATGGTCCAGGAGGGGAAGATGACCTCCTTGGACGAGATCTTCCAGCTCGGCCTCAAGCTGAGGGAGCCCGAGATAGTGAAGGCGCTCGTCCCCGACCTCAAGTCTGAGGTCGTCTCAGTCGGCATCGTCCAGAAGCAGACGGACGCCGGCGAGCTGACGAGGTTCGGGGCGGTCGTGGCGGTCGGGAACGGGAACGGCTTCTTCGGGGTCGGGAAGGGCAAGGCGGCCCAGATGAAGTCTGCGATAGACAAGGCGACGAACGACGCCCTGCTGAACGTCATCCCCGTGCAGGTGGGCTGCGGCAGCTGGGAGTGCCGGTGCGGGACGAAGCACTCGGTGCCCTACCGGATAGTCGGCAAGGCGGGGAGCGTGCGCGTGGAGCTACTCCCGGCGCCGAGGTCCCTGGGCACGGTCGCGGGGCCTGCGCTGGCCAACCTCCTCGC
>JBEKTS010000135.1:0-7029 GCA_049515775.1 Nitrososphaerales archaeon | reverse complement strand
GTGTCGCCCCCGAACTGGTAGACAAGGTCGGGCCCGCTCGTCGAGACGCCCGTGCTGCAGGGGACATTGCCGGGACAGACGAGGTTTGCCTGCGCCTTTGGCAGCGATGGGTTCGCGTCGAAGGGGTTCGCCGTGTCAGCGCCCTGGACTGCGAACGCAACGATCCCGTACCAGGTCTCGCCGGTGAGCGACGTCTGCACCGAGATCACGTCCGATGACAGGGCGGAGGGCGCAATGGCGTACCACTCCTGGATGAACTGGTCTCCGCCGATCGAGACCTGTCCGGTCCGCGGTTGGAAGGTGAGACCGGCGCTGTCGGTGACGCCGAACGCGCCTCCGTAGGGCCAGCAGTCGCACGCGACGATTATGACGTCGTCGGCCTGGGTGGTCGTGAGCGAGAGGGAGCAGTTGCCAGTGTAGCCGCAGCCGGCCTTGGCGCTCCCGTCGATGCCCAGCGTGGGAGCGCCGGTGACGTTGATCGAAGTGACGACGAGCCCCCCCAGGAAGATGATGGCGATGATGACGGCCGAAGAATAACCCCTAAGTGTGGCCGTCCTCACTGTAGTCCTTCTCTCGCTTTTTCGGTTTCTTAAGAATACTGGTAGATTCATCTTATTCTCGACTCAGATATCACACGGTGCCAAAGCCCATTTATTTAAGCAAAGTCTAAATTCTAACGTTTGGGAACGCGCGGCTGGATGCGGCTACCCTAATCGCCCCCGCCGTCTGCTGGCGCCTTGTGCACAAACCTGCACTCGACTGCACACGGTCGGAGCACGCCTGGCTCGGTCGATTCCTTTCGCCAAGGTCGTGCGGAGCGGGGCGCCAGACCCGTCGTGCGCCGCCGGGTGCGGGAAGCTTCAAGTCCCCCCGCAAACAAGCCGGCGCCACCTCGGCAATGAGCGGTCTCGACATCAAGGGGCTCGCCCCGTCCGTCGCGGCGTGCCTCGTACTAGCACTGTCCCTCGGGTACGTGGACGCGAACCCGAACTTCGACGCGGGCACCCTGGCCGTCGGGGTCGTCATCCCCCTCGGCTTCGGCGTGGCCGTCTTCCTCGCCGCCAGGCAGCGCCTCGCGCTCTTCGCGTTCCTCGCCTACTTCTGGTCGCTCGTCGACGACAAACCCGTCCAGTTCGACTCCGTCCTCACCTGGCCCGAGGTCACCCGGTTCCATCCCGCGGGACCGCACATCTTCATGGAGGTCGTCCTCCACGTCCTCACCCTGGCCTTCCTCGTCCTGGCGGCGAGAGAGGCGCTCAAGGGCTCCCACCTGAGCCTCTCGAGCACCGTCGGGTTCTGGCTCCTCGTGCTGATAGCGTTCGGCCTGAGCTACGTCCAGAACATCCCCCTGGACTCCATTCAGACGCTGGCGACCTACCAGTGGTACCCCCTCGACCTGGGCGAGCACGTGGCCTCCCTCGTCTTCCTCTACCTCGCGGTCAGCGAGGCCATCAGGTCCAGGAAGCCTCCGGGCTGGAGGGGCGCGTACCCGAGCTCCCTTGCGAGCGATCGGCGGGGCCTCCATCCGTCCTTGCTCGGCCGGGAAACCTATGTTATCGTTAAAAGGGCCAATTTCGAGGCCCCCGACGTTTGACCGAGACGTCCCGGGTGCTCGTCGCCGGTGGGGCAGGCTTCATCGGCAGCCACATCGTCGACGCGCTCCTGCGAAGAGGCACCGAGGTAGGAATCATCGACGACTTTAGCACTGGGGAGGCGGCCAACCTGGCCCGTCCGCCGTCCCCGCTCCTCCAGCTCCACAGGGGAGACATCCGCGACGAGGCCTTCGTCAAATCCGCAGTCCGTGGCTACGACGCCGTCATCCACGAGGCGGCCCGCGTCAGCGTGACCCGGTCCGTCGAGGACCCGGAGCTCACCAACTCGGTGAACGTCAGCGGGACCCTCAACGTGCTCTGCGCGGCCAGGGACGCCGGCGTGAAGCGGTTCGTCTACGCCTCCTCCTCGTCGGTCTACGGCGAGACCGAGGTCCAGCCCAAGGTCGAGACGATGGCCCCCAACCCCATCTCGCCCTACGCGGTCTCCAAGCTGGCGGCCGAGAACTACTGCCGCGTCTTCGCCTCGGTCTACGGGATGGAGACGGTCTCCCTGCGCTACTTCAACGTCTACGGCCCGCGGCAGAAGCACGGCCAGTACAGCGGGGTCATCCCGGCCTTTGTGAAGCGCGTCATGGGGAACGAACCGCCCGTCATCTTCGGCGACGGGGAGCAGACCCGCGACTTCACCTACGTCGAGGACGTCGTCTCGGCCAACCTGCTCAGCCTCGAGGCGCCGATGAAGACTGGCCAGGCCGAGGTCCTGAACGTCGGCTCCGGCAGGAACGTGACGCTCAACAAGCTCGCCGCGACGATAGCCGCGCTGATGGGCAGGCCCGAGCTGAAGGCAGAGCACGCCGCCCCCAGGGCCGGGGACGTACGGAACAGCCTCTCCGACATCGGCAGGGCGGCCTCGGCGATCGGCTACCACCCGAAGACCACCCTGGAGTCGGGGCTGAGGTCGGTCATAGACTGGTTCACGAAGGTACAGACGGTGAAGACGAATTGAAGACGACGAGGGCGAAGCGGTCCGGAAGCGGCGCGTCACCGGTCGACGTCCTCGGCAGGACGCCCGCCGAGATAACGAAGGGCGTCGCCAATGGCGAGATCCCCGTCTGCGTCGTTGGGATGGGACACATCGGCCTCCCGCTGGCGCTGCTCCTGGTCGCCGAGGGCGCCCGGGTGATAGGGTGCGATAAGGACGAGCGCTCCCTCGACCTCCTCCGCAAGGGGAGGACCCCGATCGTGGAGCACAGCAAGAACCTCTTCCCCTCTTCGGTCGTCCTGGACCAGTCCTGCCCGAGCTGCGGCATCCGCCTCCTAAGAGTCGGGACCGAGACATTCTGCCCCGGCTGCATGAGGCGCGCCGACGCCTCCTCCGGGACGGTCCGGCTGAGCACCGACCTCCACAGCGTCCCGATGCGGGCCGAGGCCTCCCACGAGATGGAGGACCTGCTGGCGAGCGCGCTCGCCTCGGGGAGGCTGGAGCTCACGACCGACACGACCGGGGCCGTGAGGCGGTCCGGGTTCGTCGTCTTCGCGGTCGGGACGCCCATCGACGCCAACAAGGAGCCCGACAACGGGGCGATGACCGCGGCCTCGCGGGACGTCGGCAGGGGGCTCCAGAAGGGGGCGGTCGTGATGGTGCGATCGACGGTATCGCCGGGGACGACCGAGGGCCTGGTCGGGACTACGCTCGCGGCCGAGTCGGGGCTCAGGCCCGGCCCGGACTTTGGGCTGGCGCACGTGCCCGAGACGACGATCGAAGGGATGGCGCTCCTGGAGCTGCGGACGCTCCCCAAGATGGTCGGCGGCGTCGACGAGCGGTCGGCCAGGGCGGCGGGCGCGCTCTTCTCGGTCTTCGGGACCCCCGTCCACTTCTTCGACGGGCCGAAGATAACGGAGACCGCGAAGCTATTCTGCAACATCTACCGCGACGTCAACATAGCGCTCGCCAACGAGCTCGCCCAGGCCTGCGAGTTGCTCGGTGTCGACGTGATGAAGGCGATCGAGGCGTCCCGCACCGACCCCAAGACGAACGTGCTCACGCCGGGGCCCGGCGTGGGTGGGTATTGCTTGACGAAGGACGCCTTCTACCTCACCGAGCCCGCCTCGAAGCTGGGCTTCACCTCCGAGCTGATCTCCCTCGCCAGGGAGGTCAACGACTCGATGCCCTCCCACGTCCACAAGCTGACGACCGAGGCCTTCGGGGAGGCGGGGCTGAAGATGAAGGCGGCGAGGATCGCGATCCTGGGGGTCGCCTTCAAGGGGAACACCGGCGACACGAGGGAGTCCCCATCCTTCTCGGTCGTCAACGAGCTCAGGGCCGACGGCGCCGAGATCGTCGTCCACGACCCGCTCGTCCACGACGACGACCGGAGGCTGCTCGACCTCGGGGTAGGTAGGGAGAAGACCCTCAAGGGGGTGATGAAGGGGGCGGTCGCGGCCCTGGTGCTCACCGACCACATAGAGTACCGCGGGCTCACCGGCGCGGGCCTGAAGAAGCTGGATCCCGACCTCAAGGTGGTCGTCGACGCGCGGCACATCCTCGACCCCGGGGAGGTCAGGGCCGCTGGGTTGGTCTACCGAGGGGTGGGCCACGGCCGTCCTCCTCCTTGACGTGGGCCCATCTGGAGACCGACGATCCAATCCGGCCGGTCTGAGCGACCTCTACGAATCCTGGCACAGGGCTGGACGGCATGCTCGATGTCTGCCTCGCCCTGCAGGGTCTGCTCTCGCGTCGGCAAGTCCTTCCCGAGGTTCTCCAGATCAAAGATCTCGGTCGACCCTGGCGGATCCGTCCTTTCCGAGAAAGCTTCTCAGGAGTGCGTGACGCCGATCGACCATCTTCGCACAGCGGCCTGAACATACTTCCGCGGCAATGATCTAAGGCTCGTGGGCTGACGCTGATCTCCAGGCTACTTCCACTCGAAAAACGCTTATCTACTCGAAATCGTCTCGCTTACTCGGTAGATCTGTCGTTGACAGAAAGCAGGGTGGGCTCAAAGGGCGAGATCTTTCCTCCCAAGGAGATGCGAGAGAAGCTGGGTCTCCTTCCGCACGTCAGGATCAAGTACAAGATCGAGGACGGAAGGCTCATCGTGGAACCGATCCCGACCCTGCACGATGTTCTGAGCGAACCACAGGTGCTGGAGACCACCCTCGGGGAGCTCAAGAAGTTCAGGAAGGAGATCTCGAAGAAGGCCGAGTCTTGAGGATACTGCTGGATACCACATACGTGCTCCCTGCCATCGGGGTCTCGGTCAGAGGGGTGCCCAAGGACGCCATCGACCGCTTCGCTGCACGAGGCGACGAGATGTTCATCAGCGAGATCACGCTCTTCGAGCTTTCAGCGAAGGGGGCACGCTACGTATTCGAGGGATCCCTCCCGCCGGAGCGCGTGACTCGAGGCATCGACGCGATCTCGTACGACGACTCGATCGTCAAACTGCGGACCTGCGAGGTGGACGTTCTTCGTCTCGCGCTGAAGCTCCGTGCTATGCTCGGCGACTTCATAGACTGCCTCATTCTTGCGAGCGCGGTCATCCATTGTGAGGCGCTGGTCACGGAGGACGACGAGATACACGGCCTGAAGAGAGCCACGGCATTCGAGGAGCTCATGGCGGCCACCGGTTCGGCGTGCAGGATCATGAGGGTGGGCGAGCTTCTCCGCAGCTAGTACGTCCGAGCGGCGCGCCCTGGATCAGGTCTCGCACGTTCGCGTCCTCATCGCGGGGAGCGAGGGGCGCCGCCGTGGGATGGCCAACAGCCCGCGCCGTCTCCTCTCCCAGTTCGGGCCGGCCACCGGGGCCCTGGCGCTCTACGCCTCCCTCGTCCTCGTCTTCACGCTCGTCTCGCTTTACGCCGCGCCCCCGGCCAGCCAGACCGGGACCTTCCGGGCTCTGGCAGCGATCCCCTCTCACGTCCTCGAGCTGGCTGCGGGCGGCGTGGCGCTGGGGCTCGTCGTCTACGCCATCTCGCGGAGGCTGGACGTCGTCCTGCTGATCCCGGCCGTGGTCGTCCTCACCGACCTCGACCACCTCCCCTCGGCCCTCGGGGTTGCGCAGCCCATACGCCCTGCCCACTCCATCCTCTTCGTAATCGTTGCCTTCGTCCTGGTGGCAACAATAATAAAGCGGCTAGATTTGTCGTTCGCAGTTATGTCGGGCTTCTTCGTCCACTTATCGATAGACACCGGGCAGTTCCCGCCGTTCTCCCCGCTCTCGTTCCAGTACTCCGAGCTCGGGAGCTACCTCGGCCTCTTCGTCACGGCCGCGGTCGCTTCGGCCCTGGTTGCGGGCTACCTCGCCAGGAGGGTGGCCCCGCGGTGACCTCCACGACGACGACCTCGCCCGAGCGGTGGGAGGCCGGGTCGACGGGCGGCAGGTCCGCCCTTGAGCTCTCGCCCGAGGAGATACGGGCGATGCTGCGCAGCCACGAGCTGAGGGTCTGCATCATCGGCCTCGGCCGGATCGGCCTCCCGACGGCCGCGGTCTTCGCCGAGGCGGGGGCGCGGGTGACCGGCCTGGACATCGACCAGCGCATCGTCGAGCACGTCAACGCCGGGGAGTGCGGCCCCATAGACGAGCCGGGCCTCGACCCGGTCGTCAAGAAGGCGGTGATGGAGGCCAAGACGCTCTCCGCGACGCTCGACCCCGAGGCGGCCATCCGCGGCGCCCACTTTGTGATAGTCTGCGTCTCGACGCCGGTCGACCCCACCAAGGCGCCGAACTACGACGCCGTCACAGCGGTCTCGCGCACCGTGGGGAAGCTCCTGACCAGGGGCAGCGTCGTGATCGTCGAGTCGACCGTGGGGCCGGGGGTCGTCGAGGGGCTGGTGGGCTCCACCATCGAGCGCGAGTCAGGCATGAAGGTCGGTACGGGCTTTGGGCTCGTGAGCTGCCCCGAGAGGTCGGACCCCGGCTCGATCATGAAGAACATGCACACGGTGCCGAGGATCATCGGCTGCTCCGACCCGCGCTGCGCCGAGCTGGTGCACGCCCTCTACACGGAGGGGCTCGGCGTCCAGGTCGTGAAGGTCAGCAACCCGAAGACCGCGAACGCCGTGAAGCTGACCGAGAACCTCTTCAGGGACGTCAACATCGCGCTCGCCAACGAGTTCGCGCTCCTCTACGAGAAGTTCGGCATCGACACGGTTGAGGTGATCAACGCCTGCGCGACCAAGTACAACTTCATGCCCCACTACCCGGGGACCGGCGTGGGTGGCCCGTGCCTCCCCGTGAATTCGTACTACCTGATCACCGAGGGGCTGCGGGTAGGCAACATCCCCTACATAATCAGGCTCGCCCGCGAGATCAACGACAGGATGCCCGACCACGTCGTCGAGCTCACCTCCGAGGCCCTCAACGAGGTCGGGAAGACCATCAGGGGCTCGAAGATAGCGGTGCTGGGGATCACCTACAAGCCCGGCGTCCGCGATGTCCAGCTCACCCCCGTGGAGCACATCGTCCGGAGGCTG
>JBEKTS010000134.1:0-7047 GCA_049515775.1 Nitrososphaerales archaeon | reverse complement strand
ACCTATCGGCGGCGCAGGACCCAGGTACTCTAACGGACCTATCGGCGGCGCAGGACCCAGGTACTAGACTCGGAACCCCAGCCGGACAACGGATGGCCCTGCGGTCGCCAGCGGCGCGGCCGCGGGGGTGGATAGAGCGATCATAGAATCACGGTCGCGGGCGACCGTTTCCAGACGAGATGGACGCCTCGTGCAGAAACATTAAATATATCTGACCAACCGGTGGCCCACCGATTAATATTTTTCGGTGTCAATTATGTCCTATGACCGAGATTTCACCAGGGTGATGAAGCTGCAACGGGCTCTCGACAGGTGCCCACGATGTGGCAAGGGGCCGATGGTCGTGGACGCCAACGGGGGCGAGCTCGTCTGCAGCAACTGCGGATTCGTGGTCAAGGAGAAGATCGTTGAGACCGGCCCCGAGTGGAGGGCCTTCTCGAAGGAGGAGAAGGACGACAGGGCCCGGGGAGGCACGCCGACCTCCATCGCGATGCACGACATGGGCCTCGCCACGGTCATAGGTGGAATCAATAAGGACGCCTCGGGCAAGTCCCTATCGTCATCGATGAAGGCGACGGTCGATAGGCTCAGGACGTGGGACAGCCGGTCCCAGGTCCACGAGCCGGTGGACAGGAACCTCAGGCAGGCGTTCAGCGAGCTCGACAGGCTCTCCGACAAGCTCGCGGTCTCGGACGCCGTGGTCGAGAAGGCCGCATACATCTACAGGAAGGCGCTCGAGAGAGGCCTGGTCCGCGGGCGCTCGATCTCCGCGATAATCGCCGCTTCGCTCTACGCCGCGTGCAGGGACAGGGAGACCCCCCGGACGCTCAAGGACCTGGCGGTCGTCTCGAACGTGAAGAAGAAGGACATCGCAAGGTGCTACAGGCTGCTCCTCAAGGAGATGGACATCAGGATGCCCGTCGTCGACCCGAGCAAGTGCGTCTCCAGGATTGCCTCGAGGGCCGGCCTGACCGAGAAGACCAAGAGGAGGGCCCTCGAGATACTCAAGAAGGCCGAACAGGCCCGGATCTCCGCCGGCAAGGACCCGATGGGGCTCGCGGCGGCCGCCCTCTACGTCTCCTGCACCCTGGAGGGCGAGGACAAGACACAGAGGGACGTCGCCGAGGCAGCGGGCGTGACCGAGGTCACCATCCGGAACCGCTACAAGGGGCTCAGGTCGGCGCTCGGCATATGACCCCGGGGCGCGGCAGAGGGAATCTCTAACTAGCGTTAGAACTTACACGGGAAACGCGCGCAACGCATAAGTAACCTCCCGTGGGGGCCTATCCCTAGGACAGCCATGTCTGCAGAAAGGTCCCCTCAGGCAGACGAGGTAGGAGAGTCGTCCAACTTCAAGACGGGTCAGTTGGCGAAGATGATCACGGAGCTAGGGCCGAACATCTCGGAGATCGCTCGGCACCTCGGACAGTTCAAGGAGTCAGTCCGCTACCGCTACAAGGAGAAGCTGCTCAACAAGGGGTTCGCGGTCAGGATCGCGGTCGACAACGAGAAGCTCGGCCTCCGCCGCGTCGTCATGATAATGGACTTTGCGGACGGATACAGGGACGTCGCCGAGCTCATGCTCACGATCATGAGCTACGAGGGCTACCTGGTCGCGTTCGAGAAGGTCCTGCCCGACGGCAAGTTCCTCGTCCACGCCTCCGTCCCCGACGAGCAGGTCGAGGCCTACCGCGAGTTCTTCGCGGGGCTGAAGGAGCAGGGGTACTTCCGTTCGTTCGAGTTCCACACCTTCCACTGGTTCAGGAACTCGCCGATGAAGACCGAGCTCTACGACTTCGACGAGGGGCGCTGGGACTTCGACTGGTCGACGGAGGTCAAGGTCGACAGGCAGGCGGCCTCCTACATGCCGTCGCCGCGCGAGAAGTTCGACAAGACCGACCTCATGATACTCGAGCAGCTCCAGTACGACGCCAACACCAGCCTCGCCCAGATGGCCGAGACCCTGAAGATCAACTACAAGACGCTCACCTGGCACTACAGGAAGCACATCGAGGAGAGGCGGCTCATCAAGGGCTACGTCATCAACTGGATGGGCACCAGGTACGACTACAAGGCCGACAAGGCCCTCAACAAGAAGCACACCTACGTCTACGTCGCGGTGATGTTCTCCGACCTCGACCAGGCCAAGAGGATCGACGTGATGTCCAGGCTGAACCAGCTGCCCTTCGTCTGGTCCGAGGCGGTAGGGGACCGGTACGAGGTCGAGCTCTGCTTCCCGATCGAGTCGATCACCGAGGGCCTCCAGCACCTCGGGGAGGTCATCTCCGAGACCAAGACCTCGGCCAGGTACTTCATCGTCGACTCGCGGCACGCGATCTCCTTCAGCATCATCCCGTCGCTCTACGACGAGACGAGGCAGGCCTGGGTCTTCAACCGGGAGCTGCTGCTGAGCAGGTTCGAGAACGTGATCCAGAAGGCGAAGGGGATACAGCAGCAGAGCGTCGTGTCCTGACCCTCCCTCCGAGCCCCTTATCCTTCCCTCTCCGGCCTCCGAGCGCAGGCCACGCTCGAGGCCGCGCCCTCCCGGCCTCGACCTATGGAGCCGTGCTTCACCAGACTTTTATAGAAGCAGCCGCCGTCCCCGCACCGAGTGGGCATGGACGGTCTTGTGATGCTTGAGAACGTCCTCCAGTTCGTGGGGGCGTTCGTGGCCTTCTCGATAGCCGCGGTCTCCTACAAGGGGGTCCGCCAGACCCACAGCACCTCCCTCCTCAGGCTCGCCGCCGCGTTCGTCTTCCTCGGGGCCGGGTTCCTCCTCGAGGGCCTGGTCGGCTTCAGCTCTCTCTCGATAATACCGGGCTTCGAGGTCTCTCTGACCACGCTCCTGATCTCTGGTCTCTTCCTCGAGACCGCGGGCTACTTCTTCCTGGCGTTCTCTCACATGCTCGACGTCGTCCTCGACAAGAGGATGGGAGTGATGCTCGCCCTCTTCCCCCTGATGGCGATCAACCAGACCAGCCTGGAGGTCATACTGACCAGCCTCTCGTTCTACTTCATCCTGTACGGGGTCGTGGAGACGCTCTTCGCCTACTCGAAGAACAGGAACCCGAACACGCTCCTGATTGCGTCCGGGCTCGCCGTCATCGCCGGAGGGTGGTGGATATCGCTCGTGAGCCCCGACGGGCTCATGTTGAACATTCTACAGCTGTTGATGAAGGAAGTTGGACTTGTCACACTATTCATCCCCGTGCTGAGGTTCACCTTCAACAAGAAGAGTGGGTGGGTTGGCCCAGTATAGAACCCAGACGAAGATCATCGCGGACATCCTGGTCACGGCCAGGGACATGAACACCGCGGGGGACGGGGTCGGGATAACGACGCTTCTCCGCAAGGGCAACGTCTCTTACTCGAGGATGACCAAGCTCATCGCAGACCTCGTGGGCGCGGGGCTGCTGGAGGAGCTGACCCTGGAGAAGAGCGCCAAGTACAAGATAAGCGAGAGGGGCATCAGCTTCCTGGTCGCCTACAGCCAGTTCGAGGACTTCGCCCAGTCTTTCGGGCTCCGGCTCTGAGAGGCCCGGACGCCTTCCTCCTCCGCGTCCCCGTCCGCGCCAGTCTCGCTTTTATCTCCTGAACGGCCTGCTCTGCCGCGATACAATTGATCGGATTCGCAGGAGCCGGACGGGTAGGAGCGCAGGCCGCCCTCGAGGTGGCGTCGATGGGGATCGACGACGTCGCCCTGGTCGACATAGTCCCGGGGCTGGCCGAGGGCGAGGCCCTCGACATCAGCCACAAGCTCTCCGAGGTCGGCGTCGACGTCTCCGTCGCCGGCTCCTCGGACTACTCCGCGATCGCGGGGGCCGACGTCGTCGTCGTGACCGCGGGCCTCGCGAGGAAGCCGGGCATGACGAGGATGGACCTCCTCGGCAAGAACGCGGGGATCGTCTCTTCGGTCGCGAGGGAGGTCGGGAAGCAGGCGCCCGAGGCGGTCGTCATCACGGTCACGAACCCCATGGACGTGATGAACTTCGTCGTCCAGAGGGCGACCGGCTTCCCGCGCTCGCGGGTCGTGGGGATGGGCGGGGTCCTCGACCTGTCCCGGTTCAAGCACGTGCTCTCCCTCAGGCTGGGGGTCTCGCGCTCCTCGATAGCGGCCCTGGTCGTGGGGGAGCACGGGGAGAACATGCTCCCGCTCGCACGGTACACGTCGGTGGGAGGGGTCCCCCTCGCGTCGATGCTGACCGAGGCCGAGATCGCCGAGACGATCCAGTCGACCCGCCAGGTGGCCATAGACGTGATCTCGAAGAAGGGCGCGACCGTCGACGCCCCCGGGAACGCGATCGCCCGCATGGTCAAGGCCGTCGTCATGGACCGCAGGGACGTCCTGCCCGCCTCGACCTTCCTCGAGGGGCAGTACGGCGTGAGCGGGGTCTCGATCGGCGTCCCGCTGGCGCTGGGGCGCGGGGGCGTCGAGAGGGTCTACGAGGTCGACCTCGACGAGAAGGAGAGGTCCCAGTTCCTGAAGGGGGCCGAGGCGATCAGGGAGGGCATAGCGGCCCTTCCCCCTGACCAGGCCTGAGGAGGGAAAGAAGGAAGGAAGGAGGGAGTCAGTCAGTCAGGGAGGGAGGGAGGGAGGGGCGCACGCCCCCTCATGACCGCTCGTCCAATGCCTTAAAGCCAGCCCTCCGCTTGCCCCGCCGAGGCACTGAGCTGCAGATGCTGATAGTCGCACTGCTGAAGGGCGTCCCCGCGCGGACCACCAAGGTCGTCTCGGTCGGCGGGATCATGAAGCGCGAGGAGATGGAGATCGTCCTCAATCCCCACGACGCCAAGGCGATCGAGGCGGCCGACTTCGTGCGGAGGCGGGTCGGGGGAAAGATAGTCGCCCTCAGCATGGGGCCCGACGTCAAGCTCTCGCCGCTGATCAAGCCGCTCTACAGGGCCGAGGTCCTGGGCGTCGACGAGGCGTTCATACTCAGCGACAGGAAGATGGCCGGCGCGGACACGCTCGCGACCTCCTACGCCATCGCCCTGGGGGTCTCGAAGCTGCTGGAGCGGCACACCAGGCCGCTCGACGAGCTGGCGGGCATGGTCGAGGGGTCCTCGAGCGCCGAGGCGGTCCTGGCCAGGGCCCGGGAGCTCTACGCCCAGAACCTCGTCCCCAACTCTGTCTGCTCCGACCTCCCGTCGGTCGGGGACGGCACGATAGTCCAGAGGCTGGCCGCGGGCGCGCTCCCGCGCTCGGAGGCTGCGGCGCTGCTCCGCGCCGTCTCGAAGGACCTCTCGCGGTTCCTCATCCTGACGGGGATCAAGACGACCGACGGCGAGACCGGCTCGGTCGGGCCGCAGGTCGCCGAGTGCCTCGCCGAGTCGATGTCCCTCGACGTCCCGCACCTCACCTACGTCGACGACTTCGACGTCGACCCGGGGTCGTCGGTCGTGAGAGCCAGGAGGCGGTTCGGGCGCCTGCTGCAGCGGGTCGAGCTCCAGTGCCCCGCGGTGCTCACGATAGCGCCGGAGTACGAGCCCCGCGGCCCCGACCCGCGGGGGCAGGTCGCCGTCAGGGCCAACTGCTTCCGCGGGAAGGTCTACGCCCCGACGCGATGGACCGCCGACGACCTGGGCGCCGACCCCGCTAGGCTGGGCATCCCCGGCTCTCCCACGATAGTCGGGCCGGGCATGGACGTGGGCCGCCTCCCGACCCAGAAGGTCATAGGGAGGACGTCCGTCTTCGCCAAGAGGTCGGAGCGGCTCCAGATCGGCTCCACCGCGCTCGGCCCCTTCGAGCGTGGCGACTCGGCCGAGTCGGTCCCCGAGCCGCTCCTCGCCGAGCTCAAGAGCAAGGGGATGGTCGTGCCTTTCACCTTCGAGATGTTCCGCGAGGAGCTGTTCGCCGAATGACCGCCACCACCGCCGCGGCCGTCGGGGCCGAGAGGGACGTCTGGGTCTACCTCCAGATGGACGGGGGCTCGCTCTCGAGCCACTCACGGGAGCTGATCGCCGCCGGGAGGCGGGTGGCCGACAAGCTGGGGCAGCGGGTCGTCGGGGTCCTCCTGGGCCGCGGGCTGGGCGCCGCGCCCGGGGAGGCGCTCGCCTACGGCGCCGACCGCGTCCTCGCGATCGACGACCCTCTGCTCGGCGACCACCTGAGCCTCCGCATAGTCGATGCGCTCGAGCACCTGGTCCGGGAGAGGAGGCCCGCCGCGTTCCTCTTCCTCTCGAGCGAGCAGGGGAAGGACCTGGCGCCGCGCCTCGCCTGCCGTCTGCGGACGGGCCTCGCCACCGACACCATCGAGCTCGAGGTCGAGGACTACACCGACCCCAAGTCGAACCAGAAGTACGCCGACCTGGTCATCCAGATCCGCCCCGACTTTGGGACGCGGCTGGCCAAGATATACACGCCGAGGACGCGCCCCCAGATGGCGACGGTCACCCCCGGCAGCTTCGAGCCGCTCCCGCGGGACGCATCGGGGGCGGGCGAAGGAGGCGGGGCGGTCGAGCACCTCGCCCTCACGGACCCGGGCAGGGCCTACGGCGCGGTCGTGACGGAGCTCCGCGAGCTCCCGCGGCCCTCGCTCGACCTCCAGGGCGCCGAGGTGATAGTCTGCCTCGGGCTGGGGGTCCTCAGGGACAAGTCGGGCGCGGCCCGTTCCCCCCGGGAGGCCTACGACCTGGCGATGGCCCTGAAGAGGGCGATCGAGGAGACCGAGGGGCTGAAGACCGAGATAGGCGCGACCCGGTCGCTCATCTACTCGGGCCTGAAGGACATCCAGGGGCTGATCACCGAGGAGAACCAGGTGGGCCAGTCGGGGGTCGCGGTCAGCCCGCGGGTCTACTTCGCGCTCGGCGTCAGCGGAGCGGTCCACCACAACGTCGGGATGCAAAAGTCGAAGAAGATAGTCGCGGTGAACGTCGACCCCTTCGCCCCCATCCTGCAGATAGCCCACTACCCCATCGTCGACGACCTGTACGATTTCCTGCCGGACCTGATAGCCCGGATCAGGGGCGCCAAGGAAGGCGAGGGGAAGAAGACGAAGGAGGAGGAGGGGATCAAGGCTGCAGCCTGACTACGACGTGATCGTGGTC
>JBEKTS010000133.1:0-7065 GCA_049515775.1 Nitrososphaerales archaeon | reverse complement strand
TCTACATCAACTCGACCAGGAGGTGGGGCGTGCGGACCCTCCAGTGGACCAGGGAGCGCCGCATGTTCTCGCTCGGCCCCGCGACCGGGCCGCTCTCCCTCGCCGTAGCGTGCTTCGGGCTCTCCGCCGTGGCCGCGCCCGTCGCCTTCCTCCTCCTGCAGTCGTTCAACGTCCCTACGCTGGGCGGCCTGGCGTCGCAGCCCTCCGTCTCGGCCGTCCGGGCCGTCCTCACGAACGACGCGGTCGGCGCCAGCATCCTGACCACCGTCGCCCTCGCCCTGACGGCCTCCGTCGCCTGCGTCGCGATGAGCTTCGCCATCTCCTACCTGTCGATCAGGACCAGGGGCCGCCCCACGGGCCTCGCCCTCTACGCGATGGCGACGATCCCGTTCCTCATCCCCGCCGCGGCCCTCGGGACGGCCTACCTGGCCATCGTGACCTCGACCGCCGCGCTGCAGTGGTTCTACGGGACCCTCTACCTCGTCATCCTGGTCAACATCGTCATCCACTTCGGCCTCGGGCTCCAGATCGGGACGGCCGCGATCAACCAGCTAAACCGGTCGCAGGAGGCGGCGGCGTTCGCGTCGGGCGCCTCGGTCTGGCGGACCTTCAGGTCGGTCGTCCTCCCGCTCACCAGGAGCTCCCTCCTCGCCGGTTGGATGGTCATCTTCGCGTTCGTGGCGAAGGAGGTCGACACGATCATCTTCCTGTACCCTCCGCTCACGGTCGGTTCGACGCTCTCACTGAACTCGCTCCTGCACGCTCCGCCGCTGATGTTCCTCGCCTTCTCGTACCTCAACGCCGGCGACTCCTCGCTCTACGCCCAGGGCAACTTCATGCTCGCGGTCTTCACGCTGATAATCATGGGGGTGATCGTCCTCGCCAGCAGGGTAGCGCGGGCCAGGATCGACGAGCTCTTCATCGGGGGCCAGAGGTAGGGTCTGGCGATGCGCCTGGAGCTAAGGTCCGTGACGAAGAGGTTCGGTCCCGAGGCGGTGCTCCAGGACCTCTCGCTCGTCGCGCCAGACGGCGGGATTCTCGCCCTGCTGGGACCGTCCGGCTCGGGCAAGACGACCCTCCTGCACCTGGTCGCGGGCCTCGTGGCCCCGGACGCGGGGGAGGTCGTCATGGACGGCGCCGTCGTCTCCTCGGCGAAGACCCTCGTCGAGCCCAGGGCGAGGGGCGTCGGGCTCGTCTTCCAGAGCTACGCGCTCTGGCCCCACATGACCGTCTACGAGAACGTCGCCTTCCCTCTCAGGGTGCGCGGAGCGGACGACGGAGCCGTCCGCTCGAAGGTCCAGGAGGTGCTGCGGTTCGTCTCGCTCGCGGTCGACCCGGGGAGGCATCCCTCGGAGCTCTCGGGAGGCGAGGCCCAGAGGGTCGCCCTGGCAAGGGCCCTGGTGCTCGACCCGAAGATACTCCTCCTCGACGAGCCGCTCTCAAGCCTCGACGAGGGGCTGCGGCTCGAGCTCATCCGGGAGCTGAAGCACCTCCAGCGGAGGCTGGGCGTGACGACCGTCTGGGTGACGCACGACCCGGAGGAGGCGCTCGAGGTCGCGGACTCGCTCGCGCTGATGATGCGCGGAAGGATAGTGCAGGCGGGGCCGGCCGAGGAGGTCTACCGGAGGCCCGTGAGCCTCGAGGCCGCCAGGCTCCTGGGCAGGTTGAACGTGCTCCCTGCCTCGCTATTCTCGGCCGGCGAGGGGTCTTCCGCCGCCTTCCGGCCGCACGACTCGGCGCTCGTGACCGGTCCGTCCGACGACCCGGTCAGAGGAGAGGTCGAGGAGGTGGTGTACCGCGGCCGCGAGCGCTACTGCACGGTCCGGGTGGGAGAGAGCACCATCGAGGTCCCGCTGGGGGCCGGGCAGCACCCGTCGCCCGGGACCGTCGTCGGCCTCCGGGTCGACCGCTCCGCCCTCGTCTTCTTCGGGCCGTGACCGCGCCGCCCGGGCGCAGCCCTCCCTCCCTTTCTCCGATGCGATGATGAGATTATATACGGATGGCCGGGCCGATCTCCGCGATGCACGAACTTAGCGTCGCGCAGAGCATCGTGCAGTTCGTGGTACACGAGGCCGAACGGAACGGGTCGTCGCGGGTCACCGATGTCGAGGTCGACGTCGGGGAGGTCATGCAGGTCGAGGTCGACGTTCTCCAGAGGGCGCTGGTCGGGCTGATGACTGGCCCGCGCCTAGAGGGCGCGCGGGTCAGCGTGAGCGTCCAGCCCGCCCTCTTCTCGTGCCAGAGGTGCGGGTCGAGGTGGGACATGAAGGAGGCCAGAAAACAGCTCACCGGGGTCTCGGACTCGCTCCTCGTGAGAGAACCGGACAGCGACGAGGTACCGCTGCACTTCCTCCCCGGGCTATACACGGCCTTCATGAGCTGCCCGGCGTGCGGCAGCACCGACTTCTCGACGGTCAACGGCGAGGACGTGCGCGTCGTGAGGCTCGTTCTAGAATGAGCGGGTCGAGCGCGACGACCGGTGGGACCCCTCCCGCAGGCACCTTCTACGACCTCCAGGCCGCGAGGAGGCTCTCCGCCATCGGCAACGTCGTACTGGTCGGGAGCGGCAAGGGCGGCGTCGGCAAGAGCCTGGTCGCCTGTGGGCTGGCCATCGGGCTATCGAGGCGGGGGCTCCGCGTCGGCGTCCTCGACGTCGACGTCCACGGAGCCACGGTCACCGACTATCTCCGTATCAGGCCCCCCGTGCGCAGCACGGCACTCGGCCTCGAGCCGAAGAGGGGCGGCCGGGTGAAGGCCATGTCGGTCGCGCTCTTCACCGGGAACAACCCGGTCCCTCTCTCGGGAGGCCAGAAGCAGAGCGTCATCGTTCAGCTCTTCGCCCAGACGAACTGGGGATCTCTCGACTACCTGGTGGTCGACATGCCGCCCAGCACCGGCGACGAGCTGCGCTCCGTCCTCCGCCTCTTCGGTCCCAAGTCTGTGATGGTATTGGTCACGACCCCTTCTCCCAGGGCGATCGGGGTGGTATCGCGCCTCAGGAGCCTCGCCGACTCGGAGCGCGTCCCGGTCCTGGGGGTCGTGATCAACATGGCCTACTTGGAGACGGGGGGCGCACGGGCCTTCCCGTTCGGGAGACAGAGGAGGGAGACGGTGGCCCGCTCGCTGAGGGCCCCCGTCATCGCCGAGATACCCCTGGACCATAGGCTGAACTCCGAGCCTCTGTCCAAGGTGCTCGCCGGTCGGAACGGTGTCTCGAGGGCCTTCTCGGACATGGTCGGCATCGTCGGAGCGGGAAGCGCGTCGCGCAGGTGACGCGGCAGGCACGCCGGGGCTATATTCTCAATCCTGGGAATCGTCTGCCAGCTATATATCTGCGTCCGCGGCGCTGAGCCGCCACAGGTTAACCTATTTTGAAACTCGCCAAGCAACAGGAGGTTGGGGTTGTACAGATGGGCTCGACTCGAAGGGACTTTTTGAAGCTCTGCACCTACATGGGGGCAGCCGCGGTGGTCACCTACTACGCGGCCGACATCAAGAAGGTCTTCGCCGAGACCGCTGCGGCGAACGGTGGGAAGGTCCACCTCGTCTGGCTCCAGGCCGCTGGCGACTCGGGGTGCACCATATCGATGCTCCAGGCATCGAACCCCGACCTCATCTCGGCGGTCCAGAACCTCTCGCTCTCGGCCGACTTCTGGCAGACCCTCATGACGCCCGACTACGACCTCGGCTGGGTCTCGGCGGGTTACGACCAGGAGCCCGACTCGCAGATACCGCTGATGAACGCGGCCTTCGGCAGCGCGCCGGTCGACGTCCTCGTCGTCGAGGGCGCCATCCCGGTCGGGACGCCCAAGGGATCCGGGACGCAGCCCGGCGACTACTGCAAGATAGGCACCTACAATGGCGCCGATGTGAACGCCTACACGCTCGTGCAGAAGCTCGCGGCCAAGGCCTCCTACGTCATCTCGGTCGGCCAGTGCTCCGCCTTCGGCGGGTGCCCGGCGGGCAACGGCAACCTCACGGGGGCGATCGCCGTGACCAAGGCGCTGGCGCAGGCCGGCGTGACGACCAAGAACCAGGTCATCAACATGGCGGGATGCCCGGCGCAGCCCGACTGGGTCCTCATCACCCTAGCTTCCGTCCTGCAGGGATACACCCCTGCCTTGGACACCGAGGGCCGACCGACCGCTTTCTATAGCAGAGTGATCCACGACGAGTGCCCCCGGCGGGGGTACTACGACGCCGGACAGTTCGCGTCGGGCTTCGACGACCCCGAGTGCCTATGGGAGCTCGGCTGCAAGGGCCCGATAACCCTCTCCTCGTGCGCGGAGACAAAGTGGAACGGTGGGACCGGCATGTGCACCCTTGGCGGGCCGATGTGCTGGGGCTGCATGCACCCGAGCTTCCCCGACGCGCCGACCAGCGGGTTCTTCGAGGCGCTGCCGCACTTCCCGGGCATCGACATCCCGACCCTGGAGGTCGCAGGAGCCGCTGCGGTGATCGTGGGAGCTGGTCTTGCAATAGGCCTGCAGGTCAAGTCCAAGAAGGGAGACGGCGCCGCGAAGAAGGAAGCGGCGCCTCCCGCGGATTCGGCCAAGGCGCAGGGCAAGGGCACAGCGACCGGCAGCCCCGCCTAGGGGGTCGTCGGTGAAATGAACTCGGTCGTCTTCACCAGGAGGAACGTCGGGAGCATCCTCCTGTACGCGGTCATCGCCGGCATCGCTCTCTCCTGGCTGATACTGAACGTCACCATTCCCATGGTGAACGTACTCTCGGCGCCCTGGAACCTGGGGAGCCTGGCCTGGGACTTCAGCCTCTTCTTCCAGCTCCTCATCACCGTCATGATACTCTTCGCCATCTTCCACAACAGCGTCGACCTCATCAGCAAGGTGTCGAGGAACGTCGCGAGGGTCCAGGAGGGCCCGAAGATCAAGAGGTTCACGCTGAATCAGCGGATTCAGCACATCTGGCTCTTCGTGACGACCGCCATACTCGCGGTCACCGGGTTCGCCCAACTGTACTACGAGCCCTGGGGGAGGACGCTCGTCAACCTCTACGGAGGGATCGGCGTCAACATCGACATACACCTCCTCGCAGCGACCCTGCTCGGGGTGCTCATCGCCTACCACTTCGGATTCTACACCTTCGGCTACCTCTGGGCTCGCATAAGGGGGCAGCACCCCGTGCTGCCGATCATGATCGGGCTGCCCGACATCAAGGACGCCATGCAGAACATGAAGTTCATGGTGCTGGGCAAGGGTGAGGAGCCAAAGTACGGCAAGTACGACTACGGCCAGAAGTTCGACTACTGGGGCATCTACTGGGGTATGGTCATCCTGGGGGCTCCTGGCGTCCTGCTGTGGGCGTTCGGGAACGACTTCCTGGGAGGGCTCCCATTCATCTTCCACACCGGGGAGGCGATGCTCGCGGTCCTCTTCTTGCTGACCTTCCACTTCTACGCGACCCACTGGTCGCCCAGGGACTTTCCGATGAACAAAGTATTTCTGACCGGTGAGATGTCCGAGAGGGAGATGGAGGACCAACATCCCCTAGAGATGGAACGCATTAGAAAGGAGGGACAGGACGCATGACCAAGATAGTCATAGACCCCGTCACGAGGATCGAGGGCCACATGAAGCTGGAGCTGGACGTCGAGAACGGCACCGTCGCTTCGGCCCATGCGGTCGCGAGCCTCTACCGTGGGTTCGAGAACATCGTCCTCAACAGGGATCCCAGGGACGCCGCGCCGATACTCTCGGCGATATGCGGTGTCTGCCACAGCGACCACCACATAGCCTCGGTGAGGGCCGTCGAGAACGCGGCCGGAATGACGACCTACTCGTCCGACTACTCGACCGAGACGACCTCCCTGCCCATGAACGCGGTCCTGGCGAGGAACACCGTCGTCGGCGCGGACTGGGCCTACTCCCACGCCGCCCACCTGCTGGTCCTCGCGGGCCCTGACTACGGGCTCTACGGGCTCCTCGACGCGCTCAGCGAGTCGCTCGTCGTCAACAGCTACTCCGACCTGCTGCGCGTCGTCGTGATACCCGCGCAGGCGTACATGCACCAGATAATCACGCTCTGGGGCGGCAAGGCTCCTCACCAGAGGGGCTCCATCCCTGGCGGCAACCCCGTCAGGCCGACCGCCGATGTGATTGAGCAGACCAGGTCGAAGATCATCCAGTTCAGGACGATCCTCGACATCGCCGCCCCGGTCATCTGGAACTACTTCACTGCGAACGCCGTCGCCCTGGCCGCGCTCGGGCCCGGGCCTGGCAACTTCCTCTCTGTGGGAGGCTTCGCGGACCCGACGACCGCCAGCGGCACGAACGCGATGCCGTTGCTCTTCCCGAGGGGCGTCGTGATGGGCGCGAACAGCGCACCCGCCGCCTTCGACCCCACGAAGATCACGGAGGACGTGACGAGCTCGTGGTACGACCAGTCCAGTCCCCTCCAGCTCTCGAACGAGCCGCCGCCGGTCCCCGACATGTCCAACTCCTCCGGGTACACCTGGGCCAAGATCCCGAAGTACGACGGCCAGTACATCGAGTCGGGGCCGCTCGCCCGCGACATCGTCGCAGGCATCTACCCCGCCCTCGGCAAGGTCATCAACAGCATCGTCTCGGACGTGCCCGGACTCCCGCTCAACCCCATGGGTTCCGTCTTCGACAGGAATGTCTCCAGGGCGGTCGAGCTGGTGGCCCTCGTCGGCTCGGCCAACACGACGAAGAACCTGCAGGTCCTCGGCAAGCCGCTCAACCTCTCCCTCGTCGATGTCCTGAACGCCCTGAACCTCCCGCAGGAAGGGATCATGAACAAGTGGCTCGACGCGATGCAGGTCGGCTCGCCCAGCTACACCTCGAGCTACAGCAACCCCTCCGACGCGGAGGGCTACGGGTTCTGGGAAGCGCCGAGGGGCTCTCTCACCCACTGGATCAAGATATCCGGCGGTAAGACGAGCGACTACCAGGTGATCGCGCCGACGACCTGGAACGTACCGCCCGGCGGCCCGATGGAGGCCGGCCTCGTCGGCACGCCCGTCGGCTCGACTGGCACGAACGAGGACTTCCGCCAGATCTCGTACGTGGTCCGGTCGTTCGACCT
>JBEKTS010000132.1:0-7110 GCA_049515775.1 Nitrososphaerales archaeon | reverse complement strand
GGGATGCCCAGGCCACGCTCCAGGACGTGGCCGATGTCAGCGGCGTCAGCAAGGTCGAGCTGGCGAGGTGCTATCGAGTGCTCGTCGACGAGCTCGACCTCAGCATCCCCGTCGCCGACCCCGCTGACTGCCTGGAGAGGGTCGCGCTCAGGGCGAAGGTGGGAGAGAAGGTCGAGGCCGACGCCCGCCAGATCCTGGCGAGGGCCGCGGAAGCGGGTGCCACGGCGGGCGTGTATCCGACCGGGCTCGCGGCATCGGCCCTCTACATGGCGTCGATGCTGAACGGCGACCGCCTGACCCAGAAGGGCGCGGCGGAAGCAGCCGGGGTGAGGGAGGCCACGGTCCGGAAGGAGTACAGGCGCCTCACGAAGGCCCTCAGGGTGGACGCGAAGGGGTCGCCGCGGAAGAAGGGCCCGAAGTCCGGGTCGAGGGTGCGCCCGTCGAGCGGTGTCGAGGTACTGGCGCCATCCCCTTCGTGATCGGTAGCGGGTCGATCCGAGACCAAGGCCCCGACGAGCATCTGGGTCCGTCGGTCGAGTGGAGCTCGTGCCGAGCGCGGTCCCGTCAGCCTGGCCCGGACTACCCCCTCGCGGCCGTCCGATGGACGCCTGGCCGGTCGACTCGGAAGGGAAAGGGTTGGTGAGTGGGTGCCCGGGGTGCGATGCAGCTGCTGGCGTTCCACAAGCGGAGTCCTCCAGGCCGACGCTCGCCGTGCATCGGCGGTCTCTGGCGGCTCGCGTCCGAGCGCATCTAGAACTTGACGGCGACCGAGCGCTCCGTCGTAGTTATCGCCGGCCGGCTACCCACCAGTTCGAAGAGGGATTGGACGTACGCGCCGATGTACACGGAACCCGCTCTGCCGAGGTCGTGCACCAGGACGACCACCCTCTTCCCGTCGTTCTCGGTCTCGTTGTACTTCGCATACCCACCGTACTGGGCGAAGCCCTTCACGTAGTGCAGGACGCCGGAGACGGTCACCTCGCCGTCCTTCGCCATTATGTACGACCGCGCGAGGCCCTTGCCGGCGGACCTGCCCATCTCCGAGAGCTTCGCTTCGGGCAGCGCCTCGAGGAACCTCTTGAAGTTCGGCCGCGTGATCCTCACGAGCCCCACCTCTTCCATGAACCTGTCGCTGTCCGCCCACACGCCGAGCAGCTGATTGATGAGCGTGTTCACGCTCACGTTGTTGGTCCGAGCGTGGTCCTGCATCACTTGGTATACCTCGTCGCTGATCCTGAACGTCGCGGAGGTCGTCTTCCTAGGCCTCTCCCTCTCTGTCTGCACGAACTCAACCGCGGCGGATGGCTATTTAGGCGTGAGTGCATCTTCGTGCAAGAGATTCCTCCGATTTAAGTGCCCCGCCAAGTCGCGCACTTCCAAGTGGCATGAATTTGACCGAAGAATCTTTCAAGGACAAGAAGCTGTCTAGGAGACAGTTCATGGGGACCGCGGCGGCTGGCGCAGCTGCGCTGGGCGTCGTGGCGGGAGCGACGACGATGCTCCCTCACGTAGCAGCGACCCCGGCGGGTGCGAAGGCGCTCGCGGAAGTAGAGGGGCACAAGGCGGGATCGCCCGTCGCGCTGAAGGCGCAGCCCTTCCTCGTCCCGACGGCGGTACCTTCCACCTGGGACTACACGGCCGATGTGGTAGTCGTGGGCATGGGCTTCGCGGGCCTGACGACCGCGATCACCGCCAACGACCTTGGGGCCAACGTGCTCTTGCTCGAGAAGGCGGACGCGAGCAACGCCGGAGGCAACAGCAGGGTGTGCGGTCAGTGCATCTGGGTACCCGGGACAGACCAGAACGGCAACGCCAACGCTTCGGCACCGCTGCTCTACAACGAGCAGGTGTACTTCGAGCAGATGGCCGACGGCCAGGGATTCCCGACCGACGACACCCTCATCCAGACTCTGGTACTGAACAGTGCCCAGAACAAGACCTGGTTCGAGGGCCTCGGCGCGACGATGCAGTGGGGAGCGTTCCCTCAGCCGTTCTATCCGCAGTTCATGGGCGCCTCGGCTGTGTCAATGCCCTACGGTGGTTCCTGGAGCGTCAAGACCACTCAGCCATACGGCGGTAACTGGTTCTTCCTCCAACAGCAGCTGCAGAACCGGAACATCAACGTCATGTACAGCACCCCGGCCGTGGGCCTGATCCAGAGTCCGACGACGGGAGAGATCCTGGGCGTCATGGCGAACCCCGCCGGAAGCGACACCATCGCGGTCAAGGCGAACAAGGGTGTCGTCCTCTGCTCCGGAGGCTACGAATACAACGACCAGATGGTCAGAGACTACATCGGCGTCCCGAACCAGCTCTTCTTTGGCTCGCCGTACAACACCGGCGACGGCGTAGCGATGGCGCAGGCGGTCGGCGCGAACCTGTGGCACATGGACGTCGCAGCGGCACCGAGCGGCTACGCGATCAAGACCCCCCAGTACAAGGCGAACATCCCCATCAACATCCCCTCGAAGGGCGGCTACATCATGGTGGGCGCTGACAGCAAGCGGTTCAGCAACGAGACCCAAAGCCCCGGTTACAACACGGCCCCCAGCCCTGGCACCACCATCGCGCTCGTCGCAGGCAAGTACCTGCAGAACGGCGCGTACAAGAGCGGATACTTCCCGCAGCCGATGCACCTGGTCTTCGACTCCGTCGCGTTCGGAGCAGGCGCTCTGTTCCAAGGGTCGGGAGGGACGGGAATGGGCTGGGCCTCCGCCGCGGAAGGGTACAAGGCAGACCCCACCAACAAGACCGAGCTGGGCTACGGCTGGGTAACGCAGGCGTCCACGGTCGCCGCACTCGCGACGGCCATAGGAGCGGACTCCACCGCCCTGCCCGCTGAGGTGACCAACTGGAACACGATGGTCGCCGCAGGCACGGACACGGAGTTCGGCAGGACCACGGGTCTGACGGCCATCTCGACGCCGCCCTACTACGCGATCCTCCTCAAGCCCCTGCTGTACAACACCCAGGGAGGCCCTGTGCGCAACTCGAAGGCACAGGTCATCGACACCCACGGCAACCCGATCCCGAGGCTGTACTCCGCAGGCGAGCTGGGCGAGGTGTTCAGCTTCCTCTACCAGTGCTGCCGGAACGTCTCGGCATGCCACACGATGGGGAGGATAGCTGCGCAGAACGTCACATCCTTGATGTCCCAGTAGCGGGCATCTCAGGAACACGAACGAGAAGAAGAAAGGAAGGAAAGAAGGAGGCGGACGGAAATGGCCACGATGGAACTGCCGGAAGGAGCGCGGGAGAGCGAGGGCTCTTCCGCGCCCCCCATCGGGGTCAAGATGCACGGCACGAGCATGGCGGTCTGGAACGTTCCCACGCCCGTGGAGTTCGGCACGGTGTTCAACCCAAAGATAGGCGTCAGGTGCGACGATGGGTGCGTCCTTTCCGGCGCCACCGTCGAGGTGGTCGACGGTGCAGGGAAGACGCTGGTGACGGGCACCCTCGGCGCCGCCCCCTGGAGCGGAACGGAGGACCTGTACTGGGCCGAGGTGCAGATGAAAGCGCCGGGAGAGGGAGGATATCACGAGTGGTCCGCAAGATTTCCGGAGGCGGAGGTCGCCGATCTCCCGCACGCGGGGGCGGCTCAGCGCTTCGCGCTCAGCGCGACGAGGCCGGCCCAGTGCACGGTCACCGTGAGCGTGACGGACACCCCCACGAACGAGCCCGTCGAGAACGCCTACGTCAGGCTGGGGCTCTACACCGTCTACACGGACGGATCCGGAGTGGCGAAGGTATCGCTGCCGAAGGACAGCTACGATTTCGTCGTCTGGAAGAGCAAGCGCAGGATGCAGCGGAAGACCGTCGAAGTGACGAAGGACGAAGAGCTCAAGGTGGAGCTCGTCGGATGCAAGGCGTGCGCGGGACTAGCCTAAACGTCCCCAGGTCGATCGAAGACGGGGCGACGGGTCTCCTCGCTTCATGCTCATCGAAGCGACCGCGGGGAGCACGGCTACCGCCCAGCGACGCCGTGATTACCTCACTCGACGGCTTTGGCTCGATGCCACGGCTTCATGCTCCTCGGAGTGTCCGGCTAGGACCGCTTCCAGGGCGAAGGTAGGCCTGAGGGCGGAATCGCCCGCCTCGTCCAGGTCGTCGGGATCATCGAGGAGATCGATGTGCCCGGCGCTCACCGGCGAGAAGGTCGGCTCGCTCTGGCACTCTCTCCGTGTGCCCGGTCCGCGCGTCCCCAGAGGCCGGTTCCGGCTGGTCCTTGTCGCCGTTCATCCACATGATGGCAAAAGCACGGGACACCATACGGCACGGTCATAACATATGTCATATTTATTGGTAACGATGTTAACGATCATGGTTAACAGTGTCATTAACGGCGGCCGGGCACCGAAAGCAGCGTCTCCCGTGAACCCCCTTCCATGCCCCGCAGGGCTCGATGGTGGACCATTACATCTGAATACATTCGCACACATCCGACCGCATCTGTGACATTCGACTGCATCCGAGACACCCATCTTAAGAGCGATTTTCCTGGCCTTCCAAAGGTAATTCAATTGTCAAATGAACCCAAGGCGAGGATATCAAGACGGACGTTCGTTACCGGAACGGTAGCCGGTCTCGCTGTCGGAGCTGCGCTGGGCGTCGCGGGCGGCTACCTTGGCGCGCCCACGAAGACCCAGTCGGAGACATCGACCCAGACCACCACCCTTCCAGCATCCACCACCACCGCCGTCACGACGGCAACCACGACGCTTACGCAATCGCCTAGCACCGTCACATCGACGCAGGTCGTGACGAGCGCCACACAGGCGGGGCTCCCGGCGACGTGGGACCAGACCACGGACGTCGTGGTTATCGGAAGCGGCGGTGCGGGCCTCGCGGCCGCCGTCGGCGCCATCGAGTCGGGGGCGCAGGTGATCATCCTCGAGAAGTCGCACGCCGTGGGAGGCACGACGGGCGTATCGGGAGGCGGCATGTGGATACCCAACAACAGTCTGGCCGTCAAGGCGGGAGTCACCCAGCCGCTATCGGAGGTCCTGACCTACCTGAACGGGATCGGCGAGGGACAGCAGAACCCGAGCCTGATCAACACCTACCTCCAGCAGGGCCCCACCTGGATCGACCACTACATGCAGATCACGGGGACGACCCTCTCGATCAACACGACCTTCAACGACTACTACAACGTCGCTGGCGAGGTGCCGAGCCCGGGCGCCGGCTTCCAGGTGTCCCCGAGCAACGGAGGGGCCGGGATCATCCAGGCGCTGCAGACCTGGATAAACAACAAGGGCGTCCAGGTCACGACCAGCACGCCGGCCGTGGCCCTCTACAAGGACGGGACGGGGAGGATCGTCGGCGTGCAGGCCTCGTCGAACGGCAAGACGGTGAACATAGCGGCGACGAAGGGTGTCATCCTGGCCGCTGGCGGGTTCGACAACAACCCCGCCATGATGGCTGCCTACCTGAGGGGCCCTACGACCCTCACCAGCGCCGCCTCGACCAACACGGGGGACTGCATCCTGATGGCGCAGGCCGCGGGCGCGCAGATCGCCAACATGAACAACGACTGGGGGTGCCCGCACTACCAGACTCCCACGGGCGGCGAAGCCGACTGGGTGCTCATCCGCGGAAAGCCCGGCGCGATAATCGTCAACAGCGCCGGGAAGAGGTTCGCGAACGAATCGTCGGCGTACCCGGTGATCAACAGGACCTTCTACGCCTGGTCCAGCGGGACGTACGGCTACGCGAACATCCCCGCGTACACGATCGTGGACCAGACCTGCGTCAACAAATACGGCTTCGTGACGTACATCCCCGGCTCGAAGCAGCCGGCCTACGTCTCCTCGGCAAACACGCTCCAGGACCTCGCGACGGCCCTCAACATCGACCCGACCGGGCTCCAAGCGACGGTGACGCAGTTCAACCAGTACGCGGCCAACGGAGTCGACCCTGACTTCAACCGCGGGGTGGGCATCTTCGACCTTCAGACCGCCGGAGATCCGAGCAGGACCGACCTGAAGAACATATGCCTCGGGCCGATCCAGACGCCTCCGTACTACGGCCTGGAGATCCTGCCGGGGACCATCGGAACCTGCGGCGGCCCGGTGATCAACTCGAGCGGGCAGGTGCTCACCCAGGCCGGGAGCCCCATTCCGGGCCTGTACGGGGCGGGGAACGACGTGGCCAGCCCGTTCGGAGCGGCCTATCCAAACGGCGGGGCGACGGTCGGCTTCGCCACGGTCTTCGGATGGATCGCAGGGACGACGGCGGGAAGCTCCTGAGGAAGGGGCTCCCCGCATCCTCCTTCCAGGAGGCCCCGCGGCCTCCGGCGGGGAACAGACCCGGGACGCGTGGGTCGGTCTGAAGCAGCGACCCCCTGAGCATCACCGCTCGGGGAGTGGCTCCTGACCCGAGGTGACGCCACGGCATACGCTGGAGAATCACTTCTACCTGCGGTCCCGCCCTGGCAACCAAGATCATGTCGTCCACGGCGGGTCGGACCCGGTGTACGCCCTTCCAAGGACCGGCACGGAGTCACGCGAAGGCCCACCTCAAAAATCTTAAATGGACGCCAGGGATTCTCCCCGTGGTGTAGATTTTCCCGCAACAGATGCTCACGCCGAGTGACGGTCATGCTCGACGCGCCGTCGTCTCGCTCTGCCTGTTCTCCCTGCTGCTACTTGCGTTTGCTTTCGTCCCGGCGGCCCACGCAGCGAGCGCCACGGTCGTGGCGACCGTGACTCTACCGGTAGGGAGCAACCCCTACGGCGCGGTCTACGACTCCGGTAAGGGCGAGGTCTTCGTGTCCAATGGACAGGCGAGCACGGTCACCGTGATATCCGACACCACGAACTCGATAGTCACGACCGTGGCGCTGCCGGCGGGGAGCGGCCCCCGGAACCTGGCGTACGACCCTTCGAAGGGCGAGATCTTCGTGGCCGACTACACCACCAACACCATCTCGGTGATCTCCGACAGCACCAACTCGCTCGTCGCGACGATATCCAGCGGCATCCAGAACGGCCCTCACGGGGTCGTCTACGACCCCGCGAGGGGGGAGCTCTTCGTGGCCAACCTCGACGACAACTCCGTCTCCGTGATCTCGGACTCCAACAACTCCGTGGTCGCTACCATCAACGCCGC
>JBEKTS010000131.1:0-7159 GCA_049515775.1 Nitrososphaerales archaeon | reverse complement strand
CTGGTGACGGTTGTCGTCGCCGTGGAGGTCACCGTCTGGGTCGGGTCCTCGCCGCGGGGGCGGGGCTCGTGGTTGGGTCCGCTGGTCGTCGTCGTCGTGGTCCCGCAGGACCCCGTCGCGATGACGGTCGTAGAGGTCTGCGTGGAGGTGACCGTGCCCGTGGAGGTCGCGGTCACGATGACGGTCTGGGTCGTCGTGTAGGTGGAGGTGGTCGTCGTCGTGACCGTGGGGATCGGGTTCAAGACGAGCCCCTCCTCGGTCCATCCGATGGACGCTCCGATCGGGCTCGAAGCCTTCACCGGGAAGGTCGTCGGCGAGCTCACTCCCGATGTGGCGTAGGTCGCGGCCGAGAAGCCGCCGCTCGATTCCGTCGTCCATGACGACGACGATGAGCTAAAGTCCAGAGGGGGGGTGGTGCCACCCACGACTCCAAGAAGGAAGGCCCCGGACTCGAAGGCCGTCGAGCTCGTCGAAGCGGTGGTGCTCGGGGTCGAGCTGAAGCCGTCGCCATCGGCGACGACGGCACCGGAGGTCGTCACGCCGGAGACCTCGAAGATGTAGAGCGTGAAGACGGCGACGCCGCCAACGGCAGCTCCAGGATTGGAGAACTTCGCGGTCACCGTGTCCGTCCCGCTGGACGCGAGGGTCCCGTATCCGATGAGGGCGCTGATGGCTCCGGCCGTGAAGTTCGCGACGCTGAGCGTCGTGCCGAGGCTGTCTCCGAGGCTCGTGAGGGGAAGGCCATAGGCGTAGCCCACGACGATCACGTCGCCGCTCGTAACGGGGCTTCCAAAGGCGACCGGCACCGAGCAGGTCGAGGTCGAGCAGGCCACCGTGGCTTCATCGGTCTGGACGACCGACGAGGTGGCCGCATGGGCGGCGGGAATCGAGCCCACCCCGAGAAGGACCGTGAGAACGACTAGGAGCGCGACCGCGGCCGCCCTCCCGTTGAGGGGGTTACTCTTGCTCAGGCTCACGAAGGCTACGGCTTTTGGAGCGCCAGGGCGAATATAACGATGGTGATGCCCGACTCCACTAGGGTGGATTTGGGGTTCATCGCATCGGCCTTCCTCCTTCCTTCTTCTCCCATCCAGGACCCTGTGACCTCGCCCCTGGCCGTGGCCTCGACCATCATCGGCACGACCCTGCTCGCGTTCAGGACCTCGATCGGCAGCGGCCTCCTTCCTGTCGACGTGGAGGGCGACGTCGCCGACCTCTTCGGCGCGGGAGAGCGTCCTTTCTCCTTCAGGTGCACCGTGAGGGCGTCGGCGTCCGGGTCGTGCCTGATCTTGCAGGCCATGTCTCCCCTTGTCACCGGACAGGACCCCATCAGGCTGTGATGCCCTTGCCAACGGGACGGGGCCTCTGGTTGCGGCCGCTCCTGCGGGCCGGGACCGCCAGCCGCCCACGTATCCGCTGATCCATCCGGCGACGGAGAGGCAGGGCACCCCCGGCTCTTACGTGCGAACCGCGCAGGGCCCCGTCGCCGTCGGCCCACGAACCTGGCTCCTCGGGCGAGTCCGAACCCGCCGGAGGTCGACTTACAAGAGACCTCCATCGAGCCCGAGGCGACCCGACCCCCGGCCCTCGGCCAGAGGTCGAGCGAACGTGCGCGGGTTCATCCCGGTCTCCTTCGTCGTCGACCGGCTAGCCGACCGCGACGGGATCCTCGAGCCTCATGCTCAGCGTCCTCCAGGAGAGCTCGCCGACCTTGAGCAGCTCCGCGTCGTGGGTGTAGACCACCGGGCAGTGGTTCGCCAGGAAGTTGGCGAGTATGACCGAGTCCCTCCCCCCGAGCTGATACTTCCCGGCCAGGTTGAGGGCGAGGAGCGACACGGACCTGGTCTGGTTGTAGAACTCCACGTAGGGGTGACGCAGCAGCGCCACGAGCCTCCTCCTCGCCTCGTCTCTGACCCACCGCTGGGAGTAGATCAGCGTGTGGTAGCACTCGTGGAGCACCGTCGGATTGACGGCGACCGTCCTCTCCTGGGAGAGCGAGCGGAAGAGCCCGGCGACGGGCCCGTGCTCGGAGAACGCCGGGTCGAGGACGTAGCAGAGTACGTTGGTGTCCAGGCCGGTCGTCATCGGTCGGTCGTCTCGTGCCAGATCCCCTTCATCGCCGCCGGGGAGGGGTTGCTCGGCTTCCCTCTTCCCGTCCTCCTCGGTTCGGACTCGACCAGCTCGAGGAACTCCTCGATAAAGTCCTTCTTCGTTCCGGGAGAGATGAGGACGCCCGCCTTCGTCCTGGTGACGACGACCTCGTCCCCAAGGCCCTCCCTGAACTCGGCCGGGATGGTCACCCTCCCCTTCTCGTCTACCGTGGTAGCCCTCTCCATGTCCCACTCATATGAGGTGGGAAATATAAATGCCCTCGCCTTGCAGGGCATGGACGCCTCTGGCGGTCCCGAAGGACGAGCAGACCAGCGTCATGCCGCTCGTCCAGCGGGCGACGGGACGAGGGAGTCTGAGGAAAAAGAGGCTGCGGAGGATGGAGGAGCCGGCCCGCCTCTGCTCTTACGTGCGAACCGCGCCGGGCCGCACGGCCTCTGGCAGCGGGTCAGCAGTAGAAGGTGACTACCCAGCCCTGCTGCCCGTTGTAGGTCCCGAACGCGCCCGCCCAGCCCAGCATCATCGGCTGCGGGACGGTGCCCTGCGACCCGACGAAGAAGTAGCTCGACCAGGTGCCGGTCGACCCCTGGTTCCCGCTCGGGGCCACGAAGGTGCTGGAGCCGTAGGCGAAGGTCGCGCCCGCGGGCATCAGGCTGCCACCCGCGGTCCCGGGGCAGACCGGTGTCGTGGGAGGAGGCGAGGGCGCCGCGAGGTCGGTGAACTCCATCACCCTGTTGTTGAAGTTGTCGGCGACCCAGAGGTGGCCAGCAGAGTCGAAGGCCAGGCCGGAGGGACCCTCGAGGGTGCTCTGGGTTGTGGTGCCGGTGTCGGTCGTGAAGTCGGGCGCTCCTATCACCCTGATCGCAGAGGGCCCGTCCGTCCCGACGAGCGAGCCGGCCGCGAACTCCAGCACCCTGTCGTTCCCGTGGTCGCCGACCCAGAGGTCGCCGGAGGAGTCGAAGGCTATGCCGTCGATGTCGCAGACCGTCGATGCCGTCAGACCGCATTCGTTGTCCGTGAACTCGTTGCCGCCCGCGGGCTGGCCGACCTCGAAGCTGGCGCTCATGCCGCTGCACAGGTGGCCCGCGGAGCATTCGCCGGTCCCGGGGATGTACTCGAGGACCCTGCTCCCGCTGTCGGTCACCCAGAGGTTGCCGCCGCTGAAGGCGAGGTCCTTGGGTTCGCTGAGACCGCTCGCTGTGGTGGCGGGGGCGTGCGTCGTGAACGACGTCTGTCCTATCACCACGCTGGCGCTCATGCCGCTGGAGAACGGCGCCGTGAACTCCAGGACGCGGGCGTTGCCCTGGTCGACCACCCAGAGGTTGCCGGAAGCGTCGAAGCCGAGCGACTTTGGTGCGGAGAACGTGCTCGCGGTCGTGCCGGTACCGTGCGTCGTGAACAACGACTGGCCTATCACGATGCTGGCGCCCATGCCGTTGCAGAACTGTCCGGAGGCGCACGGGGCGGTCCCGGGCACGAACTCCAGGACGCGCTGATTTACCTCGTCCGCCACCCAGAGGTCGCCGGAGGAGTCGAAGGCTATGTGCTCCGGATTGCTCAGGCCGGTCGCCGTCGTGGTGGGCGCAGACGTCGTGAACGCGTTGGCCCCCGCGGGCTGCCCTATCTCCACGGACGCGGCCTCCCCGTCGGAGAAGGGATAGGCGAACTCCAGGATCCGGTTGTTGTCCGTGTCGCTCACCCACATGTTGCCGCTCAGGTCGAACGCGACGTCGTGCGGGAGGTTGAAGCTGCTCACCGTGGCCGCTCCCGCGTTCGTCGTGAACTGGTTGGGGCCCGCTGCCTGCCCTATCTCCAGCGCGGCGTTCTCCCCCGAGTAGTAGGCGTGGGCGAAACCCATCGGCGAGAGCAGCAGGATCCCGAGGACGGCGGGGATCAAGACACGCATCGACCAGAACCTCGACATGCTGGTGACGACGGCTTCGGCGGCGTACTTAAGCTAGCAGACGAATCCCAGATGCGAGTCTCGCACAGCCGCGCCCGGACGCAACTCCCACGGCTCGCCTGCGGGCTCGACGTGCGAGCCGCTCAGGGGCCGCTGGAGACGGCCACCCGTGCCACCCGGGGCCATCCGCGCATCCGTCAATCCAAACGGTGATGGAGAAGCAGGGCCGTTCTCGCTTCTACGTGCGGACCGCGCCGGGCCTCGAGGCCGACGGGAAGGAAGGAAGGGTGGATGGCGGCCACCTGAATCGCCCCGCGAGCCGCCTCATCGGCGAGTCCATCGGAAGGGGCAGCGAAGGCCAATGCAGCGCTCACAGGACGGCCCACGAGAGGAAACCCTTCAGGCGGTGATGATTAAATATGTGCATGCGCTTATGCATGCAGCGATATCGATGACCAAGGTCATCACCCTCTCGGAGGAGGCCTACGCGGCGCTGAAGAGGCGCAAGGCGGCGGGAGAGTCGTTCTCAGACGTCGTCCTCAAGATGGCGGAGGGGAAGAGGTCGGACTCGATCCTCCGGTTCGCGGGCAGGTGGGCCGGCGACGACGCCGGCGAGGTCCTGGCGCGCCTGGCGAAGGAGAGGCACGCGGCCGGCAGCAGGGAGTTCGACCTCTAGGTGGTCTGCCTCGACTCCGACGTCCTGATCTCCTTCCTCAGGGGCGACGCAGCGGCCGTGGAGGCGGTGCGGACGAGCAAGGGAGGGGAGGAAGAGGCGGGGAGGAAGAAGGAAGAAGGAGAAGGGAAGAGGGAGGGGGAAGAAGAAGAGGAGGAGGAGGGGTCGGCAGTCCTCAGGACGACGGTGGTCAACGAATACGAGCTCCTGAAGGGCGCGGCGGCGAGCGTGAGGAAGAAGGAGAACCTGAGCCTGGTGAGAGGGTTGCTCGCGTCGCTGGAGGTCCTCCCCCTCGACGACGATTCGTGCGAGATCGCGGCGAGGCTCTACGGCGACATCCGGGCGGAGGGAAAGAACGCGACGGCGGCGGTCAACGAGTTCGACCTCCTGGTGGCGGCGATCGCGCTGAGGAATGGGGAGGTGCTCGTGACGAGGGACGAACGCTTCAAGGCGATAAGCGGTCTGCAACTCCGGAGATGGTAGTCGGACGGGTAGGCGATCGGGCGCAAGGGGTTGCTCGTCGCCCCGGTCCGGCTTCCGGGGGCCGCCGATCAGCGACGGCGCGTCGGTCGTAGAGGGTGACCACAGAGCCCTGCCGCCCGTCGCAGGCCCTAGTCGCTGACCACCGGTGCATCTTGGGGCGCGGGACGGTAGACATCCGTCGTGCGGCGAGGATCCGATCAGGCGGGCGGGGCGAAAGGGATGGCGGCTGACCGGTGCCTGAGGGAGGGCGGGAGGACCCCTAGAGGGTGAAGGCGCGCGCCATCTGCCGTCCCGGCAACTCAGACGGGGTGCCCGCCGAGGCTCCGCCGCCTCCTGTCGAGGAGCAGGAGCACCGGGAGGAGCAGCGCCACTAGCATCATCGAGCCCAGGCCCGCCGTCGAGGGGAACTGCGGCACGCCGACGGGGGTCGAGGTGCACGTGGACTGGGTGACCGTCGTCGTGGACGTCGCGGTCTGGGAGGTGGTCTCGGTCGCCGTGAAAGTCGTAGTGCTGGTGACGGTTGTCGTCGCCGTGGAGGTCACCGTCTGGGTCGGGTCCTCGCCGCGGGGGCGGGGCTCGTGGTTGGGTCCGCTGGTCGTCGTCGTCGTGGTCCCGCAGGAGCCCGTCGCGATGACGGTCGTAGAGGTCTGCGTGGAGGTGACCGTGCCCGTGGAGGTCGCGGTCACGATGACGGTCTGGGTCGTCGTGTAGGTGGAGGTGGTCGTCGTGGTGACCGTGGGGATCGGGTTCAACGCCAGCGCGACCTCTGTCCAGTAGAGCATACCATCAGAGTTCGTGATGCCCACCGGGAAGGTCGTCGGCGAGGCCACGCCAGAGGTGGCGTACGTCGCGGCGGAGAGTATGTCCGACTCGGTCGTCCAGGGCGAGGGGCTGCTGAAGGGCGAAGGCTGGGGGAAGACGGTCACCTCGCTGAGCAGGAAGGCCCCGGGCTGGAATGCCGTCGAGGCCACCGAAACGGTGGTGGGCGGCGAGAAGGTGTTGCCCCGGCCGGCCGAGCTGGCGGCACCGGACGTCGTCACGCCCGAGACCTCGAACGCGTGCATCGAAAAGGCGCCTGAACAACCCGGAGCGCAGGGAAGGGAGAACGTCGCGGTCACCGTATCCGGACCGCTGGATGCGAGGGTCGAGTACTCTATCGCGGCGGCCAGGCCGCCCGGCGAGGTGCTGTTCGTCTGCGTGAACGAAGAGCCTAGGGAGTCTGAAAAGGTCTTCAGCGGGCTGACGGTACCGAAGGACAGCCCTACGACCACCACGTCGCCGCTGGCGACGTTCGCCGGGAAAGTCGCCTGGAGCGTGCAGGTCGAGGTCCCGCAGGCGAGGAACGCGCTCTTGGTCTGGACGACCGACGAAGTGGCCGCATGCGCGGCGGGAATCGAGCCTACCCCGAGAAGGACCGTGAGACCGATGAGGAGGGCGACCGCGGTCGCCGCGTTGAGGGGACGCTTCTTGCTAATGCCCAATAGGGATACGGCCTTTCTGGCACGGGTGCGCATATAATCGTGGTGAAGCCCGAACCCACGAATGTGGATTTGAGGTTCACCCCGCTCCCCGAGATCTCCCCCGTGAAGTCGGTTCCTGGTGAGATGAGGATGCGGCGCTCGACGAGCCGCGGGCGTGGCCGGCCAGCAAAGGCGATCAGGATTCGTCGGTATTCCGGCTCCGGTCCGCGGTGGAAGAAGAAGGAGAGGACGGGAGCCCCCAGGGCGGCCGAAAGCCGCCGGCGCCGGTCGGCTCGGGCCGTCTGGCGCGCTTCTCTCGGCCTATTCGATACTTTATAAGCAAGAGCGAACCAAACAACCTACGTTGTTGTCGGTCCTTGCAGGCGCAACCGCCTGACGCAGGCAGCAGCGCGACCGAGACGCCCACGCCCCCAGGCGACCCGCTACCGGACGCGAGCGGGTTCACGACCGTCAACTCCCTGATGTCCGATTCTATCGAGGCCATACTCGTGAAGGGCGAGCCGGGGACCG
>JBEKTS010000130.1:0-7238 GCA_049515775.1 Nitrososphaerales archaeon | reverse complement strand
ACGTCATCTCGGTCCACGTGCCGCTCGTCGCCGGGACGAGGCACATGCTCGGCGCCCGGGAGTTCGCCCTCATGAAGAGGGGAGCGTTCGTGGTCAACACGAGCCGGGGGCCCGTGATCGACCAGGCGGCCCTCCTCGACGCGCTAACGTCCGGGACGATAGCGGGGGCCGGGCTCGACGTCTTCGAGTTCGAACCGCTACCTTCCGACGACCCGCTCAGGTCGCTCGACAACGTAGTCATCACGCCCCACCTGGCGTGGTACAGCGAGGAGTCGCACCGGCGGGTGAGGATCGACGCCTCCCGCGCGGTCCACGACGTCCTGACCGGCAAGCGCCCCGAGTTCGTGGCCAACCCCGAGGTCTTCGGCGCGAGGAAGCCCTAGGCCGACGGGGCAGGAGGAGGAGGAGGAGGGCGAGCCTCTTGAGGAGAGACAAGCCGGTACGGTTCGGCTTCCAGGGCGTCTCCTATCCCGACGTCGACGCGACCGTCGAGTGGGCCCGCCGCGCCGACGAGGCGGGGCTGGACCTGGTGGCGCTCCCCGACCACCTCTTCCATCCGAGGTCCGAGGTCTTCCTCTCCAAGGCCGCCTGGGACGTCGACGCCGTCCTCGGAGCCGTCGCGGCTACGACGCGCACCATCGCGATGATGCCGGCCGTGACCGACACGGTGAGGAGGCACCCGGCGACGACGGCCCACTTCATCGCCACCCTCGACAGGCTGAGCCACGGCAGGGCCATGCTCGGCATCGGGGCCGGGGAGCTCTTCAACTTCGAGCCCCTCGGGGACGTCGTCTGGGAGAGGCCCGTGACGAGGCTCCGCGAGGCCCTCACGGTCATCAGGGCGCTCTGGTCCGCCACCAGGGAGTCGCCGGCGAACTTCGAGGGCGAGATATTCAAGCTCAGGGACGCGTGGCTGGGGCTGCTCCCGGTCCAGTCCCCCCACCCGCCCGTCTACGTCGGCGGCTACGGGCGGAAGATGAAGTCGCTGATAGCGGAGATGGGAGACGGGTGGTTCCCCTGGCTCGAGACGCCGGAGACCTACCGCCGGGGGTCCGACCTCATCACCTCGGAGGCGGTCAGGCTGGGGAGGGACCCGAACGAGATAGACCGGGCGGTCGAGGTCTTCACGGCGATCACCCGGGACGAGGCCGAGGTATCGAAGCTGGTGCAGAGGGCATCGATCGGGATGTCCCTGAGGCAGAACCTGCTGCGCGACCTCGGCTACGAGCAGCTGGCGGCCGAGTCGGTCGACGTGCTCCGGGCCCGCTTCCGGGAGGAGGACTGGGCCAGGATCGACTCCGTGGCCGAGAAGATCCCCCGGGACGCGGTCAGGAGCGTCATCGTCAGCGGCACGCCCGACCAGGCGATCGAGCGGCTCGAGGAGTACCGCAGGGCCGGCGTGAGGACGTTCGTGCTCATCTCGCCCTCGGAGTTGATCTACCAGAACATCGCCGCCTACCGGGACGAGATCATCCCGCACTTTGCGGGTCCGGCCCGCTAGCTCCCCCTCTCCCTAACTCGCGGTCTCGGCGAGCCTCCCGCGGTCCTCGATTATCTCGACGAGCTTGCGGAGGAACTCCGCGGCCGTGAACCCGTCGACGACCCTGTGGTCGAAGGTGAGGCTGAGCGTGACCCTCGACCTCACCTCGACCCGGTCCCCCTCGACGACGACCGGCTTCTTGACTATCCTCCCCACGCCCAGTATCCCGACCTGCGGCGGGTTGAGGATCGGAGTGAACGAATCGACCGCGGTCATCCCCAGGTTGGTGATCGTGAAGGTGCCGCTGGTGACCTCCTTGAGCTTGAGCTTCCCCTCCCTCCCCCTCGAGGCCATCTCCTTCATCGAGGTCACCACGCCGACCAGGTCGAGCGCGTCGGCGTTCCTGAGCACCGGGACGATGAGCCCCCGCTCGGTCGCGACGGCGACCCCGATGTTCACCTCGTCGATCAGCTTTATCCCGTCGTCCTCGAGCGTCGAGTTCATCACGGGGTTCTCGCGCAGGGCCCTCGCCACCGCCTTCACGAGCAGGTCCGTGTAGGTCACCCTGACCCCGGTCCTGGCCTCGATCTCGGGGAGGATGGCCTCCCTGAGCCTGACCAGCTCCGAGGCGTCGGCCTCGTAGACGAGCGTGACCTGGGCGGTCGACTGGAGGCTCGAGTTGAGCCTCTTGCCGATGGTGCGCCTGGTCTCAGAGAGCGGGACGACCTCCTTCACCTTCAGACCCATCTGCGTCTCGAGCCTGGGCTCGGGGGGCGCCGCGCCCTGACCCTGGGCCGACCCTTGCGCGGAGCCGACCGCGTGCGACGGAGGTGCCGCCTCCCCGACCTCTCCGATCAGGGCGACCACCTGGCCGACGGCGACCGAGGAACCGATCGGTTGCACGATCCTCAGGAGTACGCCTGACGAGGGAGCCGCTATCTCGTAGGTCGCGTCCTCGGACTCGAAGAGCGCGAGCTCCTCGCCCTTGACCGTCCGCTCCCCTTCCTTCCTGGACCACCTGACGATCGTCCCGCTCGTCATGGTCGGCCGCATGTTGGGCATCAGGACCTCGGTATCCACGGCGACCGACCCTCGGGACCCGGCGAGAGATAAGTCTGAGCCACCCTCCCGGAGGAGCCCCGTAGCCGCCGGCGGGGCCTCTCTCCCTCTCTCTTCTCCCCGTCCTCCCCGTTCCGGCGGGTCAACCCTCCTACCTGATCGCGACGGGGTTCACGGGCGAGGCGACCCCCCTGGTGAACGGGAGCGGCTGGGCCGAGAGGAAGAACGAGTACGTCCCGTCGCCCGCGCAGTCCTCTGCGAGCGCGTCGAGGTCGAAGATCTCGCCGAGCGTGAGGCCCATGTAGACCAGCGCCAAGACGTGGAACGGGAGATGGACCTCCCTCACCTCGTGCGGCTGGACCTCCATCCCCCACGTGTCTGTGGCGACGGCCGCCACCCTCCTCTCCGATATCCAAGCGAGCGAGTCGAGCGCCATGCCCGGGGCGGGCCCCCCTGCGTAGTCGCCCCAGTCTCCGCGGGACCTAGCGGCCGCCATGTGGCCGGTCCGGACGAGCACGATGTCTCCCTCCCGCACCTTCACCCCCTCCCGGTCGGCGGCGTCCTCGAGCCGCTCGCCCGTTATCCTCTCGCCGGGGTCGAGGCGCGTCCGCCCCTGCGCCCTCGGAACGTCCAGGAGCACCCCGCGGCCGAGTATGCCCTGGCGCGACGCGAAGATGCCGTTCGCCTTCGCGCCGGTGCTGCTGACCTCCGACGCGCTCCGGCCGTTGTACATGACGTCTTTGTGGATGACGTGGGCGAGGGAGTCCCAGTGGGTCGCGCACTGCGTCGGCATCACCACGACCTCATCGGTCGTACTCGTCTCCTTCTCCTCGCCCCCAAGCCAGTCCTTCGAGTAGGCTCCCGTCACGGCGTCTCCGCCGTCTCTCGTCATGAGCAGGATCGGGTTGAACCTCCCGAAGAGCCCCCGCTGCGGGCCGCGCGAGTCCAGAGGGATGGCGAGCGAGGACGTGCGGCCCGTCCTGATCTCGCTCCTCGCGGCGCGCACCCTCGCCGGCGTGATGAAGTTCAGCGTCCCTCGCTGATCGTCCTTCCCCCACCTCGACCAGTTGCTGTAGCGGCCGATCAGCTCCCGGAACTCCGACAGGCTCGTGCCCTTGTTCGTCGTCATCGAGGGTCGACGGCACGACATAGATTATTAACGATGAGCGCCCATCGCCTGCGCTGAGATTTCATGCCTATCTCGATAGACCTGAGAGGGAAGACCGCGATCGTCACGGGGGCCGGTTCGGGCATAGGCCGGGCGATCGCGCTCCTCTTCGCCGAGGCCGGGGCGAACGTCTCGGTCCCGGACCTCAACCTGGAGGGGGCCCGGGAGACCGTCTCCCTCGTCAAGGCGATGGGAGGGAGGGCGATCGCGATGGCGACCGACGTGACCGGCGCCAAGGACGTCCAGGAGATGGTACGGGCCACGCTCGACGAGTTCGGCCGGATCGACGTGCTGGTCAACAACGCCGGGATAAACACCAAGCACAGGGTGCCGTTCTACGAGCAGCCCGAGGAGGACTGGCTGAGGGTCATCGAGGTCGACGTCAAGGGGACCTGGTTGTGCTCGAAGACGGTCTCGCTCGAGATGATGAAGAGCAAGGGCGGTGGGAGGATAGTCAACATCGCCTCGACCGCCGGCATAGCGCCTCTCCGCCTCCAGTCGAACTTCGTCGCGGCAAAGGCCGGAGTGATCCAGCTCACCGCGGCGATGGCGATGGAGCTCGCTCCACACGGTATCGCGGTGAACTGCGTCGCCCCGGGGTCGACCCTGACCGAGGGCGTGAAGAGGGGCCTCTACTCCGACCCGGCGTGGGCCGAGAAGATGGTGCGGTACATCCCGCTCGGGAGGGGGGCCGAGCCCCGGGAGATCGCCCAGGGGGTGCTCTTCCTCTCCTCTGACCTGGCCTCCTACATCACCGGTGAGACGCTCGTCGTCGACGGGGGATGGACCGCCGGCGCCCAGGTCAGGGACGTCTGACCCCCACGTCGGCTGCCGAGCGGCGCCCCCCCGGCGTCCAGACGGGCCGAGCGGCGCCCGCATGCCCCGCCCGTCGCCCATCCCCGGGCCGGCTCCGGGGATGCCCGTACCGTGTCGACCGGGTTCCGACGGGGTCGTCCGTTTGGTAGAGGGCCGGGTCGTCTTCGGCGCGCTCGTCTGCTCCGCCGGCGCGGTACTCATGACGATCATCCTCGGCCTGAGGTACCTCGACGGCACGCTGGGCGGGCGATACGCGACCGGGTCCCTGCTCCTCTCCGCCCTCTTCGCCGCGGTCGTCGCGGTCGTGCTCGTCCTCTCGCTCACCGACTGGCTCGGGCGGGGGGCGCCCGACCCGTCGACTCCCGCACCGGCCGAGGGCGCGAATCCGGTGGAGACGCACGCAGACCGCGACCTTTTATAATTCGGCGCGACCGTCGCCCGCATGAGCCAACACGCGGGGCCTTCGCCGCAGGCGCCAGCGGCGCCGACCCACGCCGCTCCCTCGGCCGTCTGGGAGTTCGGGGACGTCGGGTTCGACACGGAGAAGAAGCTCTGGTTCGTACAGCTCTACAACGAGGTCAACCAGAACGTCGGCACCTACATGGGAAAGCGGGTCGTCCTCAAGCGCGGCCGGGCAGCCCAGTACCAGTGGAAGGACGCCCAGAGCCGGCCCTTCTGGCACGTGAGGGAGCGGTTCTTCGCGGACGAGATAGAGAACGTCTCGGTCGACTCCGAGGGCACGGCCGTGACCCTGGTCTTCAAGGAGGGCAAGGAGAAGCCCGAGGACGCGTCCCCTCCCGAGGACTACGCCTACATCCTCTACGCCTTCCACCTCACCAACAAGGACCTGGCCAAGGGCAACAAGCCACCCCTCGGGTTCGTCGAGTTCTACAGCCCGAAGGACGAGCTCATCCGGAGGCTCAACAACCGCTGGGTGATCATCGAGGACGTCGACAGGAAGTCGGCGGGCGAGTACCCGCGGATAAGGCTGCGGATCGAGAAGAAGGACGTGTCGCGCATCGTGACCACCCGGACCTCGGTGATAATCCAGGGAAAGGCACCGAAGCCCTCGACTGGGTGACCGGAGGCCTCACCAATCGGCGGACGGAGTCCGTTCCGCCCCGCCCACGGCCGGCAGGCTAGTTCACTGAAACACTTATATACGTAACGCTGTGGGCCGTCACTTTGGCGTTCCTTAGAGTGCATTGTAGACTGTTTCTAGGGCGTACTGTCGATGGAGGATTGTGAGCATAATGGCGCGTACGAAGGCGAAGAAGGAAGAGGAGGAGCTGCCGTTCAAGATAACGGACCACTTCCTGGTTCCGAAGCACGAGCTGCTGAACCCGGAGGAGTCGAAGGCCATCCTCGTAAAGTACAACGCCATGCCGCACCAGCTGCCCTTCATCTCCTCGACGGACCCGGCCGCCAAGTCGATAGGGGCCAAGGCGGGGGACTTCATCAAGATAACGAGGCGTAGCGAGACGGCCGGCGAGACCGTCTACTACAGGTACGTGGTGGAAGCATGACGATGAGCAAGCAGATGACGGGTAGGCCGTACGACTCGTGGATAGTCCTGCAGGACCTCCTCGAGAAGGAGGGCGTGGCGAGGCAGCACCTGAACAGCTACAACGAGTTCATCAGCAAGGGGCTCCAGTCGATCATCGACGAGATAGGCGACGTCGAGGTCGAGACCGTCAGCACGCCGTACAAGGTCAAGTTCGGCAAGGTAGAGCTAGGCCGACCCAGGGTCATCGAGATCGACGGCTCGGTCAGCAACGTCTTCCCCATGGAGGCGCGCCTCAGGAACCTCTCCTACTCGTCCCCGATCTACCTTGACATGACGATCGAGGAAGAGGGCATGTCGCGAGAGGCCACCCGGCAGCACGTCGGCGACCTTCCCGTCATGGTAAAGTCGGACCTCTGCCAGCTCTCCAAGATGACGAAGGAGCAGCTGATCAACGCCAGCGAGGACCCGAAGGACCCCGGAGGCTACTTCATCATAAACGGCTCCGAGAGGGTCATCGTCGGCCTGGAGGACCTCTCCCCGAACAAGATCCTCGTCGACGTCGAGAAGGCCGGCGGGATGGTCACCTACAAGGCCCGGGTCTACTCCTCGGTCGTCGGCTACCGGTCGAAGCTCGAGGTGACGCTCAAGCAGGACGGCGCTATCAACGTCAAGATACCCAGCTGCCCCGTCGACCTACCGTTCGTGATCATCATGCGGGCGCTCGGCATCAAGTCCGACAAGGATATCGCCAACGCCGTCTCCCCGAAGCAGGAGATCCAGGACCTCCTGGAGGTCTCCTTCGACAAGGCCAACGAGGCCCCGACCGACAAGGACGCGCTCGTCTACATCGGGAACAGGGTCGCCCACGGCATGCTCGAGGAGTTCAGGATCAAGAGGGCCCTCTCGATGCTCGACTGGGGGTTCCTGCCGCACCTCGGCAAGGCGGATGACAAGCGCTACGACAAGGCGATGTTCCTGGGCGAGGCGGTCTGCAAGCTGATGGAGCTCAGGCTCGGCTGGATCGAGCAGGACGACAAGGACCACTACGGCAACAAGGTCATCAAGTTCGCGGGCCAGATGCTCGCCGACCTCTTCCGGACCTCCTTCAGGAACCTGGTCAGGGACATGAAGTACCAGCTGGAGAGGGCCGGCCAGAAGAGGGGCGGCAACGTCGTGGGGGCCGCGATCCGCACCGGCATCATCACCGA
>JBEKTS010000129.1:0-7248 GCA_049515775.1 Nitrososphaerales archaeon | reverse complement strand
TTCAAGAGGCGGGGAATTTATGAGAAGGCCCCCGAAGAGATAGTGGAGTCGATAGTCGCATGAGCTTCGAGCAGACGGTCAGGGTGCCGCTGGACAGGGTCGCCGCGGTCATCGGCAAGAAGGGCGAGACCAAGAAGCAGCTGGAGGAGGCGTGCCACGTCGCGCTCGAGGTCGACGGCGAGTCCGGGGAGGTCGTCGTGAGGTCCACCTCGGTCGGGGAGGAGGGGGCCGACCCGTTCCGCGCCGTCTCCGTCGTCGAGGCCGTCGGGCGGGGGTTCTCCCCGCAGCGGGCGCTCCGCCTCCTGGACCCGGAGACCTCGCTGGAGGTCCTCGACCTGAGGGACTTTGCGGGCAAGTCCGACAACAGCCTCGAGAGGATCAGGGGGAGGATCATCGGGCTCAACGGCAAGTCGAGGAGGGTCATAGAGGAGCTGACCAAGTGCCAGGTCTCGGTCTACGGGCGCACGGTCGCGATCATCGGGGAGGTCTCCGAGGTGAGGCTCGCCAAGGACGCCATCGAGATGCTCGCCTCGGGGTCCCGCCACGCCTCGGTCTACAACATGCTGCAGAAGGCCAGGACCAAGAGGAAGATGGACAGGGTCCTCCTCTGGGAGGACCAGTCCCCCGAGGCCGAGCCCCGTCAGTAGGACTTTAGGAGCTGCAGCTTCTCGGGCAGGTACGTGTCGACGATGTAGCTGAGGCCGTACCTCGAGAAGGCCTCCTGCTCCGACTTCTTCTTGATCTTGAGGAAGGTGTCGAGCTCGTCGTGCCACATCTTGTCCTTGTAGCGCGGGTCGGCCTTTAGCTCGTAGAGCCTCTTGATGTCGATCTCGGTGAGCGGGTCGGAGGGGAGCTTGTACTTTACTATGTCCGAGGCCCAGACCCCGAGCCAGACCCCCGACGGGGTCGTGAGGTCCCTCAGGTGCGCGGCCGCGGCCGAGCCCGACTTTATCACCATGGCGATGTGGGCGCCCCAGGGGTCGGCGTCGCAGAGGATCCCTATGGGGAGCTTCAGCTCCTGGTGGAGCCTCCTGAGGAGGAGGCGGGTGGAGCGGGGCGGCTGCCCGGCGGTGTTTACCAGGATCGCCTTGTACTTCTCGTGGACCTTCTCCTCGATGAACCTGGTGAAGAGGCCGCCCTTCTCGATGGCGAGGACCATCTCGGCGTCGGTGTCCCTGAACTCCGCCGTCGTCAGGGCGGGCCCGATCATCATGCCGTCCGGGTGTGACGAGAGGTCGAGCTGCCTCCCCTCGTAGCCCCTCACGGTGTACTCCACCGTGAGGTTGCCGAAGATGGCGGACCTCTCCTCGGGGAAGACGTTGAACTCCTCCCTCGCCGACTCCAGGACGACCTCCAGGTCGGTGATGAGCTCGTCCGACTCGGCCTGGTCCATGAACTCCACGTTGAAGGCCTGTGCGGAGTAGTAGACGTCTCTCAGCGTGGAGGTCCTGCCCTCCTCGACGAGCTTCCGGGCGAAGAAGGCGAGCCAGAGCAGCTGGGTGAAGGGCCTGATGTGCTTGATGTTCCCCGCCGACCGCCGCACCGAGGAGGAGCCGAGGATGAACTGCTGGAGCTTCTTGTCGTAGACGATGTTCCTGACGGACCTGCTGGCGAAGGTGACCGACGGGAACTTGCCCTGGTCGAGGTCCTGGTAGACGTTCTGGCCGAGGGACCTTAGCGCCTTCTCGACCTTCTCCTTCCTCGCCTCGGCGTTGGTCTTCTTCTCAGCGGAACTCTTCGATCGTGGTCTGCTCAATTATCTTCTCACCATCAGGGCCGACGGCGGCGGGGGCCGCCCCTCCGGCCTCGCCTCCATCGTCCTCCTGCTCGCCCTCCGCCCCGGGCGCGCCCGACCTCTCGTCCATCTCCTCCTTGATCTCCTGGGCCTCGGCCTCCTCCTCCTTGAGGAGCTGCTGGTACCTGGGCTCCTTCTTCTGCCCGGCCAGCTCGGTCGAGAACTGGGCGATGAGGGGCAGGTACCTGCTGTATATCGACATCTTCCTCTGGACCGCGGCCATCGACCCCTTCTTCGAGAGGAAGAGCGAGAGCCTGCGGAGGGCCTCCCTGACGGCGTTCCTGATCTCGGCCTCGATCTCGGGGCGGTCGGCTATGTACTCCTTCCCGACCGTCTTGTAGGGGATCTTCGTGGAGCAGATGTGCGTGATGACCGCGACCGGCGCGTCGTCGGGCACGTGGTACCGCCTCCAGTCTATCTCCTCGTTCAGGACCTTGAAGGAGACGTCGTTCGACTCGTCGTAGAGCAGGGGGATGCGGTTGGCGAAGCGGAAGAGCTTCCTCCCCGGCTCGAGCGCCTTGCCTCCGTAGACGAGCCCGACCTCGATGAGGAACGGGAACCCGGAGTAGGAGGACGGCGGCCTGAGGACGACCGTCGAGAACTCGGGCTGGAGCTCCTTGATGATGCCGGTCTGGAGGATCGACTCCCCCACCGGCGAGAGGCACGAGGCGTCCGGCGGGAGGAACTCGGGGTAGCGCTGGAGGGCGTCGACGACCTTCACTATCTGCTCGTTCGAGAGCTTCTCGGGGGCTATCTTGCCGTCGATTCCCGCGAAGTTGAGGAACTTCCTCGCGTTGGTCTCCCCGACGCGGTGGAAGTGCTTGTTCCCCATGAACTTCTCCATCGACTTCTCCTCGGTGAGCTTGATCATCCGCTTCAGCGCCTCGACGTCGATCCCGTGCGGGTGCGGGAGCGTCTCCTTGGGGGGCTGGGGCATCGACTCGGTCGCCCTCTCGAAGGTCGTGATCCTGCCTATGGGGTCGACGAAGGTCAGGTTCGCGTAGGACCCTACGAGGGCGGTCTGCTTGAAGTACTCGTTGATCTTCTGGGCCGCGCGGGTGAAGTCCCCCTCCAGGATGACGTCGACGCGGGTCCCCGTCTTCCCTGCGCCGTCCTCGGTGTCCTTGCGCAGGATGATGGGCTTGTTCTCGGAGATGTCGATGAGCATCTCGAAGATGTGCCTGGCCTTGCCGTCCGTGGACGTGGTGACCTTCACCGGCTTGTTCGTGGTGATCTGCCCGTAGAGGATGGCCATGGTCCCGCCCATGCCGAACATCCCCCGGGACTGCCTGAGGACGTACTTGGAGCCGTAGAAGACCTTCCCGAAGGCCCGCGGGACGTGGTGAGGGTCGACGCCGGGGCCGTTGTCGGCGACGGTGATTCGGTAGGCCTTGGGCTCCTGGTTGGCGTTCTCGGCCGAGGGGTCGTCGGCGACGATGCGGACGTAGACGTCGGGGAGGATGCCGGCGAGCTCGCAGGCGTCGAGCGAGTTCTCGACGAGCTCCCGGACGGCCATGTAGAGCGCCCTGGCGGGGTTGGTGAACCCCGCGAGGTCTCGGTTACGATAGAAAAACTCTGATGGCGAAATCTCTGAGAACGTTACCATGTTAACCGATCAACACCCTCTATCGCGTCTCGCCCATGGGTTCTATTAAAATGGGATTATAATCATGACACCCGGAAGGCCGCCGAAAGGAGGGGAGGGGCCCGGCTGAGCCAAGCCCGGACGGCCCCGGAGCCCCGGTCGGCCGGTCCCTGGAGGAGGCGTCAGGCCGGCTTCGTCGTCACCCGGCTCGACAGCTTCACGATCATGAAGATCACGAACGCCACGATGATGAAGGTGATCAGGTTGTTCGCAAAGTCGCCGACGCCGAATTTGGCGACCACGTACGTGTTGAGGTTGCTGATGTTGGGCACCGCATAGCCTATCAGGGGCAGGATGAAGTCGGTGACCAGGGCCTTGACGAGGTTCCCCAGGTAGATTCCGAGGATGAACGCCACGGCGAGCCCCAGGACGCCGTACTTGGCGAGGAACGCCTGGAACTCGTTTCGCATGCCCTTCGGCGGGGGCGGCGCGGGGGCCGGCGTCAGCAGCTTCCTGATCTCACGGAGTTCGGTCAGCATCTCGTCGTCCTTCGTCGACATGGACGCGCCCTTCCCTGAAAATCCCATTTAAGCCTTGGTCGGGGCGGCGAAGGCCACGGACGCCGCCAGCAAACACCTTATTTACTCGACGCGGGCGCGCCGGACCCACCGAAATTGTCCGCACCACTAGATGCGCCCGGCTCCAGGGTCAGCATGATAATCAGGCTCACCGGCCTCTTCGTGCTCGCACTCGGCGTGGTCCTGACCATCCTGACGTACCAGGGCGCCACCTCGGCGGCCATAGTCCCCCAGATCGTGCCGGTGTTCTACCTCGGCTCTGGGCTGCTCATCATCGCAGGCCTGGTCGCGGTCATAGCGCGCTACAAGTGAGAGAAGCCGCACGGCGGCGGTGGTGGGCCCCCGTGAGGCGGCCAGGCGGTCTGGCACAGTTAATTTCATATACGCTGCTCATTTAAGGCCGGCTCGAAGTCTGGCGTCGTAGCTCAGAGGCACGACGAGTGCCGGGAAGCATGGTAGAGCAGCAGGCTGTTAACCTGTTGGTCGACCGTTCAAATCGGTCCGACGCCGCTTCCAGTCTTTCTTGCTACTTACCGTCGGTGCTGGACGAAGCAGCGATCTCGCCGGCTCGACCGCTCCTCGGGGCGTCAGTACCTGGCCCTACGGGGGAGTCCGGTCCGAGATTTCTGCTTGGAGACCAGAAAGGTACGGGCGGTGGCGACGATGGCCTCATCGATGGGGTCTGGCCCTCCGAGTTCGGGAAGCGCCTTCTCCTCTCCGGAGAAGAGGAAGCACAGCCTCCAAGGGGCCTCGAACTCTGTGGCCGCCGTCCCTCCGGGGCTCTCGAACCTCCTGCGGCAGTCCTCCCCGTCCGAGCAGGCGAGGACCCTCATCTCGTCGACGGCTCCTTCGGACGCGCCCTCGGGGGCCACGGTGATCCTGACCCGAGCGGGGCAGAAGGACTGGCGCCGACTCGGTTCCCGGCAGTCCCGTGGTCCGTCCAACGATCCCGGACCGGCCTCCCCGTCTCCGAGACCAGGGTTCTCCAGGACCTCAGAGGCCTCGACGAGGCCCAGAGCGTCTGCGATCCGATCCCAGGTCCCGTCCTTCTCCCACTCCTTCAACCTCCTGTTCGCGGTCGAGTCGCTGCCATATTCGTCCGGGAGGTAGTTCCAGGGTATCCCGCCCTGAAGTACGAGCAGGATCGCGTTCAGCGTCCGCCTGTCCTCCGCTCTCGGCCGCCCGACGCCCCTCCGCGAAGGAATGAGACCCCTGACCACCCCCCACTCCTCGGCCGTAAGGTCGGTGAACGTCATGCGAATTCTAAGCACACGCCAGGGGTCAAAAGAATGCGAAGTTAGGATAAATTGATAACATGCTCGAATTTTGGGATATTTTTCGACTCCTTTATATCGGGTAGGTCGGCTCGGCGGGCTGGTTCCAAGTCTTGAGAATCGTAAACCGGCTTTATAATGTCAGAAAATACGAGGGGAAAAGCTGAAAACATCATGGCGAAGATGATACAACTCCCACTCATTAGACGAAACATAAGACTAGCCTATCTCGTCGTTCTGTCCTGCATCCTCGTTGGATCGGTAGGCGCCTACGCGGCGTCGGTGACCATCAACGCGACCACCAACGCAGGATACCAGGGCGAGTATGTCGTGGACAACGGCTACTTCAGCGCCTCGGCCATGGCGTACAACGTCGTCCAGTCCGCGCAGGCGGCGACGACCGCGCCGCTGGCCTGGTCGAACGGCGCCACGGCGTACGTCAACACCCTGGCGGCGGGCGACTGGGAAGCGGCCTGGACGCTGACGCTCAACGCCGGCGCCACGGCTAGCCACACCTACACCATCACGGTGACCAGCACCGCGGCGGACGGCACGACGAGCGTCCTCTATACGTTCCAGTTCACGACCGCGGGCACCATCACCCCCGGACAGACTATGACCATATTGTGGGACACCGGCGCTACGACCTGGACGGCGCCAGCCGCGGTTCAGATAACGGTCGTCTAGGAGCAGGCCACGAGGAGTGAAAAAATGACAAGACGCGTCCGCCTGCCACTCGTCCACCGCAGCATCAAGCTCGTCTACATGGTCGTCCTGTCGGCCATCCTGGCCGGGTCGATAGGCGCCTACGCGGCCTCGGTGACCATCAACGCGACCACCAACGCAGGATACCAGGGCGAGTACGTGGTCGACAACGGCTACTTCACCGCGTCCGCGATCAGCTACAACGTCGTGGAAGCCGCGCAGTCCGCGTCGGCCGGGGGATTGGCCTGGTCGAACGGCGCCACGGCGTACGTGAACCCCCTCGTGCCGGGCGACTGGGAATTGGCCTGGACGGTAACCATCCAGACGGGCGCTACGGCGAACCACGCGTACACCATCACCGTCACCAGCACGGCGGCCAGCGGCATCCCGAGCACTCTCTACACGTTCCAGTTCACGAGCCCCAGTCCGGTGGTGAACGGGCAGACGATGACCATACTGTGGGACACGGGCGCCACGACCTGGACGGCTCCTACGGCGCTTCAGATAACGGTCGCCTAGGGGTGCGCCCGGAAGTGAGCCCAGGGGTGACGAGGGCTTGCGCAACCCGAAGCTGCGACTCCTGATCCTGCTGGGGGCAGCCGCGACCCTGCTCGTGGTCGCCAGCGCCGCCACCACCACGGTCCTGTCGAGGTCCTTCGCGGACGACGCCGGGACCCTTCTGGAACCGTACTACGAGAATCTCAACGCCCCCCTGACCGGCTGCGCGTCTCCATGCATGACGGTGGATACGCAGGCCACGGGGCCTTCCATCCCCCTGAGCCTCGACGGCAATGGGATGGGCGCCAACGGCGCGTCCGGCATCGCCACGGTGGGCGTCACGACCTCGGACCGGAACGACCTCGTCGTCGTCCTGATGACGTGCAACCCGGGGACCATAACCGCCGGCATCAGCGACGGCGCATCCCTCACGTGGAACACCAGGCTGGCGCCCGGGTCCATAGGAAACCGCGACGGGGCCGAGTACTGGGCCGTCGCCCCGACCCCGCTTTCATCCGATGCGGTCACGGTCACCTTCGCTGGGACGGCCAGCGGGTGCGAACTCGCGTACCTCGCCATCAACGGGGCGAACCTCGCATCGCCATTCGACCAGAGCTCCGTGGAGCCGGCGATCCTCAACGGCAACTCCCCGACCGCCTGCACCATGACCACCGGTGACGCGAACGACGTGCTCTTCGGCGTCGCCATGGAGGGCGGAATCGTCTCGCCGCCGGGAGTGCCGTCGGGATGGACGTTCCTCAACTCGGTGGCCCCGGCGTCCCACTGGGACGGCTATGAGATCGTCAGCTCCGT
>JBEKTS010000128.1:0-7272 GCA_049515775.1 Nitrososphaerales archaeon | reverse complement strand
AAGACCCCGTCGGCGGTCATGGCCCCCGCCAGGGTGAGCCATCCGGAGAGCCAGGACCGGGTCGCCTGGAGCGCGGCGGCGGCGTTGACGGGCCCCGGGGGAGCGGCGATCGAGACGCCGAGCACGAGCCCGCTCACGTAGACCTGCCAAGCCTCGAGCAACGGGGGAGCGGCCGCAGGGGCGAGCCGGTATAACCTTTCGGAGGGTTCTCCGAGGGCCGCTCGGATGGCCGGGGGCGGCCACTCGAAAGCCTTAAGAAATTAACCCCGTGCACGACGTCGCAGATTGATGGAAAGGGGGTGAGTGGCCTGGAGATCGATGGGTGCTATCGCGTCCTCGGGGTTCGTTCGGACGCGGACCTCTCCGAGATAAAGTCCGCCTTCAGACGGCTCGCCCGCGAGTACCACCCAGACAGGAACAAGGAGCCCGGCGCCGAGGAGAGGTTCAACGCTATCACCGAGGCCTACGGCACGATCCTCCGCGCGCACGGCATCACCCCCCCGGGCGCGACGACGGGGCCGGCGGACGCCGCTCCCCCGAGCGAGTTCGGCGGCAAGCTCGACTTCACGATCTTCACCGACAAGGAGGTCGTCTTTTCGGTCTCTCCGCGGATCTTCGAGCAGGAGATACGGAAGAGGTTCAATCCGGCGCTCGCTCCGGGCACCTCGTGCAGGGTCGGCCGGAAGTGGTTCGAGGTGGACCTGCAGGCCAAGTCCGACTTCCCCCTCTTCCGCTGGCGCCCCGGGAAGCACAAGATCCTCATCGAGTGGTACAAGGCCTCCGACGGGACCGACAAGTGGAGGTCGGTGAGCTGGGACCAGTTCTGGTCCTATGTCAGGAAGCAGGTCGCGGCCGTCATGCCCCCGACGGAACCGGCCGGGGCCGGGGCCGGACGAAAGCCTTAAGACCGCTTCCCGCCCCGTTCATGGTCGGCGGTGAAGCTCGCCATCAACCGCTCGCGACCGGGTCTGCGGGCCAATAGCTTCTGCAACACGAACACAAGAGAGCGAGCGCTAAGAGATGAAGTGGGACATACTCTACCTGTTGGCCGGGGCGTCGCTGGGCGTCCTGATACGCTACGCCGTCACGAGCGACAACCTCTTCGTCGAGTCGCTGCCCGTCTCGGTCCTGCTCGTCAACATCACGGGCTGCTTCATCCTGGGGGTGAGCTCGACGGCGGTCTCGACCTTCGGCCTCGACCAGCGGTACACCCTCCTCGTCGGGATAGGGTTCTGCGGGACGCTGACGACCATGTCGTCCTTCGCCTTCGAGACCGTGAACCTCTTCGACGCGGGGAAGATGATGATCGCGGGCCTGGACATCATGTTGAACGTGGGCGCGTCCTTCTTCTTCATCATCCTGGGCCGGGCCGTGGTGCTCGCCCTCGCGGGGATCCTCTAGGGGCGTGAGATGGGCGGGTGTCCTCCGACTCGAGCCAGCCTCCGCGGCGCATGCTCCGCCTGATGGTCAGGGTCAGGGGCAGGGACGCCCACGAGGGCAAGCCCATCGTCGATCTTCTGCTCTCCCTCTACAAGGAGCGCGGCCTCTCGGGCGCGACGGTCCTCCAGGGGGTGCGGGGGTACGGGGTCCACGGCGTCTCGCGGGCGGACGTGCTGGGCCTATCGATCAACCTGCCGATGGTCATCGAGACGATCGAGGCACCTGAGAAGGTCATGGCGATCCTCCCCGAGGTCAAGGCGATCGTGGGGAAGAACGGCCTCATCACCATCGAGGACGTCACGGTCCTCTGATGCCGGTCCGCCGTCGAGGGACCCCCGTGCCCGCGCAACGGTCGGCGCCGCCGCACAAAGGATAAATGAGCACGGCCGGTCGTTCTACGGCGCCAATCTCACTTGCCCACCTCCCGCGACGAGCCGAGCAGGACGAAGGGACGGAAGAAGAACGAGGCGGCGGTGACTAAGACCGAGAAGGCGCCTCAGCACCTGCGGTGGGACGAGATGGAGCTCGAGTGGCTCAATCCGTCGATCTCCCGACGCCTGGCGGTGGGCGAGAGGGAGATGCTCGGATGGATCTGGCTGAAGAAGGGCGCCGTCGTGCCGGCCCACAAGCACCTGAGCGAGCAGATAACGTTCATCCTCAAGGGCGCGCTGAAGTTCACGATTCACGGGGAGGACTACACGGTCCGGTCGGGCGAGGTGCTGGTCATCCCCTCGAACGTGGTCCACGAGGCCGTCGCGCTCGAGGACACCGACGACTTCGACTGCTTCTCGCCCCTGCGCAAGGACTGGCTCACGGGCAGGGACCTCTACCTGAGGACTGGGCGCTCGTACCTCAAGAGATAACGAGAAGCCAGGGGATAGCGAGCCCGGAGAAGGCGAGGATGCCGAGCAAGCTGGCATACTACTCGACGATCGCTCTCACGGCCTTCGTCGCCTTCTCGGTCCTCGCGGCCCTGGTCCGCCTGGTCCCCCTCGGCGTGATGTACTCCGGGGCGTTCCTCGCGAACGTCGCCGGGTTCATCGCGCTCGCCCTGATAGCCGCGAGCGGCGTCATGATGCTCTTCAGGCGCACGCTCCTCCGGAGGTCCCGGGACCCGGAGCTCCTGAAGGCGGTCCACGTCTGGGTGGCGGCGGCGGGAGGCGCCTTCCTCATCGTCCACGTCGTCTTCTTCCTCCTCTTTCCGGTGACGCTGCCCGTCCTCTTCGGCTACGCGGCGACCTACGCCGCCTTCGTGGTCTGGCTCTCGGGTCTCTTCTTCTTGGAGGGCGTGCGGGGCTCCCTCTTCTACCACGGGCTCCTGTCGCTCGTGGGCATCTCACTGATGGTCGTCCACGTCTTCGGCGCGGGCGGGGACATCCCACTGGCCTTCTCGGGGGCGGCACTGGTCCTGATGGCGTCGGCGGTGCTGGGAGCCGCCGTGTGGCAGTTCGTGAAGCTCTCCAGGGACGGGACTCCTCGCAGACCCCCGGGAGCGACGCCCGGCAGGAGCGGGGAGGCGCGGTGAACGGGATGGGCGACTCCTGGGTCGAGAACCGTCGCCACGTCAAGGGCTATCCGCACCGCCGGTCGGTCCACATCCGGCGCTCGGTCCTGGCGTCCCTCCTGCGCGTCTGCGGAGCCTGCGGCGAGACGGACGAAGGCAAGCTCGTCGTCGACCACATCAATCGGAACTCCCTGGACAACCGCCCCGAGAACCTGCAGGTCCTGTGCCGCAGGTGCCACAGGGACAAGACGCCCCAGGAATCGCCGTACGCAGCGCTCCTGAGGCACGATGCCGCGTCGCAGACGCCCGCCTCCCATCGCGTTCACGGGCCCCGCCGGAGGCCTCTTGCCCTCCCGGGGGCCTCACCCTCCGATGGTCGCACGGGCTCCCCGTGACTGGGGAGCAAACGCGCCGTCGCCAAGGTCTCCAACGTCGAGGTTCCGGGGCCGAGCCATGGTGCCTCCCGCACCGAGTGTCCCTCCTCTCCTCTCCTCTCCTCTCCTCTCCTCTCCTCTTCTCTTCTCTTCTCTTCGAGACGTCCTCCTGAACCCTCTCCGGTCACTGCTCCCGCACCGCCCTAGGCGCCGTCGCCGAGGCTCCGACCGGAGGCGAGGGCGCGCTCATTCGCCATGGACAGCGGTCGCTGACCGACCAATGAACGGGCCGACGCACGGTCGTCGCTCGGACGCACCCGCGCCGCCGGGGGCCGGCGGGATTCCAAGCCCTGCCTGGGGTCGAGCGGGGCGGACCGCGGACGGTACGCCCGAAGGGCTCTGTCAACTTAAGGAATCCATTTGACTGTCAACATGATTCGGGTATGCCCGAGAAGGGGTGGTCCGTCCTGACGGTGAGAGAAGCCACGGCCCTGAAGATCAGGGGACTGGCCAAGGCGCAAGGCCTGACCGTCGACGAGGCAATCGATCAGATCTTGACTAGTTCATCCGGCCCAAAGCTCTCCCCAACTGGCCGATGGTCGGTCTGCGAGACCTGCGGCTCGAAGGTCAAGACGAAGAATATGCGGGATCACGTGGATAAGGTACATCCTGCTGAGTTGACAGTCAAAGCTCGGCCTTGAGTTGACAGTGTACATCTCTGCGCACAAATGTATATATGTGGCTATCTCTACGCCTTCTCTCGGCGAATCCCATGGGTGACCATCTTTGGCGTTCCGGTACTGCTCCGGTCCTCGGGTCTGAAGACCTCTAGGCTCGACGTAACCGACTCCCCCCAGCAGCTCTTCCTGAAGGTCCAACAGGAGTTCGAGGAGGCCTTCCTTCTGGAGTCGGCGAAGGGGGCGACGCGGCTCGCCGAGTACTCCTTCATCGGCTTCGAACCCGCAGCCCTGGTCAGGGTCAAGGACGGAGAGCTCGAGATCGAGGACAGGGTCGGCGGGAGGCGGGAGCGGTCCAAGACGTCGGACCCTCTCGAGAACCTGCGCGCCCTGCTCGGCCCCATCAGGGAGAGGGGCCCCTACCGGTTCATCGGCGGGGCGGTCGGCTACATCTCCTACGACTCGGTCCGCTACTGGGAGAGGCTCCCCAGCCTGGCGAAGGACGACCTCTCCGCCCCCGACATGGAGTTCGGCGTCTACGCCGACGGCGTCGCCTTCGACCACGTGAACGGCGAGGTCCGCTACTGCTCCCTCGGCGAGGACCGCTCTGGGGCGGTGGAGCGCCTCTTGAGGCGGAAGGCCGAGATGGGCCCGCTCGACCACGGGCCGAGGAGGCCGAACGTCGACCAGCAGCGCTACGAGAGCATGGTCGAGAGGGCGAAGGAGTACATCGCCGCCGGGGACATCTTCCAGGTCGTCCCGTCCAAGCGCCACGACTTCCAGGTCACCGGGGACCTGGCGCGCTTCTACGCCGAGCTGAGCCGCATCAACCCCTCGCCCTACATGTACTTCCTAAGGTTCGGCGACAGGCGCATCATCGGCTCGAGCCCCGAAATGCTCCTCAGGGTCGAGGAGAGGAGGGTCGAGACCTTCCCCATCGCCGGCACGGCGCCCCGCGTCCCGGACCCCGAGGAGAACGCCCGCCTGACCGAGGAGCTGCTCGCCGACCCCAAGGAGAGGGCCGAGCACGTGATGCTCGTCGACCTCGGCCGGAACGACATCGGCAAGGTCGCGAAGTACGGTTCGGTCTCGGTCCCCGAGCTCCTCACGATCCAGCAGTACAGCCACGTCCAGCACATCGTCTCCAGGGTGGTCGGGGACCTGAGGGACGGCCTCGACTCGTTCGACGCCATGCGGGCGGTATTCCCGGCCGGGACGCTCTCCGGCGCCCCGAAGCCGCGGGCGATGGAGATCATCGAGGAGCTCGAGCCGACGCGGAGGGGTCCCTACGGGGGAGCCCTGGGCTACTTCTCCTTCAACGGGAACGCCGACTTTGCGATCACCATCAGGACGCTCTTCGCCGACGGGAAGAGGTGCAGCATCCAGGCGGGGGGCGGCGTGGTCGCCGACTCGGTCCCCGCAAAGGAGTGGCAGGAGACCGAGAACAAGGCCGCCGCGCTCTTCCGGGCGGTCGAGGCCGCGGGCGCTCCAGCGGCGGCGGGGGGTAGACCGGCATGAGCGCCATGAACGTCCTGATAATCGACAACTACGACTCGTTCGTCTACAACCTCGCGCAGTACGTGGGCGAGCTCGGCGCCGTCCCCCACGTCTTCAGGAACGACGCCATAACGCTGAGGCGCGCCCAGGAGATGCGCCCGGACCGGATCATCATCTCGCCGGGCCCGGGCAACCCCCAGGACGAGCGCTACTTCGGCGTCTGCCAGCAGGTGCTCAGGACGATGAGCAGGGAGGTCCCGACGCTGGGCGTCTGCCTCGGCCACCAGGGGATCGGAGCGGCCTTCGGGGGGCGCGTCGTGCGGGCCTCCCGCCTGATGCACGGCAAGACGAGCATGATCCTGCACGACGGCCGGGGGATCCTCGAGGGCGTGAAGAACCCGTTCCAGGCGACCCGGTACCACTCCCTGGCCATCGAGAAGCAGGACATCCCCGACTGCCTGAAGGTGACCGCTCTCTCCCTGGACGACGCCGAGATCATGGGCGTCAGGCACGTCGAGTACCCCATCGAGGGCGTCCAGTACCACCCCGAGTCGATAATGACCCCCGAGGGCAAGGGCATAGTCGCGAACTTCCTGACGAGAGGTGTGCCGCACTGATCCAGGAAGCCATATCGAGCCTCGTCGAGGGGCGCGACCTCTCCCCCAGCGAGGTGAGGGAGGCCCTGGACGAGATAGTCTCGGGCCGCGCCTCCCCGACCCAGATCTCCGGGCTGCTGGTCGCCCTCCGGGGCAAGGGAGAGACGCCCCACGAGATAGCGGCGTTCGCCTCGGCCTTCCGGAGCTACGGGGTGAAGATCCAGCCCAGCGTGAGGGGGAGGCTCGTCGACACGTGCGGGACGGGCGGCGACCGCGCCAGGACGTTCAACGTCTCGACCGTCTCGGCCATCGTGGCGGCGGGCGCGGGCGTCTCGGTGGCGAAGCACGGGAACAGGTCCGTGACGAGCAAGTGCGGGAGCGCGGACCTCCTCGAGAGGCTCGGGTTCAACCTCGAGATGGACCCGGCGCGGGTGAAGTCCTCCATAGAGGAGGTCGGCATCGGCTTCATGTTCGCGCCGGCGTTCCACCCCGCCATGAAGCACGTGGGACCGGTCCGCCGCGAGCTCGGCATAAGGACGATCTTCAACCTGATGGGGCCGCTCATGAACCCCGCGGGGGCCGACGCCCAGGTCATCGGGGTCTACTCGCAGCCGCTCACCACGAAGGTCGCCGGGGCGCTGCAGGCGCTGGGGACCAGGGAGGCGATGGTCATCCACGCCGCCGACGAAGGGATGGATGAGATCTCGATAACCGGGAGGACGACCATCGCGTGGCTCACCGACGCGGGCGTGACGGTCCGCGACTACGCGCCCAGGGACTTTGGCATCGGCCCGCACGGCGGGGCGCCGATCACCATCGACTCCATCGAGGAGGGCGCGGCGGCCGCCCTGGAGGTGCTCGACGGGAGCCGCGGGGCGCCGAGCAGCAGGCGGGAGATGGTCCTGGTCAACGCGGCCGCGGCCATAATCGTCTCCGGGTCGGCGAGGGACTTTGCGGAGGCGCTGCCCCTGGCGAGGGCCTCGATAGAGAGCGGCGCGGCCTACCGTAAGCTCGAAGGGTTGATACGGTTCAGCGGGGGGGACCTGAGCAGGCTGGAGAACCATGCTTCGGGGAAATGACGACTTCATCGGGACGCTGGCCGCCTCGGCCCGCCGGACGGTCTCCGAGGGCTACTACGGCGGCGTCGCGCCCGGTGAGTTCACCCACAGGAGCCTCCGGGACGC
>JBEKTS010000127.1:0-7327 GCA_049515775.1 Nitrososphaerales archaeon | reverse complement strand
TTCGCGGTGACCGAGTAGATGGGCGGCAGCCCGTCGGCGATCAGGTCCCACCTCTTTCCGCCGTTCCTGGACCCGAAGAGCTGCCCCGTCGTCGTCCCGAAGTAGACCCCTCCCGGGTCGTCTCCGTCCGTGGCCATGCCCTCCCTCAGGACGTTGTAGTAGGACCGCCTGGGCAGCCCCGAGCCGAGCGGGGACCAGCTCCTCCCCGCGTCGTCAGAGGCCCAGACGAGGAACCTGTCGTCCAGGGGCAGGCGCGCGGCTCCTGACTCCTCCGGGGCGACGTAGATTCTCCTGGGGTCGACCGAGTCAACCGCTATGCCGAAGCCGAAGCGCGATGGGAGCCCCGCGCTGATGTCCTTCCAGCTCTCCCCGCCGTCGTCGCTCCTGTACACGCCGCAGTGGTTCTGCTGGTATATGACCTCGGGGCGCGAGGCGTGCCGCACGAGGTGGTGCGGGCACTGCCCGAAGACCGGATACCGGTGCTTGGGAGGCATGAAGTCAGCGAGGACGTCCTTGTTCCGGAAGGACCACGACCGGCCGCCATCCGTCGACTTGAGGACCCCGACCGAAGAGATCGCGACGACCAGGGTGAGAGGGTCGCTCGGATCGACCAGGATGGAGTGGAGGCACAGCCCTCCGAACCCCGGGGTCCACTTCGGTCTGCTCTCGTGCTCGAAGAGCCCCCTGTTCAGCGTCCAGCTCTCCCCGCCGTCGTCGGACCTGAAGAGCGCAGCCGGATCGGTGCCGCAGTAGACCACGCCCGGCTCGTCCTCGTTCGCCGGCTGAATGTGCCAGACCTTCCCCACGGCCAGCTCGCTCCCCTTCGGGAACTTCGGGGGCTTCTTGCTCTCCTTCCACGTCCTTCCCCCGTCTCCGCTCTTCGCCACGGTCGGCCCCCAGACGAAGCTGTCGACCGCGGCCAGGACCGACCGGTCCCTGGGGTCGTAGGCGAGGTGGTAGACCTGGGTCCCCTTGAAGTGGGGCCCGGTCGACCTCCACGTCCTCTTCCCGTCCTTCGACTCGAAGACGAAGGCCCCTTTCTTCGTCCCGACCATCAGCAGCGTGCGCTCGTTCATCTCAACCGCTCCGCCACTATCCCCCCGCCACCGAGGGGAGGATGTACAGCTCGTCCCCGTCCCTGACCTTCGTCTCCTCGCTCTGAAGGTCTCTTATGTTCTCGTCGTTCAAGAAGATGTTGACGTAGGGTCTCGTCCTGTCCTGCTCGTCCAGGATCCTGTCGCGGAGAAGGGGGTACGTCTGGGAGAGCCTCGCCAAGAGGTCGAGGACGTCGGTCGCCCCCGGCACCTCGACGTCGAGTCTCCTGTCGGTGTAGTTGCCCAGGTGACCCGCGAGGTGGATCCTAATCGACAACCGGGACACGGCAGGGGCCCGGACCCTAATAAGCGCTCTCGGGCGGTGGCGGAGACGCTCTCCATCCCCGCCGACGCCTCCCCCGGGCGCGGCGTCTTCCATGGTACACCGCGCCCTATCCTTTTATTTAGGAGGCCCCGGTCGACAACAAGTTCGAGATTGCGGAACGCGACGGCCGTCGTGCTGACCGTAGTGGGCGGGGTGTTCTATGCGGTAGGAGGTGGTCTGGTCTTCGCACTGGCGGGCTCGATCGCATCTCTGGGCAACTTCTCCGGCCTGGGCGACTACGGCTCGCTGATAACGCCCACGAACATCACGCCGACGGACAGCTCCGGGATCAGTGACTTCGTGTACGCCGTCGGAGCCTTCGGTATCATCGCCGGCATACTGATAATCGTCGGAGGGGTCCTCATGCGGTCCGAGATGCCGAGGCATCGGAAGACCGGCGGCATCCTCGCCGCGGTGATGCTCTTCGTCGGGTTCCTACCGGCACTGGGAGGCCTGATCATAGGGCTGATCCTCGGCGCCATAGGGTGCTACATGGGGCTGACGTACGGGGCGTCCAGGTCCGCCATGACGCTCGGGCTCGGCCCGGCGGGGTCGGTCACCCTCAACCCGCGTGGGAGTGATGGCGCCGGCGCCTCTGACTCCGGCAGGGGGCCGCTGAACTACTGCATAAAGTGCGGCTCCAGACTGCGTGACGGGGCGGTCTTCTGCGGAGCATGCGGCGCCCGGGTTCCGGAGTGATGCCTGCCGTGGGGCTGGCACTGGCTGGACGGCCGCTCACGGATTGCTGATGACCTCAACCTCCTCCGCTCTCGCCGCGGCCCGACCTATGACGAGGTAGGCGACGAGCGAGAGAGGGACGGCGGCCGCGTACCCCGCAGCCGTGCCGAGCAGCACACCGAACGCCGGATACGAGTACCTGACCACGATCGTGTATGGGACTATCGTGAAGACCGTTGCGACCATCACCGGTGTGGCTATCCCTCGGGAGGCCTCCACGCCGTCGACGCGGGTGATGATGTAGATGGTGGACGTGATGATGGCCGGAAACGAGGCGAATACGCCCCCCACGAGCGGCCCGAGCGTCGCGCTGAGGAGAACCGCTCCCACGACGATCCCGCCGGCCAGGACGAACCGCCAAACCCACTGGAACGAGGAGAGATTGATTCCTCGAGCCGGGGCCCTCTGTCCGTGGTTGCGCGCCAGGAGGAGATAGGCGCAGGCGGAGACGACGTAGAACCCCGCGACGGAGATGACGAAGCCTATCCCGACGGAGACCGCGACGGCTGAGAGGATGAACGAAGACCCCAGCCAGATGGAGAGGGCGCCCAGGATCGCCTTCCGGAAGCTCCCTCCGCCGGCCAGCGTCGCGTAGACCAGAGGGAACGTCGCCGTGAAGCTGAGCGCCAGCGGGAGCGCGGTCGTCGCCTCGACCGCCGCCGCGGTCGACTGGGTCCAGCCTATGAACGCAAGGGAGAAGGCGGCGGTCGATGGGAACCCTGCGAGGAGCCCCCCGAGCCTCTGCCCGTACCTCAGCGTCGCCTCCGTGATGATGGTAACCCAGGAGCCTCCGACGACGAACGAGAGCAGGAGCCTGAGGGCGAACTGATCCAATGCTCCCGACAGGCGTCCACCCGTCGCTTCTAAAGCGTTCCAGGTCGCCAGACGCGGATTGGGGCTTCGCTTCGTCCATGGACGTCGAACGCCCCTGCGCGGGCTCAACATCGGAGCACTCTGGACTCGCGATCGCCTGGTGATTCACCGCCCTCCTCGTTCTGGTCTGCGCGGTCTTCTGGTGCGAGGCGGTCCGGGCTTGGAGGGTGGCCCCCCGGTCCTAGGCGGTCCGTCAGTTGGGCGTCCGATATATTTATATCGGGTCTCCAATATTGGGCGGACGATATACTTGAAGACTGCTAACGCTAACGCGAGCGCGACGGCGGAGGGACGGACGGAGCACGGTCTGCCCATCGACGAGAGCTTCTCCAGACCGGCGTCCGAGGAGCAGATCCAGAGGGCGGCCGAGTCGCTCAGGCTGCACAACTTCGAGGTGAAGGTGGTGGACACGGCCGCAGAGGCGAGGAGCTACGTCACCTCGATCCTGCCGCGGGACAAGACCATCTTCACGTCCGCCAGCGAGACCATCCGGCTCTCCGGCCTCGACGAAGAGATCAACGGCTCGGAGACCTACCTGTCGATCAGGCGGGAGGTCGCGAAGCTCGACCCCCAGGCACGGATGCCCGAGATGCGCCGGCGCGGGGCGACCCCGGACGTCGTGGTGGGCAGCGTCCACGCCGTCACCGAGGACGGGGCGCTCGTGGCCGCCTCGGCGAGCGGCAGCCAGCTGGGCCCCTACTCCGCGGGCGCGGCGAAGGCGATCTTCGTCGTGGGGTCCCAGAAGGTCGTCCCCGACCTCGAGACCGCGATGAGACGGCTCAAGCTCTACAGCTACCCCAAGGAAGACGTCCGGGCCAGGGAGAAGTACGGGATGCCCAGCTCGCTCGCCAAGATCCTGATCCTGAACGGGGACTGGCCGCAGGGCCGCACCACGGTCGTGATCGTCCGCGAGGCCATCGGGTTCTGAGGGCGGACGACGCGCCCTCCGCTCGGGCTAGGGCGAGATGCCGCTCGTCAGGACGATGACCGACCCTATCACCAGGAACACGACCACCGAGAGGTTCCTGACCCTCCTGGCCGAGAGCAGCTTCCCGAGCCTGTTCCCCAGCGCCGTCTCGATGGCGCTCGCCGCGACAAGCGCAACGACCGCCCCTGAGAAGACGAGCAGGAGGTCGCCGTACTGGGCCACGAAGACGACCGTGAGCAGCTCCGTCGCGTCACCCGCCAGGTCCAGCAGGATGAGGGACGCGAGTATCCCGAGGAAGGCATAGACCTCCTTCCTCCCGAAGCGCTTGAAGAGCTTCTCCTCGTCCCTCTCCAGGTCTTCCTCGACCCTCAACCCTCGCAGGAGCTCGACGAGGGCGTAGACGAGCATGATGGCGCCGCCTGCGAGCTTCACCCACGCGATCGGGACGTAGTGCACGATCGCGGACCCGAGCAGCACGATGATCGCCGAGGTCGTCGTGAATGCGACGGCGCCCGCGGCGAAGACGAGGAGCGGCCGCATCTTGGTGGCGAGAGTCAGCAGCAGGAGGGCGTCCTTGTCGGTGAGCTCCGCTAGGAGCAGCGTCCCGACGATGGTAGAGAAGCCCACGACGAACCCGGATGTCTCCAGTGCCGCATCTCTTCCGTACGGGCGCGGCCTCTTCTACAAAGATTTAATTATTATTGCTCTTTTCGGGCATCTCAGACGCCGTCTCATGACATCGAATGGCAAGACCAGACGCGACGTGCCGCGCATCAGGGCGGGCGCCCTGGACCTGCGCATGATGGAGCTCTTGGCCGACGACGGCAGCCTGACCTACAAGCAGCTGGCGGACCGGCTCGGCGTCGACAAGAGGACGGTCGCGAAGCACTTCGAGGCTCTGAAGCGCAGCGGAACACTGAGGATCACGGCCGAGATAGACTGGCCGTCAATCGGGGTGAACGCCTTCGCGTTCGTCGGCACGATGACCGGCCTCGGCGAGGAGGACGTCGCCAGGCTCTACGAATTCATCAGGGACGAGCCGCGGGTGATAGAGGCCTACTCGACCCTGGGCTCCGACGAGTACTTCCTCGTCGTCCTGGACGCCGACATCCAGACCCTGCGAGAGGAGGTGCTGAGGAAGCTCGAGCCGCTCACGGCGGACCTCTCGACGGCGATCGTCTCGAGCAGGATCAAGCCGAAGGACCACGCGGCGTTCCTCTCCTTCCTGCGCCGGAGGCGAGGGGGCGGCGACGACGGCCGGTCCTCCGCCAGCGGCCGCGTCGTCTCCCCGCGCGCCTAGGGCTCGTCGACCGAGTGGGGCATGTCCCGGTAGATCGCCAGGTCGTGCGTGATGGTCTCGGCGTACCGCGCCCCCTGGTCGTCCGAGTACGAGATCGCGGCGGTGAACCGCGCAGGCTGCTCGGCCGCGAAGTACGCCCCCGCATAGCCGACGAGGACGCGGAACTCCCTCCCGGGGGCGAAGAACGCGATCCCACGGAAGACGTTCAGGTCGTTGATGGTCGTCCTGCCGTCGGGCCCGACTATCCTCCCACCGATCCTCGTAGTCACCTCGAGGCCCGGCTCGGCGCCGATGTTCTTGAGGACGAAGATGAAGAAGCCCCTCTTCATCTCGACGTCGAGGATGACCCTCGGTCTTCTCTGGTCCGGGGGGACCTGGTCCGTGGACTCTCGCCCCGCTGGCGGATCTAGCTCTGCAGCGGCGGAGGCGCCTGCGCTCCGACGGCGGAGACCTTCATCGATCCCACGGCTATCACGAGCGACTCGATGGCGATGGCGTTCACCTTTCCATTGAGTGCCGGCGAGACGTACTTCACGGGGATCGAGTCCGCGAACGACCACTGGAGGGTCGCGTTCCTCTCGCCGTCGAGCAGCGTCACCGTCACCAGGGCTGACGTCCCTGCCCCTTGAGCGAAGCCCTGGATCCAGTCCCAGAGGGCGAGCGCGCCGGCCGAGGGCGCCAGCCCCCGCTTGAGGACGAGGTCGCCGTACCTCACGAGGCCCGGCAGCTTCCGGACGGAGTTCTCGACGTCGGAGCCCTGCCTGTACTCCGTCGTCTCTATCGTGACGGTCGGGAGGATACACTCCTCGAATCCCGCGGTCGGGACGCCCCCGATCGAGACCTGGAAGTTGGACGCGCCGTACGGGTTCTCGTTCATGGCCATCTTGACTGGTGCACCGACCGTCCGGACGGCGCGAGAGGTCTTAAGTTTCGCGCGCCGAGAGGTCTCCCGTCGACTCTTCCTATCCGTTCCGCTCGCTCAGGTGACGGTCACGTAGAGGAAGACCAGGTCGCCCCATTCGTCTCCTCCGACCACGGAGTAGGTTCCGGGACTCAGCGGCCGCCCTCCCGCGTAGTTGGCGTACTGGAGGCCGACGGTCACGCTCCCCGAGATGGGAGTCGGGCTGTCCCCGAAGCTAGGAAGGACGTAGGCGAGGTCGCTCATGGGCTCGAAGAGGAACCCCGTCATGAGCCTCATGTACTGAGGGCACGTCGCAGAGCCGTAGATCCCGAGGGGCTGGGCCTGCGAGACGTTGGCCACGGTGTAGCGCCCCTGGTAGACGGCGACGCCGAGGGGCCCCTGGTCGGGCCCATAGCTGTGCCCGCAGGGGCCCAGCTCCAGGCCCTGGGCCGCCCACCCGTCCGCCGCCGAGACGTTGCTGGTCGTCGCGAGCTCGTTGAACTCGCTGGCGGTTATAGTGAACGGCTGACCCGGCCGCACGACGGTGGCGTTCACCGACAGCCTGACCTGCAGTCCGTCTCCCGAGCCGGACGAGTAGGCGGTGCTGCTCTCCGACGCCGAGGTCGAGCTCGTCGTCGAGGGGCGGTCGTCGCTCGATGTGCTCGGCATCGAGGCGCTGGAGCTCTTCGAGGAGGAGGGGTACGCGGTCGTACCCGGAGGCTGCGTGGTCGAGACGCGCCCTCCACCGGTCGCGTCGGTCACGACCAACACCGTCCCGACGACGAGCAGCGCCATCGTGACCGTTACGCCGAGCACCGTCGCGATCTGCTTCATCTGCGAGTCGCCCTGGCGCAGGCGCGGCCGTACTTAGCCCTACACCCGAGAACGGCGGCGGCCCCCGGCGTCAGAACCCGTTCAATGGTTTTTCAGGGGCCGGCCGCCGGTCCGAGCCAGCCGACCCCGCCATCGCGTCGGCCAGGGCGTTCACGGTCCTCCAGTTCCTGGTGGTCGCCGTGACCCCGAGCTTCCTCTCGAACAGGTCGTTCGTGAGCTTCGTGCGCCCGTATCCGTCGGGCAGGTAGAGATAGACCTCTCTCCCGGCGACCGCGAAATCCTCGGCCCCGGTCCTCGCCGCGTCGATCTCCCCCAAGGGGACCCGGCGCGGGGC
>JBEKTS010000126.1:0-7357 GCA_049515775.1 Nitrososphaerales archaeon | reverse complement strand
CTCCCTTCATGATCCTCGAGTTCTGCCACTCGGTCTCGGTCATCTGGTGGGAGAGGACGACCTTCTGGCAGCGCTCCAGGAAGCGCGAGAACTCGAACATGTACTCGGGGTCGGAGGGCTTCCTCGCCGCCAGGGAGTGGACGGGGATGTGGTCGTCGTAGGACCTCCGGCCGAACACCACCGTGTCGACCGAGTCGTAACGGTTGACCCACATCTGGGTGAACGCCGGGTCGGGTTCGTCGAACTGGGCGTCGGACCCCGGATACTTGGGAAACTCGCCGTATCCGTCCAGGGTCATGTACATGTTCACCGTGATCTTCCGCGTCATGCCAGCCGCCTCGTCTGGGACCCGCATCGTCTCGTTCCCATGCCCGGCAACTCGCGCCGGGTCCGCTTAAACCGATGTCCTCCCGTTGATTACCGGCGGTTCTGCGGGGCTCGGAGGTGCTCCTTCCTCCCCCGTCGACTCTCGAACGCGGCCACGAGGAAGGACGGGCGGCGTCGTGAACCACCACCTCTGCCGGGCGGGCGGCCATCGGCGGGACCCGTCGATTCCGGCTCCACCCCCCGTCTGTCCGCCTGGACCGGATCCTCCTAGAGCGGCAGATTGACCCACTTCTCTTCCCGGGCCGACGTCGAGATGGCCTCGCAGACCTCGTCGCACCTGAACCCGTCGTAGAACGTCGCCCCCAGGGGCGCGACGTCCCTGTCGTTGGCGATCGAGTCGACGAGGTGGTATATCCCGTTGACGTGGGTGTCCTCCCAGCCGAGCATGTGGCCTGGGGGCCACCAGTTCTTCAGCAGCGGATGGACTCCCTCGGTGACCAGCACGTCCCTGAAGCCCATCGCGTCCGCCCTGTCCCTCTTCGAGTAGACCTTCAGCTCGTTCAGCCTCTCTAGGTCGAAGAGGATCGAGCCCTCCGTCCCGTGGACCTCGATCCTCTGGAAGTTCTTGCGGCCCGCGCAGAATCGCGAGGCCTCGACGCTCCCGATCGCGCCGTTCTGGAACCTCAGCAGCGAGATGAAGGCGTCGTCCACGTCGACCCTGCCCCTCTTCGTCGGGTCCTCGACCAGCGGCCGCTCCTCGATGAACGTCTCCTTCATGGCGCAGACGGACCGAACGTCTCCCACCAGGTACCGGGCCAGGTCGATCGAGTGGCTCCCGAGGTCGCCGAGCGCCCCGCTCCCCGCCCTCCCGCTCGAGAGCCTCCAGACGAGCGGGAAGCCCGGGTCCATGATCCAGTCCTGCAGGTAGACGGCCCTGAACTGCAGTATCCTCCCGATGTGCCCCTCCTCGATCAGCATCTTGGCCAGCATCACGGCCGGGACGAATCGGTAGTTGTAGCTCACCATGTTCTTGACCCCCGCCCTGCTCACCGCCTCGTGCATCTCCTTCGCCTCCCGCCGGTTCATCCCGAGGGGCTTCTCGCAGAAAACGTGCTTGCCGCTCTCGGCGGCCGCGATTGCGGCGTCGTGGTGAAGGTCGTTGGGCAGGCAGACGTCGACCAGCTCGACCTCCGGGTCGCCGACCACGTCCCTCCACTCCGTGGAGTGCCGCTGGTATCCGTACCTGCTGGCGGCCTCCGCGACGGCCTCCTCCGTCCGGCCGGAGATCGCCACCAGCCTGGGCCTCGCGGGAGGCGGGTGGAAGATGATCGGCATCTCGATGTATCCGTTGCTGTGGGCCTTGCCCATGAAGGCGTAGCCCAGCACGCCTACGCCTATCTCACCGGGCTTCCTGGGAGCGCTCATCGTCTCGCCCGCTGCCTTCCCCTCGTCCGATAATTACCCTTCTTCGTTCTCCCTCGGTCGTGCTTCGTCCTGGAGGTCCGTCCCGGGAGGCCTGCGATGGGCGGCAGGCCGGACGGTCTCGGTCCGCGTCACGGCGGCGACGCGTGACGAAGGCCTTCACGTCCGGCGTCGATTATCCCGACCCGGACGTCACAGGACCGGAGCGGAGCCTACCGCGCCCAAGGCGGGCAGGGGACTGGATGGTCGCCTTCTAGTGCCAGGGCAAGCCTGGCTCGAGTGCCGGGTCGCCCTCTCGCCCCTCGGGGAGGCCACGGGTACCCGGTCCTCCGCTGGCTCGCCCGGGGTCAGCCCCGAACGGGCGGTACCCTTTCTCCGCGTCGTTCGTACCCGAGGCGGCCCAAAGAGCGGCCTCAGACGCTTGTACTGGCTCCGGACGGTGACCTCCCGCACCCCTGCCAGGTCCGCCATCCGGCTCTGGGTCATCCACCGACCGTTGAGCAGCGACGCCAGGTAGAGGGCCGCGGCCGCAAGCCCGGTCGGGTTGACACCTCCCGTGATCCCCATCCTTGAGGCCCTGGACAGCACCTCGCGGGCGTCCGCCTCCACCTTCGGTTCGACCCTCGCCTTGGACGCCAACCGCGATAAGCATTCCGAGGGGTCCATGACGGGGACGCTGAGGTCCAGGTCGTTGACGAGCAGCCTGTACCATCTCGCCACGTCCCGCTTGCGCATGCCGCTGGCCCAGGCCACGTCTTCGAGCGTCGTCGGGACCTCGCTCCTCCTGCACGCGGCGTAGAGCGACGATGCGGACAGGTGGACGACGGGCTTCTTCTTGACGTGGGTCCTCTCCAGGCCGTTCTTGCATATGCGGACCGCCTCGTCCGTCACCACGTCGGGGAGCGAGAGCTTCCTCGAGAGCGCGCCTATCTCGCGGATCACCCCGTCGAGCTTGCGGGCGTCCGTCCCAGGGGCGTCCGCCGGGACGACCATGACGACCGCTTCTTCCTGCGGCCTGACCAGGGTCTCCGGGCTCACTCTCCTCCCACCGGCGGCGCGGTTGCGGCGAGCGGTCTGCCCTCGCCCCGGGTGACCACGATCGTCGACGACCCTCGCCTCGCCCTTTCTCCGGCGACCTGCGAACGGCCCGGCGCGCCCGGCTTCACTCGGCATCGATGGCACTCGCGTTTAAATATTTCATATTAAAACACTACCTATCCGAGGTCGGTTCCACGGACCGTGACCGACCGGCGGGTGTCCCGGACCTCCTCCTCATCAAAGAAGCATCTTGCTCGATGGCATGGCTGAGGGCGCGTACGGGACCTAGGGCGACCGGCGAGGCTGGTCGATCGCCTTCTAGCGCTCCTTCAGGGGCCCACGCCGAACGGCCGACCGACGCTCGATGGATAGAGAACTCTACCTTAGCGGCTTAAAAGCCTCGGCCCTTGGCATTTAACGACAGGATCATTGGAGAGACCCGATCCTTCCGTCACCGAAGGCCCTGCGCCCGGAGCCGCGGCGATCGAGGGTTCGGAGGAGGTCGGCCCGGCCGACCGGGGGCTCGCCCAGCACGCGGACGCAGGGAGGGGGGATGACACGACGGGGGTCGAGACGAGGTTCACGTCCGACCTTCAGGACATGGTCGAGGCCGCAGACCGGTTCGTCGACGAGATGGAGGACGAGGCCCTCATCATCGTCTCGAGACCAGGCGGCATGATGGGGAACGCCGCGCTCTTCCAGAAGGTCGCCTCGAGGGCGAAGGCCATCGGGGCGGGGGTCAGGATCCTGGCCCAGATCTCGAGGGAGGAGGTCGACCTCGTGAGGCGGTTCCAGCGGGAAGGGGTCGAGGTCCGAAACCTGCCGCCGGGCGATCGCCTCAACCTCTCCCTTGGGATATACGACAGGAAGAACATGGGGCTGGTGCAGTCCAGCCACACGGATGGCGAAGGGCTCGCGCAGGAGCCGAAGCCGACCAGCGTGTCCGGGATAGTCTCGACGGACCTGAAGATGGTCGAGTGGGTCGCGGACGTCTTCGAGATGCTCTGGGAGGGCGGCATGTCGGTGGAGGACAGGATCGCGCAGCTCGAACAGGGGATCGACCCGCCCAGGCTGGAGGTCATCCGGGACCCGAGGGCGATCCAGAAGAGGATGCTCGACCTCATAGGGCGAGCCAGGCAGGAGATCCTGATGCTCTTCCCGACGACCAACGCCTTCCATCGCGAGGGGACGTTCGGGGCCATCGAAGCGCTGGGCGTCTGCGCTTCGAGGGGGGTGAGGGTGAGCATACTCGCTCCTGCCGACTCCCACGTCGAGCGGACGATACGGGACCTGAACGCCAGGGATGCTTCTGGACCGGGAGGGGTACCGGTCGGCTTTAGGCGCATAAGCCCGGCCAGGACGCGCAACACGGTCACCATCCTGGTGGTCGACAGGAAGTCGTCGATCGTCATAGAGCAGCGGGACGACTCCCAGCTCGACTTTGGGCGCGCGGTCGGCGTCGCGACCTACTCGACGAGCAACTCCACCGTACTGGCGGCGATCAGGTTCTTCGAGCGGCTCTGGGACGAGGTCGAGCTGAGGGACCGCGAAAAAGTCCTGCTGGGCAAGGAGATGAGCAGCAGGAAGACCGCCGAGCTCCTGCAGGACATCCTGTCGCACGACATCAGGAACTACAACCAGATCGCCAGGCTCAACGCCGAGCTTCTGAGGGAGCCGGATGGGGGGCTCTCTCCCGCCGAACGAGAGAAGCGCTTCGACGCGCTGCTCAGGGCCATAGACGAGTCGACGGGGCTGATCGACAAGGCGAAGAGGCTGGGGAGGATCCTGTCATACGAGAGCGTCCATCTCGAACCGAGGGACCTGAGGCAGTCCCTCGAGAGGTCCCTGTCGGTCGTGCGGGCCGCGAACCCCTCCCGATCGATCGCCGTCTCGTTCGGGACGAGGGGAGACCGCAGACCCATGGCGCTCTGCGACGACCTCCTCGAGGATGCCCTGACGAACGTGCTCATGAACTCGGTCAGGTACACGGAGAGGCCCGACGTGAGCATACGCGTCGAGCTCGCAGAGGAGGAGCTGCCGCCTCCCACCGCCGTCGCCCACGCCGGAGACCCTCCTGGCGGCCGGAGCTGGAGGCTGAGCGTCTACGACCAAGGCAGGGGGATACCCGATGAGATGAAGGAGGGGGTATTCAGCCGCTACCTCGAGACCGCGAAGGGGAGCGGGCTCGGACTCTCGATAGTCAGGGCGCTCATCGTGGACAGGTACTCGGGGCGGGTCAGAGTCAGGGACAGGGTGGAGGGCGACTACACGAAGGGCACGGTGGTGGAGCTTTGGATTCCAGAGCCCAGCGCCACCGACGGGCTGCCTCCGCCGACGGTGCAGCGGGGGTCGATCATGGATGGGCAGCCCTCCGATGGGACCGAGCCGTTGCGCGCCGGGCACGAGGAGCAGAAGCCCCGGGGGTGGGGGGCGCGGCGTGGGCGCCCCAGCTCTTCGGGATAGGACTCTCCTAGAGAGGAATCTGCCCTAAGGGTCGATGGGGAACGATCCCAGGAGGACCGGGATCGTCGAACGCTTCTCCGACGGCGGAGGCGTCGGCTGCTCGGCAAAGGGACCTCCCGCGGCAACTCTCGTTCCGGGACGTCTTCTTCCTCTCCTTCGGCGGACAGTCGCCTCTCCTGAGCATCCCGACCTACGGCGCGGTCGCCCTGAGCCTGGCCGGGTACCTGGGTCCCGTGGCGGTCCTCCTCGCCTTCCCTGGTGGTGCTGGGCGATCAGGAGGTGGACGCCGGGCGCGTGGGCGACCAGGCGCTCGCGCAGGTCGCCAAGGGGGACGCGAACGAGAGGGCGCTGAACCTCGCCGAGGTCTTCAGGCGCACCGGCCTGTCTATACTCGCGACCGCCGACGGCCGTGGTGGATGCGTGGGCACCGTGGGAGAGGGAGATAATACGGAGGTCGGGAGCGGTCCAGGATGACTACTTTCACGAGGCCCGGTAGCCGACGCGCTCGCTCTGGCGCTGGGCGGTCATGACGACGACTGACGCCATCCGGCCTTGGCAGAGGAGCCCTTCGGGAGCTCCAGGCGGGGAAGCGCCTCGACGAGGGCCGTCCTCATCTCTTCGAGCTGCGGCAGCAGCATCAGCCTGGTCCCCAGCTCGTCGGCGCTCTCGTCGACGGTGAAGCCGGGCGGGTCCGTCGCGATCTCGAAGAGGACGCCACCGGGCTCCCTGAAGTAGATCGAGCGGAAGTACCTGCGGTCTATCACGGGGGTGACGTTCATCCGCCTCTTGACCAGCTCCCGCCTCCACTCCCTCTGCGCCTCATCGGTGGGCGTGCGCCACGCCACGTGGTGGACCGTGCCTACGCCCACGAACCCCGCCTGCGCCTCGGGTTGGCAGAGGACGTCGACGGTCGCCCCGGGAGCACCTCCTCCTCCCCCGCCGACCTGATATCTGAAGCGGTCCGCCTCCTGCCCGACGGGCCGGAACCCCAGCGTCTCGACCACGAGGGAGGCGGTCCTCTCGTAGCCCTCCTCGGAGAGGGTGACGCCGAACAGGCCGCGGATGGAGTGCTCCTGCGGCACGGGACCGCGGTCCCAGCCGCGGCGCGTCTCTGCTCCGGGGGGCTGCTCGACGAGCTCGAGGTTCAGCCCGTCCGGGTCCGTGAACGATATCGCCCGGTCCCCGAAACGCACGAAGGGGCCTTCGAGGCGTACCCCCGCCCCCCTCAGGCGCTCCGCCCAATAGCCGACGCTTCCCAGCGGTATCGAGAAGGACGTGGTCGTAGCCTGGCCGGTGCCCTTCACCCCCCTCGGCGCCCCCGGCCACGGGAAGAAGGTGAGTATCGTGCCCGGATGGCCGAGCTCGTCGCCGAAGTAGAGGTGGTACGTCTCCGGATCGTCGTAGTTGACGGTCAGCTTGACGAGCCTGAGCCCCATGAGCCCCGCGTAGAAGTCGACGTTCTGCTGGGGCTCGCCGGCGATGGCGGTCACGTGGTGTATGCCGAGGATCTCAGCCATGTGGCTCCCCCTTCCCGACCGCAGCCTCCGAGGGGCGCGCTCTCCCGGAGAGCGCCCGGCCCGCCAGCGAGACGACCGCTATCACGGCGAGGGCGATGACGAGGGGATAGACGACCGAGGCGTACAGTATCGCAAGGACGCCAACGAGGGCCCCGGAGAACATCGCCAGGACCGAGACCGCGCGGCGGCCGGCCTTGGACCCTCCGCCCCCCGCCGAGCGGCTGTCCGCGAAGATGCCCGTGATGGTCAGCGTCAGGACGGTGGTCGTGAGGTCGGGCACGGCGAGCTTGCGGGCGGTGGCGTTCTGGAGCCCCATCGAGACGCCAAGGGCGACGATCACGACGTAGCCGTATCCCGCCGGGACCGGGTCCCCGGCCACCGCGGAGAGCGCCGCCGCGGCCGCCAGGAGCAGGGCCTGGACCTCGGTGGCGGTCCAAAGCAGGCGCATCCTCTCCCCGCCGATACGAGACCCCAGCCGGCCTCCCACCAGCGAGCCGAGAGCGAAAGCCCCGAGGGCGACCAGCGACGACGCCACCGAGAAGCCGGGTTCTCCGCCCAGCGCAAACGCGATGAATATGACGTTGCCCGTC
>JBEKTS010000125.1:0-7361 GCA_049515775.1 Nitrososphaerales archaeon | reverse complement strand
TGCATGTAGTCGGCCTGTCCGCTCTCCAGGGCTATCTCGGCGGAGGTGGAGTCCTGGTAGAAGTTGAAGACGACCTGGCTCAGCTTGGGGGCTCCCGCGAAGTAGTACTGGTTGGCCAGCATGGTGAGCTCAGAGCCCGGGTTGTACGAGTTCGGGACGAACGGGCCCGAACCGACCATCGTGGAGAGGGGCGGATTGGTCGAGGTGAAGTTGAACCCCTGGTAGGTGTGCTGCGGGATAATGTCCTGCCCGCCGACGTAGGTGATGAACGGCGCGAACGGCGCGCTGAGGTGGAAGACGACCGTCGTCGAGTTCGGCGTCTCTATGGCGCCGGGGGCTACGGTCTGTCCCGTGTACGTGCTGTTGCTCGCGATCTCTAGGGGAGTGAAGAGATAGTACCAGAGCGATGACTGGTTGACGTAGTCGTCGATGGTGAACTTGACGTCCGTCGAGGTGAGCGGCTGTCCGTCCGACCACTTGAGGTCCGGCCTCAGGTAGAAGGTGTACTCGGTCCCGTTGGGGGCGATGGTCCAGGACTGAGCGAGGAGCGGGGTCAGCCCGCCGGTGGAGTTCCATCCGACCATCGGGAGGTAGGTCTCGGACATCCAGTAGGTGATGAGCATCTTCATCGGATTGAGGTCGGTGAGCGCGGGCGAGGACGTCATCGCTACGACCAGGGTCGGCTGCGTCGCAGCGCCGACCGCCGCAAACGAACCGAAGAAGACGGAGCTAATCAGCAGAACCGCGACTGGTAGAATTATCCAGCGACTGCTCAAGCGGCGAAAGTGACCCCTGAGGCTATTTATGCGTTCGGAGGAACCGACGCGCCCGGGTCGCCTGATCGCCTAGGACCTGGGTGGCCGTGGGGGAGGGGACCGCCGGCCTCGCGGTCCGGCACGGCGAATGCCCAAGACGAGGGGACGGAGCTCGGCGCCGAGCTAATATGGCCTCCGACGCGGGCGCAACGACCGACCTTTGGGGACAGACGGACGAGGAGGAGAAGAGGAGGGATCGGCGGCGCAGAGGGTGCGCCTCGCGGGAGAGAAGGAGACGCTGCTCATCACGCTCTACGCCAAGGCGCTCGACAGCCGCTCGAGCCATCCGATCCTAGGGGACCGGAAGGCGGACGAGATGGTCCGGTCGATCGACTACGACTTTGAGAGGCTGCGCGGCTTCGGGAACGTCATGGTAGCCAGAGCGAGGCAGCTCGACGAGTGGGTAAGGAAGTTCCTCGCCTCCAGCTCCGATGCGGTCGTGCTCAACCTCGGCTGCGGCCTGGACACGAGGATATCCAGGATAGACCCACCGGCGGGCGTCGCCTGGTTCGACGTCGACTACCCGGACGTGATCGAGGTGCGCAGGAGGTTCTTCTCGGACCGGGAGGGGTATCGCATGCTGGGATCCTCGGTCACCGACCGGGGCTGGCTCGAGGTCGTCCCGAGGGGACGGCCGACGATGGCTGTGGCCGAGGGGCTCCTCGAGTACCTGACACAGGAGGATGTGAGGGGGCTCCTCAACGGGCTGACCGAACGGTTCGACCGGGGCCAGGTCGCCTTCGACGTGATGAGCTCGTTCGCCGTGGCGTCGGGACGATCGAGACTGAAGGAGAGGACAGGAGCGGAGCACAGATGGGCCGTGGACGACGTCCGCATCGTCGACGGGCTCGACCGTGGCCTCAGGAGGATATCCAACCTGGCCGTCGTCAGATCGAGGTACCTCCCGACGGGGTACCGCGTCGCCTTTGGAGCTTTCTCCGCCATCCCGCGTTTCAGGGACACGATGCGGCTGCTCAGGTATGAGATTTCGCCGCGAGACGGGAAAGGGGGTCGCGGACGCGTGGAGGGAGGGGCCGGCGCCGGAGACCCGTGAAGAACGAGGTGCGCCGGAGGAAGGGCGCGAGGTGCGGAGAGAGGGAGGTCGATCGCGCTGACAGCCGGTCGTCGGCGGCTGCGGAGGGGCCGACCAGGAACGCGCGTCCAGGCTGTCATCGCGAGTCGGAGGGCGCCCAGGACGCGGGCTCGGACGAATCGTGATCTAGGCGCCCCCGGCGATGTGGCAGGTGCCCGGTCGCGCCGGGGTGGAGGGACAGCCAGCGCGCCGGTATCCTCTCCGAGGACGGCGGATGCCGTCCGTCAACCGCGGTATGCGTCCCTGAAGAAGGGGATGCCCCCTTCGTGCATCTCTATGCGGCACTCGGGACAGACCAGCTTCTTGAAGAAGCGCCCGACCTTCTTCTTCGGACAGGACTCGCAGTAGAGCTTCCTGCAGCTGGGACACTGCCAGGCAATCCTTCCGCGAAAGCCCCCGACTTGCCTGTTGCACTGGAAGCAGTAGCCGCGAACCAATACACCATAAGACCGAGCTGCCCCATTTAACCGCCACCCGGCTCTGGGTCGCGAGGCTAGGCCTGTGAGGTCCGGCCGGAAGCAGTCGGCGGGGACGGTCGCTTGGAGGATTGCCTCCTAACAATCGTCTAGTCTAGAGTTAGCGCCTCAATTTACCGCCGAGCGGGGACGTCTTGGGCGTCGTTGACACCTCGTTCGTCCAGGTCACGCGGGGTCTCCCTAGCGGCTGTCGGGGTGGTCGTCCTCCTGATAGTGGCGGTGGTCGTGCTCGTCGTCGCCTCTGGGGTGGGCACGGGGCACCAGACGACGACCGGCTCGACGGTCGCTTCGACGACTAGCTCGACGGGAACCGGCGGGGGAACGACCGGGTCGACGAGCTCGAGCGCGTCCGGTGGGACCACGTCCACCGCCTCGACTACGAGGAGCTCGAGCACATCCACGACGACGAGCTCTGGCGCGTCGACGACCAGCTCCACCACCGGGTCGACGAGCACGTCGACGACCAGTTCGAGCACCGGGAGCTCGTCCGGCGATTCGGCGATCGCCGTCGCTTCGGAGTACTCCAACGGGACGGCCGTCGCAGGCGTCTACACGGAGCTGGAGCTGAACGGACAGGAGGTCACGACCGGATACACCCCAGCCACGTTCCACACCGTCAGCGGCGAGAACTACACGGTGACGGTCTCGGACTTCACGAACCTCTACTTCAACAGGTGGTCGAACGGCTTCGCGTCGAGGGTCATCCCCGTCGCGGCCAACGCCTCCGAGACGTCTCTCTTGGCGGTCTTCACGACCACGCCGCAGCCGCCTCCGCCCACTCCGTACAGCATTTCGGTCGGGAGCCAGCTTCTCAACGGGACGGCGATCAGCGGGTACAAGATCGACCTGCGCGTCGGAGGATACTCGATCGAGAGCGGGTTCACCCCCGTGACCTTCAAGGACCTGGAGCCGGGGCTCGAGTACCAGGTCGTGGCGTACTGGTACGGGAGCATCTACTTCCGGGAGTTCTCGGGCGGCGACCTGAACAGGTACGAGCTGGTGACGTTCAACTCGACCGGGACGACCAGCGCGTCCTACACGGCGCTCTACGAGCAAGTCCCGTCATCTGAGGCAGCGACCCTGAACGTCCTGGCCAAGTTCCCCAACGGCACGCAGATCGGGACGACCTTCAACAACACGGGCTACATACAGCACACTCCCGGCCTGTGGCTGACCGTCACCCCTCCGGGCTCGACGGTGCCCTACACGGGCTCGTACACGGGTGGGAGCCTGCTGCCCTTCGTGCTCCCCTCGGGCCAGAACTACACCATCCAGATGACCCTGGGGTTCGGAAACTATCGGTTTGGCTACTGGAACGACACGGGCAGCGTCAACGCGACGAGGTCGCTGACCCTATCCCAGAACACGACGATAGTGGCCATCTACGTGCTCGCGAACTCCGACTCGGGCGCCCCTGCGACCCACCGTGTCGACGGAGACGCCGGGGTCGGGGGCAGCGGCTACTACCTGGTCGCGGGGGTCGCCCCGCTCATCGGAGCGGGCCGGCGCGCTCGCGGCCGATGAGAGGGCTCGAAACCGATATTACGATTCGGTTCGCGCCTCGGGAACCATGAGCGAGAGCGGCGCAGAGCTGATCCTGGACGCCCGTGCCGAGATAGGCGAGGGCCCGAGCTGGGACGGACGGAAGAAGGTACTCTACTGGGTGGACATCCCCAAGGGCGAGGTCCACGTCTACGACCCTCGGAGGCGCGTCGACAGGGCCATCCCGGTGGGGCGCTTTGTGAGCTCGGTCGTCCCCCGCGAGGACGGCGAAGACCTGATGGTCACCATGCAGCACGGGTTCTACAGGCTGGAGCCTGCCACGGGCGGGGTGACGAAGGTGTGCGGGGTCGAGCTGGGCAAGCCCGGCAACAGGTTCAACGACGGCAAGTGCGACCCCATGGGCAGGTTCTGGGCGGGGACGATGGCGACGAACGAGAAGGACCCGACCGGCGCGCTCTACCGGCTCGACGGCTCCCGCGCCGTGAAGGCGGTCCCAGGGGTGACGATATCCAACGGACTGGGCTGGAGCCCCGACGGCTCGGTCATGTACTACATCGACACCCCGACGAGGAAGGTCTCGGCCTTCGACTACGACGTCGAGACGGGCTCCGTGTCCCGACGCAGGACCGTCGTGGACTTCGGTGGCGAGGCCGGCGACCCCGACGGGTTGGCGGTCGACGAGGAGGGGATGCTGTGGGTCGCGCACTGGGGAGGAGGCAAGGTCTCCCGCTGGGACGCGAGGACCGGTAGGAAGGTCGGGCAGCTGGCGATCCCGGCCCCGAACGTGACATCGTGCTGCTTCGGCGGAAGGAAGCTCGACGAGCTCTACGTCACGAGCGCGGCCGTCTCGGCCTCCAGCCAGCATCCGGCGGCCGGGGGCCTGTTCAGGGCCAGGTGCGCGGTCCGGGGGCTCCCGACCAACGCGTTCCGTCCCTAGGCGACCGGAGGAACCCGCTGAGGGAGGCCTGCCCTACCCACCCCGGAAGTAGGGGATGACCTGCTTCGAGTAAATCCTCATCGCCTTCTCCGGGTCCGCGCTCAGCTCGCTCACAACGACCTGGTCGATGCCCAGGCGGCGGAACCGGCTCATGACCTCGATCACGTCGTCCCCCTTCTCGAAGAGATAGACCGAGTCCAGTATCTGCTCGTCCGAGAGGGCGGCGGCGCTCTTCTCTATCAGCCTGGGATCCATCTGGTTGAAGTTCGCGCCGATGGAGGCGCCTGCGATGAACCTCCTCTCCCTGGCGATGACCTCCTTGACCGGCCCGGTCGCGAAGTTCACGGCGACCGCCTTCTCTATCCTCCTCGGGTCCCTGCCCGCCGACCTCGCCCCGGCCTCGAACCTGGGGAGGATCACGTCCCTGCACCTCTCGACCGTGCCCACGGTGAGCAGCCGGTCCGCGTGCTCGCCGGCCGCGTAGCAGGACTTTTCTCCGATGGCGGAGAAGTAGACGGGGATCGGCTTCTCGGGTCTGAGCGGCCCTAGCACCATGTCCATCTTGAAGTACCTGCCGTGGAAGTCAAAGTAGTCCGCCTCGGTCCAGAGCTTCTTGATCAGCTCCACCCCCTCGACGAGCCGGTCCATCCTCTCCTCCCACCTCGGCCAGAACCCCAGGAACCTCTTCTCGTTCATCGACTCGCCCGAGCCGACCCCCAGGACGAACCGGCCGGGGAACATCCTGGCCATCGTCGCGGAGGCCTGCGCCACCATGGCCGGATGATACCGTCCGCCGATCGGGACGGTCACGTCAGGGCCGACGACGATCCTCTTCGTCCTCGCCGCCACCGCCGCCAGGACCTCCCAGACGAAGAAGCTGTGCTCGAACGAGTCGTGCCAGGGGAGGAAGTGGTCTCCGAGCCAGAGGTGGTCGAAGCCGGCCTTTTCGGCCCCGACGAGGTACTTGAGCGAGTATCCATCGTCAAAGGACATCATGAAGGAGGCGTCCAGGCCGAGCTTCAGCCGCCCCTTCATCGGCGGTCGGCCCCCGGCGGGCAGCCCGGAGGGCGCCGACCCGACCGCGACAGGAGCTCCAAGCAGGTCCCCTTCATCCCCCGCCTAGGCCAGACCCGCGGTGCGGAAGACCAGGTCGAGGCCCATGCCCGGCACCTCCCTGCGCCGTCGCGCGAAGCAGACGGCCTTGCGGGGCGATGCGACGACCGTACCCCGAGGGTGCGATGCGGGCGACCGCCGAAGCCGTCCGCGGGGGAGCCGCAAAGGAGGATCGGCGCCACGGCGGTCGAGACGATTCCCGCCGCCGATGCCATCCGTCCAGGCCCGAGGTTGAAGAGGTCGAACCCGGAGAGGCTTCGCACGAGCCCCTTCGCGTCTCGAAGGAAGTCCCGCTCGGACACAACCCTGACTTTGGTCGTCCGCCGGTATTAAGCGTTCGAGAATCTCCAACGGGACCGGAGCGTCGACCTCCTTCGACGGAGGTTGCCGAACGCGATTCCTCCGGAAGAAGCGCGATCCGGGGGCGAGTTCGACGGCGCATCCCTGGGACGGGGCGGCGCTCCTGGCGAAGCTCGCCCATGTCCCGCCGACGCGGGACCGCGGAGTCCCGATGCGGCCTGACCCCGATCCGGAGCGACCAACCGTTATAATCGTGCGCCGGCGTCGGGACCGGAGGAGGAGGCGATCGCTTGCTCAGGGGCATCGAGAACCGCGGGGCTATCGCGACGCTCATCGCCGTCCAGTTCGTCTGCGCCATAAACTGGTACAGCGTCTCCTCGGTCTTCTCCCTCATCGCCTCCGACCTGCACCAGAACGTCTCCGGCCTCGGCCTGATCACCGCCACCTTCGTGCTCGGGGTCGCGAGCTTCCAGATCCCGGCCGGCCTCATCGCCGCCAGGTACGGCCCCAAGCGGACCCTCATCGCCGGGATGCTCCTCATATCGGTCTCGTCGATCCTGCTCGGGCTGGCGAGCGAGATCGCCCTGCTGACGGTCCTAAGGCTCATCGAGGGCGTCGGGGAGGCGTTCATCTTCGGGCCCGGCGTCATCCTGGTGATGCGCTACTTCAGGAAGGGGTCCGAGGGGCTGGGGATCGGCCTCTTCGGAGCGGCCTTCGACCTCGGGGGCATAGTCGGGATCTCCGGGTGGGCCATCCTCGGCAGCGCGGTCGGATGGAGACTGAGCGTGAGCGCAGGGGGCGCGATCGCCCTGGTCGCGTGCGCGCTCCTGGTCGTGCTCGTCCCGAACGACCCCATCGTCGGAGCCACATCTGTGAGGCTCTCGGAGCTCAGGGGGATCCTGCTGAACAGGTGGCTGCTGATCGTGAGCGCCGGGCTGGTCGTCTCCCAGGTCAGCTTCGGCCTCAACAGCTACTTCATGGTCTACTATCTGGAGGAGAGCCTGAGGACGGGCGTGGCCGCGGCGGGAGGGATCGCGGGCATCACCCTCCTCTCCTCGGTCGTCGTCTCCCCGTTCGTGGGCAGGTCCTTCGACAGGTCCCCCAGCCCGAAGAGGGTCCTCATC
>JBEKTS010000124.1:0-7372 GCA_049515775.1 Nitrososphaerales archaeon | reverse complement strand
GTAGCTCACGGCGTAGAACCCTTCCTCCACTGGAACCGGCTTCGATTGGGCGCCGATGACCTTGGCCACCAGCTCGTTGAGCTGACCTGCGAATTCCTGGTCCGCAACCTTGAACCTCACCTTCTTGTCCTGCTCACCGGCGGTCCGACCGTCGCCCAAGTACGCACCGACCAGGTAGGCCAGCTCTGGTCTGGGAGTGAGGTCCGGCGCGTAGATGGTCCGCGAGGGCCTCTTCATCCTCGTCCAGTAACTGACGTCCCGCCGGCTGATACCGAGCGCCTCGGAGACGTCCTTCACCGACATGCCCGAGCCGCGGAGCCTCGCAACCTCAGAGTAGATTCTAAGCCTGTCGTCGAGAGTCCTGTGTCTGTACGCACCGCGATTCCGCATGAGAACTCACACGGATGGTCCTCATAAGCTCCACCCTCTGGAACACGCGGTGCACGTCTCGTTTTCACCGGTTTGCAAGAACTATTGCGCCGAGGATCACGCGCGGGCCATCGTTTATGCTCAGCCTCGGGTGGACCTTGCCCATCGCACGGACTTTTCGAGGCCGTGGCTGAAGGAGGCGGTCAATAGCTTCGGTGCGTGGTCCGGTGCTCGGGCCAGCCTAGCCCTGGCCATCATGCCTCTCTTCGATCCGGCTTGCCTCGAGGTTGACGCCCCAGGCGCCATCGCAATCCTGCCATGCCACTTCTTCGGGCGCTTCGTGGTCGCATGGACTGTCCTCCTGATGAAGCAGAGGATCTTGGTAGCCTAAATCCTTGAGTGAATCTCGACCCTTGCCACGATCCCGACGGCTGCCGTGCTCGATTTCTTCGCACGCATCGGAGAGCGGCCCACCCCGTCGCCGTAGCCCGGCTCCTGCGGAACCGATTTAAGCAGAGAGCGGACCTGCGGGCCCAGCGCAGAGAAAGAATGGCTTCGAAGGCCCTGCTGACCGGTCTCGCCTCCCTCGCCCTCGGGACCGTCGTCGCGTTCTTCAACATGTTCAGGTGGTCGGAGACGCAGGAGCTCATAGGGTACTCCTCGAAGGACCCCGGCTCGCTGGTGCTCGGGTTCTACGCGGCCCAGGGGCTATCGACGGTCCTGGTCGTCCTCGGCCTCTACCTCGTCTACAGGGTCCTGCTGACGTGGCGGGGAGACGGGAGCCGGACGATCCCCTCGGTGGTCGGAGAGGCGCTCCGGTCGAGGCAGGCGGTGAGGGTGGGCGCGGTCGTCGGGCTCGCCTACGCGGTGGTCTATGCGTTCGTCTCGAGCATCGTCACGTACCAGCCAACGGTGGACTTTGGAGAGGTCTACGGGGTGACGCAGCCGGGGTGGTCATCGCTGACCTGCTGCGGAGACACCGGGACCATGCCCAAGCTCATCGTCTACGTCTCGCCCGCGCTCCACCTGGGGATGGTCCTGGTCCCGCTCAGCCTCCTCTTCCTGTTCGTGGTCCCCATCCTGGTCGGGGTGAACGTCGCCCTGAGCTACTACGCGTTCAGGCAGTCCTCGTTCCCCATGGGCGGGCGCTGGCTGTTGAGCTCGGGCGCGGTCGTCGGGCTCTTCACGGCGTGCCCGACCTGCGCGGGCCTCTTCCTGGCGAGCTCGCTCGGCGGGGTGGGGACGACCCTCGCCGTCGCGCTCGCCCCGTATCAGCTCCTCTTCGTGGCGGTCACGATACCGGTCCTCCTGCTCGGGCCGCTCTTCACGGCGCTCTCGGTCAAGCGGTCCTACGAGGCCTCCTGCAGGGTCCCAACGGGCCGGCCGGGCGAGAGCCAGACAATCGTTTAAATCTCATCACAAATGTGTCCGGCCGACCTCATGGGAAAGGTTAGCGATTGACCGTAAGGGATTATGTGCGACTGGTCAAGCCTAGGATCATCCCCCTCCTGGTACTCGTCGCCCTAGCCTCGGCCATAATCGCCGCCCGCGCCGTCCCCTCGCCGCTGACGCTCCTCGGCCTCTTCGTCGGGGGGACGCTCGCCTCCTCGGGCGCGCTCGCCGTGAACAGCTACCTCGAGATCGACGTCGACTCGATGATGAAGCGGACGATGCGCCGGCCGCTCCCGTCCAAGACCGTCCCGAAGGCCAACGCCCTCGTCTTCGCCCTCTCCCTCCTCGCCCTGGGGGTGCTCGTCGCCTTGCTCACGCTCAACGTCTACGCGACGCTCTTCATCGGGCTCGGCGCGGTCGTCTACATCCCCATCTACACCATCTGGCTCAAGCCCAGGACGAGCTGGAACATAGTCCTCGGGGGGTTCGCCGGGAGCTGCGCGGCCCTCGCGGGCTGGTACGCCGTCACCCTCTCGGACCCCCTCATCGCCTGGGTGCTGGCCGCGCTCGTCTTCGTCTGGACGCCGAGCCACTTTTGGTCCCTGGCGGTGATCACCGAGTCCGACTACTCGGCGGCGGGCATCCCGATGCTCCCATCCGTCGTCGGCAAGAAGAGGGCCTCGCAGTTCATCGTCGCCAACACGCTCCTCCTGATACCGGTGAGCCTCCTCTTCTTCCTCTACCTCTCCGGGACCGGCGAGGTCGTCTACCTGCTCGGGGCCGTGGCCTTCGACCTGGGGCTCCTCGCCACGAACATCAAGCTCCTGCTCGACCCGACCAAGGCGAACGCGTTCCTGGCCTTCAAGTTCTCCAGCCCCTACCTGGCCGTGATATTCATGCTGGGGTGCGCCGCGGTCCTCCTCTAGGCTCGAAAGCTTTTAACCGAACGCGGAGGCCGCCCGGCCAAGCGCCCATGAGCCTGGCGAAGATCCTCGTATACGTCACGATCGTCTCGACCTTCGTACTTATCGTCTGGGGGGCCTACCTCACCGCGGGCAACTACGGAGGGGACTGCGGGACGAGCGGGTCCCTGGTCTCCCAGGACTGGCCCTACTGCAACGGGTCGCTGGCCATCCCCAACCCAGCGGTCAACTATGGCGCCCTCGTCGAGTACGTCCACAGGACGCTCTCGGTCATCACCTCGGTCCTCCTCGTCGCGGCCGTCATCGTGGTCTGGCGGATGAAGCCCCGCCCTCAGGCGGCCTCCAGAGCGATCCTCCTCTCCCTGGCGATGCTCGTGGTGCAGGTGGGCCTCGGCGACGTGGTCGTGAACTCCGACCTCAACGCCGTCGTGACGGCCATCCACCTCGCCAACGCCACGGCGCTCTTCGCGGTGATGGTCGTCGCCGGCGTCTACATGCACATCGGGGACAGAGACCAGAGGCCGTCCTGACCCCGGGCCAGACCGGGGCGCAAGACAGAAAGCGTCGCTCGCGCAACCTCGCCCGATGCTCGGGAGCCCACGGTTCGTCGTCGACGCCATGCTGGGGAGCCTCGCGAGGAAGCTCAGGATCTTCGGCTTCGACACCCTCTACTTCAGGGATGGCCCGGACCGGGAGCTCGAGCGCGTCTCCAGGGAGGAGGCCCGCGTGATGGTCACGTCGGACAGGGCCCTCGCCGAGCACGCCGGGCGCCACGGCCTCGTCGCGCTCCTGGTGCAGGGGAGGACGGACCGGGCGAGGCTCGTCTCGCTGCTCGCCCAGGCGCGCTCCGGGGGGGTCGAGGTCTCCCGCGGGGACCCGCGCTGCGCAGTCTGCAACTCGGCTCTCGAGAGGGTCGGCCCCGAGCGCGCGGCGAGGTCCCTCCCCCGGTCGATCGCGGCCCGCCATCGGCTCTACTTCCTCTGCGCGGGGTGCGGGAGGCTCTACTGGAGAGGCGGCCACTGGTCGCGCCTGGGGCGGCTCTCCCCGCTTTTCGGCGGCCGTCGCCGACGACAGCAACCAATTTAACCGGACTCGCCGCTCCGCGGCCACATGGCTCTGACGGGTCCGCAGGGCGAGGAGCTCGTGAGGCTTGCCAGGGGCACCGTCGACGCCTTCGTGCGCGGCGAGGACATCGCGGGCTCCTTCGCCCTCCAGGAGGAGTTCCTGCGGGAGCCTCGGGGCGCCTTCGTGACCCTCAAGCGTCTGGACGGGGAGCTCAGGGGGTGCATAGGGTTCACCCTCCCGGTCATGCAGCTCGGCGAGGCGGTGCGCGAGGCCGCGATCCAGGCGGCGGCCTACGACCCGCGCTTCCCCCGCGTCGAGCCGAAGGAGCTCGACGAGGTCCTGGTCGAGGTCAGCGCGCTGACCAGGCCCGAGAAGGTGGCCTGCGACACGCCCCGGGACCTCCCGCGGCACGTGCGGGTCGGCGTCGACGGCCTGATCGTCTCGTCGCCCGGAAGATCCGGGCTGCTGCTCCCCCAGGTGGCGGCCGAGTACGGGCTCTCGGCCGAGGATTTCCTGACGCAGACCTGCCTCAAGGCGGGCCTGCCCCCTGACTCGTGGCTGACCAGGGACGTGACCGTGCAGAGGTTCCAGGCCGAGGTCTTCAGCGAGACCTCCCCCAGGGGAAAGGTCAGACGCGGGCTCGACTGAGGCGATGCTCCGCCGGCCGGCCGGCCGCCCGCTCCCCTGGACGGTGGACCGGCGCCTCCACGCATCAGCCCTGGGCCAGTATCGAGTCCAGGACCGCGTTCTGGTCCGACTCGACCCCTCCGAAGGTCCTGACGGTCGGCCTGTCGCCGCCCCCCCGGCCGGTCAGGTCCAGGGTCGGCGAGCCGTCGCCGGCGCGCTGCCCGAGCGCCAGGCCGCGGAGCTTCGACCCCACCTCCGCCTCCTGCAGCAGGAAGAGCGGAAAGACGATCGAGGGGCGCCGCCTCCGGAGCGCGCGCAGCCCCTCCTCGCCGCGGCACTCGGGGTGCGCGCCTGCGAATACCTCCCCACGAGCGGTCCCGAGCCAGGCCACGAGCCTGCCGCCCGGCGTCCCCTTCCCCCCGAGCACCCGCAGCCCCAGGGCGGCCGGGTCCATCCTGTGCGAAAGCTCGGCGTAGAGCCTCGCCACCTGCCTCAGCGAGCCGTCGTCGCCGTCCCTGGAGTGGACGAGCGCGAGCGAGTAGCCCGAGAGGGCGGCCATCCAGGCGACGACCGCGCTGTGGTAGCCCCCCGAGACCAGGCAGGTCGCTGCCATCCCGCGCGCGGTCGGGACGCCTCCCGGCCCCTCCCTCAGCTGTACGCCGCAGACCCCCCTACCCTTGCGGGTCAGGACCATCCTGAACCAGACCGAGGGGTCCTTCTCGTCCAGGTGCGCCCCCTTCTTCGCCTTGAGGAGAGCCGAGGTCGCCTCCATCAGGACGTCCCCCTCCTCGACGCCCGCCCCGGCGCCGACCTCCGCGGTCACCCTGAAGCTCCCGCCGTCGCCCAGGTAGCTCGACGCCAGCGAAGAGAGCCTCGCCACGCCGCGGTCGAGCCCCTCGAAATCGTACCCCGCCGCTATCCACGCCACTCCCGGGAGGCGGTCGAGCCTGTGAGCCGCGGCGACCGGGTCGACCCCCCTCACCACGAGCGAGCGGGCGCCTCGCTCCAGCGTGGCCCCCTCGCCGAGCTTGCCGACGGCGGTCCTGGCGAGGTCTTCGAGCGAGCCGTTGCCGGTCCAACCGAGTATGCTGGCGGGTCTCATCTGTCGGTCTGGCCAGGGCGCGTGCAAGACGTTTTTAAGCGGATTACCGGCCGCCCACCGCGAGCGACGCTATGGAGAGCCAGGCTAGGCGCCTCCGGATAAAGGAGGTCTTGGGCTCGACGGCCGGCGAGACCGTGGAGATAAAGGGCTGGGTCGCGACCAAGAGCGCGATCGGGGGGCTGGTCTTCGCGATCATCAGGGACGGCACCGGCTACGTCCAGGTCTCGGCGAAGACGGGGGTCGCCCCGCCCGAGTCGATGGACGCCATAAGGTCCGCGACGAAGGAGTCCGCCGTCTCGGTGACGGGGGTAGTGAGAGACGACGGGCGCGCCCCCTGGGGGAAGGAGGTATCGGTCAGGGGGTTCAGCGTCATCTCCAGGGCGGAGACGTGGCCCATAACCAAGACCGCTGCGACCTCGGCATCCTACCTCTACGACGTCAGGCACCTCTCGATCAGGTCCCGGAAGGCCGTCGCGACGATGAAGATCCGCAGCGAGGTCATCGGGGCGACCTTCGACTACTTCCGCGGGAGGGGGTTCACGCTGATCAGCGCCCCGAGCTTCGTCCAGGCCGCCGTCGAGGGGGGCTCGACGCTCTTCGGCGTCGACTACTTCGGGAAGAAGGTCTTCCTCAGCCAGTCCGCCCAGTTCTACGAGGAGGCCGCCCTCGCCGCGCACGAGAGGGTCTGGATCTTCCAGCCCGCCTTCAGGGCCGAGAAGTCCCGGACCCCCAAGCACCTCACGGAGTTCTGGATGGTGGAGGCGGAGCAGGCCTTCGCGGGCCAGCCGGAGAACATGGCGCTCCAAGAGGGGCTCCTCGCCTCGATGACGGAGAGGGTCCTCGCGAACCGCTCGGAGGAGCTCAAGGTCCTGGGTCGGACCGTCCGGCCGCCCTCGCTCCCGTTCGAGAGGGTCCCCTACGACGAGGTCCTCGCCTTCGCCGAGAAGCAGGGGCTGCCGTTCCAGTGGGGGGAGGACGTCCCCACCGAGGTGGAGCGGCTCTTCTCCCTCTCCCGGGAGGCCCCGTTCTTCATAGTGGACTACCCGCTCTCGGCCCGGTCCTTCTACCACATGACCTACGCCGACCGGCCGCTGGTGACGATGTCGGCCGACCTCATCGCTCCCGAGGGGTACGGGGAGCTGGCCACGGGCGGGCAGAGGATAGCGAGCTACGAGACGCTGATCGAGCGCATCAAGAGCCAGGACCTCCCGGCCGAGGCGTTCGGGTGGTACCTCGACCTGAGGCGGTACGGGATGCCCGAGCACGCGGGGTTCGGGATGGGCGTCGAGAGGGTGACGCGCTGGCTCGCGGGGCTGAAGAACATCAGGGGAGCGAGCCTCTTCCCGCGGACGACGACCCGCGTCTCCCCCTGAGGGCGCGCGGAGACCGCCACCCTTAATTACGCTGTCCCGGTCCAAATATTGGAATGGCACAGGAAGAGAAGCCCGAGGAAGAGGAGGTCGACGAGGAGCTCGACGTCACCACGATAGCGGGCGTGGGCGCCGTGACGAAGCAGAAGCTCAACGACGCCGGGATATTCACGATTCTGGATCTCGCGACGTCCGGACCGGCCGAGATCGCCGACGCGACCGACTGGGACATCACAAAGTCCGTGGACGTCAACAACAAGGCGCGCAAGAGGCTGGTCGAGCTGGGGAAGCTCGAGCCCGACTTCGTCTCCGCCCAGGACCTGCTCACGCGCAGGAGGAACATCACCCGGATCAGCACCGGCTCCAAGAACATCGACGACCTGCTCGGGGGCGGCATCGAGACCTGGGCGATAACCGAGTTCTACGGGGAGTTCGGCGCGGGTAAGACCCAGATCTGCCACACGCTCTGCTGCACCGTGCAGCAGCCGATCCCCGAGGGAGGGCTGGACGGTGGGGTGGTCTAC
>JBEKTS010000123.1:0-7429 GCA_049515775.1 Nitrososphaerales archaeon | reverse complement strand
GAGGGCGGCCGCTACGTCACGCCGGAGGAGATGCGCAAGGCCGAGGCGAGGGCCTCCTCCTACGGTCTCGACGAGGCGGCGCTGATGGGACGCGCCGGCGCAGCCGTCGCGGACGTGATCGAGGAGAGGTATCCTCGGGTGCCGGGACGGGGCAAGAGGAGGGTGCTCGTCGTCTGCGGCCTGGGGAACAACGGCGGAGACGGGCTGGTCGCGGCCAGGCGCCTGGCGGAGGGCTCGCTGGTCCGGGTCCTGCTCCTGGGCACGGCGGAGGCGATCAAGACTCGGGAGGCCGCGGAGAACTGGTCCCTGCTCGGAGGGACCGTCGAGAGGGCCGAGGTCGCCGACGAGTCCCTGCTGCTGGAGCGCCGGGACTGGTTCGAGTGGGCCGAGGTCGTGCTCGACGCCGTCCTCGGGACCGGCGTTCGGGGCGCGGTGAGGGAGCCTCTCGCCACGGCCATCGGGCTGATCAACGGCGCCAGATGCGCCAGGGTCGCCATAGACGTCCCCTCGGGTCTCGACCCGCTCACCGGCGCGGCCGGCGCGACGACGGTGAGGGCGGACATCACCGTCGCGCTGCACAGGGCAAAGGTGGGGCTCCGCCGAAAAAGCGAATATACGGGGGAGGTGGTCGTCGTCCCCATAGGGATACGCGAGTGAGAGTCCGACAGATACCCGTGGGACCGATGAAGAACTTCGACTACCTGCTCACCGAGGACGTCTCCGGGGAGGCGATCGCGATCGACTCGGGGTGGGAGACGGGCCCGGTGGTGAGGGCGGCGAGGGAGGACGGGGCGAAGGTCGTGTACGTCGTCGCGACCCACGGCCACTACGACCACGTCGAGACCCTCGCCGAGCTGGCCGAGAAGCTCGAGGCGCGCACCGTGGCGCACGAGGTCTCGGAGCTCGCCACGGACGTCCGCGTCAGAGACGGCGACGCGCTCAGGATAGGGGGGGTCGACGTCAGGGTCATCCACACCCCGGGACACACTCCTGACAGCATCTGCCTGTTCGACGGGAGCAACCTCTTCACGGGGGACACTCTCTTCATCGGGAACTGCGGTAGGACGGACCTCCCGGGCGGGTCGGCCCGGGAGCTCTTCCACAGCCTGCACTCGGTCCTGTTGTCCCTCCCCGGCAAGGCGGTGGTCTATCCGGGCCACGACTATGGCGAGGTGCCGTCGAGGAGCCTTGAGGAGGAGGCCAGGAAGAACCCAACTCTCCTGGCGAGGAGCCTCGGAGAGTTCGCGGGCGTGGAGTAGCCGCCCCCGGGGACGGGGACCGCGGCCTAGGCGAACCACTTCTCGAGCGACTCGTTCCTGGCAGTCGCGACGGTCTCGAGCCGCTTGGCGGCCGCCTCCACCCGCTGCTCGGAGAAGGAGTGCTCGTCGACCAGGAACGCCCTTACCGCGTCGAGCTTGAACTCCTTCCAGACCGGCACGACCCCACGGTCGGCCGGCGGCGACAGGAAGATCCTCCTGATGGCGGGATAGTCGATCTTGGCGAGCTCCTCCCTCAGCGGCTCGATCCTCTCCAGCGAACCGTAGGTCCTGAGAAACTTGAGGGCCCGAGCCGGCCCGATGCCCTTGAACCCGTCGGGGTTGAAGTCCGTCCCCACCAGGATGCCGAGGTCGATGAGCTGCTCGCGCGTGAGCTGGAGTTCGCCCAGGGTCTCCCGGAGGCTGATCGTCTCGGGCTCGACGTCGATGAAGACGTTCTTGCTAGGGAGGCGCCTCCTGCCGGAGATCGTGACGTTCCTCACGAGGAGGGGCGCGCCGAAGAGGAGCGAGTCGTGGTCCTGGGAGGCGACCCCGTCCACGGTGCCCTCCTCCGCCATGACCGCCGCCTGCGCCTCGCCCTCCGATGGTGCGTCTATCCAGGGGATGCCCATAGCGTCGAGGAGCCGCTTCGAGTCGGAGATCATGTCCCCCCTGAGCGAGGTCGAGGCCTCTGCGTACTTTCTCGCCCCCTCCACGTCCCCCGCCGCGACGGCCTCGGCATAGTGCCGCCCGGCCTCCTCGCGGACGACCCGCCTCCTCCGGAGCTCCTCGTGCTTCAGCTCCGGCGGTGCGCCGTCGAAGACGTAGACGAGCTTGATGTTGAGTTCCATCAGGTTGACGTTCCGGTAGAAGAGGCCGCTCAGGTGGCTCGTGACGCGGCCCGACGAGTCCTTCAGGTGCTCCCCCCCGACGCCCCTGATTATGGAGAGGAACTGGTAGAGGGCGATGTAGGCGTCGACCGCGAGCCTCTTGTTCGATAGGCCGGCGAGCTCGACCTTCCTCCGTGGGATGACGTCGCCGAAGTCGACTCCCATGCGGCGCGGACCGTCCAGCGCCTATGAATAGTTAGCGAGCGAGCGAGCGGCCGTCCTAGCCTTCGCCGTAGCGCGTCGTCTCGAGGGGGGTCTCGACGAACTCAACCCTCCTCTTCTCCTTGGCGACCCACCGAATGCTCACGACGCCCAGTATCTCCAGGTCCATCAGGCACTTGTTGAGCTCGTGTATGGAGTAGCCCTCCGACTTTTTGAGGTAGTCCATGATGTCGTCGTCCGTCACGGCCTTCTTCTCCTTGACGAACTCGAGGACCTGGTAACGGAGAGGAGGCTTCATTGTGCGTTTCAGTCCAGAGAGGATGGTCGACCACCTCGGCAGCCCGTATTAAACCTGTTCTGTCCGCCCGGGACCGGGCGCTCTCCGAGACGAAGGCTCCGGGTGCGACCGGAGGGTGGCAGGAAACGGCGTCAGACGTTCTTCAGCTGGCTCGACAGCCGGCTGGCTCCCATCAGCTCCGACTGGGCCACGAGCGGGGCCGACGCCACGGCCTCCTCGACCTTGTCTATCTCGCCCTCGACCTCGGGCACGACCACGTCTATGATGAGAGAGTAGAGCCCGAACGCTATCGGCTCCTCCCTGCTGTTCTTGAAGACCATGCCGGCCTTGAGGGCGCCCTTGATCGAATCGAGGAGCCTCTGAGGAGGTATCTCCGGGCCCGTCGGCAGGACCTTCATCCTAACGAGGTAAGAACCGGCCATCTTCTCTTCACTAGGGACCTTCGAAACCGCAGCTTATGCACTTGTACTTCCTCGAGAACTTCCTGCACCTCTCACAACGCCATATGAAGACCTGGTGGCAGTTTGGGCAGTAGAAACGGGAGGCCTTCTCGCGGGGCATGATCGGCCTGTTGCAGGACGTGCAGGTCGGCAGGGTGATGGACTTCTGCGACAAACTGGCCTGGCCTCTCCGGGACCCCCACATATACCTTGCTGATTGGCAGGGTGCGCCGTCTCCTCCCTCCCCTCCCTTCGACCCCTAGCGGGCGAGGGACGAGAGGACCTGCCTCGCCTCGGAGGACAGGAGGATGCTCGCCAGCTGGATGGTGCCCCGGGCGCCCAGGGCCGAGAGGAACGCGCTGGCGTGGAAGTCGAAGTCGGTAGCCGAGAGCCTCTCGGCGACGCCCCTCGACCCGAGCGCGGCGACCAGCTTGTCGACGTCGCCGTTCGAGAGACCCTCGTAGAGGTGCCTGAGGCGCTTCATCGTCCTGAACTCCTCCCCGAACTCGGCCGACCAGTCCCGATGGTAGTTCCGGAGGAGGGTCGGGTCGGCTCGACCGATCGCCTCGGCCACCCATCGTGAGGCGATCGTCCCCCCGGCGACGGACCCGAGTATCCCGCCCGCGGTCGTCGGCTTCACCTGGCCCGCCGACTCGCCGACCAGGACCGTCCTCCCGGAGACGAACTCGCCCACCGGCCCTCCCACGTAGATGGGGGCGGCGACCTTCGATAGGACGCGGCACGGCCTCCCCTCCAGGAACGAGTCGAGGGTCCTGAAGCTGTTTATCCCGAAGCCCGCCGCTCCGACCTTGGCCAGCCTACCGCCCCGCGGGATCGCCCAGGCGAAGAACCCGGGATACCGCCTCTGGTCGACGAAGACCTGCACCTCCCCGTCGGTGAACCAGTCCCCCTCCACCTCGTACTTGGCCGCGGGCACGAGCCGGAGCCGGTTGCGCCTGATCATCCCCGAGGGGCCGGTCGCGTCGACGTAGTAGTCGCACCTGTAGGCGGCGTCCGCGGAGACCCTGACCGGGCGGCCGCCGTCGCCGTCCTCGCTCGTCGCGTCGACCCTGACCCCCGTCCTGACGACCGCGCCGGCCGCCGTCGCGAGGGACTCCAGCTGCTTCTCGTAGGCGCTCCTGTCGATGACCACCACCTCGAACCTCGAGGCGTCGAGGGCCGCGACCAACCCGGAGGGCGAGTGGACCACCCCCGAGGTCACCCGGCTCTGGATGCAGCCGTCGTCCGGCGGGATGTAGCGCCCCATCGCCCTGAGCGAGACCAGCCCGTCGCACTTCTCGGGTTCGCCGATCTCCCGGTCCTCCTCGAGGACCAGGACGCTCAGCCCTCGCCTGGCGGCCCCGATCGCGAAGCTGAGCCCGCCCACGGACCCGCCTCCCACGACCACATCGTAGCCAGAGGTCAACCTCGCAGACAAACCCTTAACCAGCCCGCTATAACCCTTGCACCCAATCGAGCAGGGAACATGGTCGAGATCAAGCAGGTGATCGTCGCGAGGACCGACCTGAAGATGGGCAAGGGCAAGCTCGCGGCGCAGGTCGCGCACGCGTCCCTGGCGGCCGTCGAGGAGGACATGGGAAGGCGGGGTTCGTGGTTCCAGGAATGGAAGGAGCAGGGCCAGGCGAAGGTGGTCCTGAAGGGGGCCAGCGACGCCGAGCTCCAGGAGCTGTTCCGGAAGGCGAGGGCGATGGGCCTCCCGTCCTCGCTCATCCAGGACGCCGGGAGCACGCAGCTCGAGCCCGGTACGGTGACGTGCCTCGGGATAGGGCCGGCGCCGGCCGATCTCATCGACAGGGTGACGGGGCACCTCAAGCTGCTATGACCCTGCGGCCACCGACCCCCGACGTCCTCTGCGGGATGACGGCCTACGCGACATCCGGTCCGAGGACTCCGGGGAGCATCAGGGCGAGGAGGGAGGACTTCGTCGTAGAGGAGATCCTCGACACGTCGCTCATAGAGTCAGAGAGGAAGGACGGGTACGTCCCCGTCTACAGCCTCAGCAAGGCGGGGATCGACACCCCCCACGCCGCGGAGGAGCTGGCGGCAAGCCTGCGGAGCAAGGTGAACTTCGCGGGGCTCAAGGACAGCAACGCGGTCACGAAGCAGTACGCCAGCGCAAGGAGCAGCAGGGCCGACGACCCGCCTCACGTACACGGGAGCCGGTTCGAGGCGGAGAGGGTGGGTTATCTCCCCAGGCCGATAAGCCGCGGGATGATGGCCGGCAACCGCTTCAGGATAGCGGTCACCTCGGCGGACGGGGATGCCGTCTCCCGGGCGGTCTCCGAGGCGTACCGCGCCTGCGCCGAGGGTAAGGTCCCCAACTTCTTCGGGTACCAGCGGTTCGGCCTCCGCGGCATGGTCAACCACAGGGTGGGGAAGGCCATCCTGAGGAGGGATTTTGCGGGGGCGGTCCGGGTCCTACTGGGCGAGCCCCGCACAGGCGAGAGCCCCCGGACCCGTGAGGCGAGGGGCCACGCCGCCGAGGGGCGCTACCGCGAGGCGCTCGACCTCTTCTCCGCCGGCCAGGACATCGAGAGGTTCGTCTGCGCGCGCCTGGCCCAGCGGCCGGACGACTCTCTGGGGGCGCTCAGGAGGGTCCCCATGGTGGCCAGGAGGCTCTTCGTGCAGGCCTACCAGTCCTACGTCTTCAATCGCACCGCCAGCGAGGCGGCCGCGGCGGGTCTCGACCTCTCCCGCGCCCGGGAGGGCGACAACTGGACGACGCTGGCCCCGGACGGGCTCAGGTCGACCCGGACGCACGGTGTGAGGGAGCCGACCGTCGAGGGGGCGGTGCCGCTGATCCAGATAGTGGGGTACGCCTTCAGGGACTACCGGTCGAGGTTCGACGCCATCACGGTGGCCATCCTCAGGGAAGAAGGGGTCGACCCGAGGGAGTTCTACATCAAGGAGGCGGAGGAGCTCAGCAACGAGGGAGGATTCAGGCACGCACCCCTCCTGGCCGCCGACCTCGCCACCGAGTCGGCTCCCGGGAGGGTGACGCTCTCGTTCAGCCTCGGGAGGGGGGAATACGCCACGACGCTCCTCCGCGAGGTGCTGAAGCCGGAGGACCCGCTCGCCTCCGGGTTCTAGAGACCCCAATCCGTTTATATCGTCTCGCGAGGGGGCCGGTTTTGGACGAGATGGCCGCTGCCGAGAGGGACGTCTACGACATCACCATCATAGGCGGGGGTCCAACCGGCCTATTCGCCTCGTTCTACGCGGGGCTGAGGCAGATGAGGACCAAGCTCGTCGACGCCCTCGAGGAGCTGGGAGGGCAGGTCGCCGTCCTGTACCCGGAGAAGTACATCTACGACGTCGGGGGGTTCCCCAAGGTGACGGGCAAGGAGCTCGTCAGGGGGATGGTCGAGCAGGCGCTCAAGTTCAACCCGACCGTGGTCGCCGGCGAGCGGATCGTGGCGATAAGGCCCATCGAGGGGGGCCTGATCCAGCTCGACTCGGCGAGCGGACGGCAGCATTTCTCGAAGACGGTGCTCATAGCGGCGGGCGTGGGCGCCTTCTCGCCGAACCGTACCGAGGCCGTGGGGGCGGGCGCCTACGAGGGCAGGGGGCTCTACTACTTCCTCAAGGACAAGAGCGTCATGAAAGGGAAGAGGGTGCTCATAGTGGGGGGCGGGGACTCGGCCGTGGACTGGGCGCTGAACCTGAACCAGTGGTCGGAGAAGATCACCCTGATCCACCGCAGGGACGTCTTCAGGGCCCACGAGGAGTCCGTCGCGGAGATGATGAGGTGCGGCGTCGAGGTGAAGCTATTCTACGAGCTGAAGGAGGTCATCGGTGACGGGACGAGGGTCACGGGCGCGGTGATCTACGACAGCAAGTCCAAGACGGAGCACAGGATCGAGGTGGACGCGGTCCTTGTGAACATCGGGTTCAGGGCCGACCTCGGGCCCATAAAGGACTGGGGGCTGCGCATCGAGGGCAGGGAGATAGCGGCGAGCTCCAGGATGGAGACCAACGTCCCCGGCGTGTTCGTGGCGGGGGACATCGCATCGGCCGACGGCGGCGTCAAGATGAACCTCATCGCCATAGGGTTCGCCCAGGCCGCGGTCGCCGTCAACGTTGCGAAGAACCACATAGACCCCCGGGCGAGGATCTTCCCCGGGCACAGCAGCGAGATGAAGGTCTAGCTCACGAGAGTGGCCGGCTAGGACAGGCCCATGATTCGCCGATAGTTGTAGTCCTTGGTTATCGAGGGGTTGAGCGGGTCGATCAGGATGCACTCGTACCAGGCGTGCTTCCCGTCCTTGTAGTAGATGTACGAACCGAGCAGCTTGAGGTTCGGGAACTTCTCTCCCACGCGCCGCTCCGCCACGCTCTGCACCGGCTCGTCCGACTTCATCT
>JBEKTS010000122.1:0-7575 GCA_049515775.1 Nitrososphaerales archaeon | reverse complement strand
CCCAGTACCGCCTCACCGAGAAGGGGCTGCAGTTCCTGAGGGTCTTCGACCAGATCAGCGACATGATCTCCGTCACCAAGACCGAGGAGCCGCCGGTCCCGGTCGAGCGGACGAGCGCCTAGACGACCCCTCATCCTCTTTCCATCCGATCAGAGGTCCGGCACGACGGCCGGTCAGTGAGGTCTGGGCTGCGGTGCGTTCCTACCGCGTTCGTCCCAGGTCCTGATGAGGACGGCCAACGAACCCGCTCAGACGGGGTCACCATTCCGATCGCGCCCACGATTCTTCTATGGATATGGTAGGATGATACATCACGCAGATTCTTGCCAAGTCCTTTAATCCGGCGTCGAGAATCCCCGAGCAAATGTTTGCGGGGAGAACGGCCAACCAGCTCGGCAGCCCGGCCCAGGCGCGCCCGGTCTGCAGGGAGTGCAGGGGTGACCTCCTCATGGACGCGGAGAGCGGGGAGCAGGTCTGTGGGCTCTGTGGCGTCGTGACCGAGCCCCAGTACGCGCCGTACGTTCCGACAAACGCGCAGTACCCTCTTCGCGCGGAGGAGCCCCAGTCGAACATGATCTACTCGCTGCAGCTCCACACCCTCATCGGCAAGGGAGGGTACGACGCGAACGGGAAGAGGATCAAGTCCAGTTATGAGTTCGAGCAGCTCAGGAGGCTCAACAACAACACCATCTCCAGGGACACCGCCATCAGCAACGAGATGAAGGCTGCGTCCGAGATACGCCGCATCACCGAGGCGCTTGGGCTCGCCAGGGCGGTCGCGACCGAGGCCCAGGAGATCTACCACAGGGGGCTGAAGGACGGCCTCACGAGGAGGAAGTCGATAGTCAACATGTCGGCGGCCGCCGTCCTGATAGCGGCCAAGACCATAGGCGTCTCGTGCTCCGTCGAGGAGATGGAGCGCAGCATCACGGAGGTGAGCGGCAAGACCGCCCGCAGGTACTACCGGCTCCTCGTGAGGCAGATGAACCTCAGCATCACCGGCGCGAACCCGTCGCTCTACGTCTCCGGCATAGCCGGCAAGGCGGGGCTCAGCGTCAAGGTGGAGAGGAAGGCGCTGGAGATCCTCGCGCAGGTCGGCGACAGCCCGATGCTGGGAGACAAGAGGTCCCAGTCGCTCGCGGCCGCGGCGCTGTACCTCGCTGCCACCAAGGTCGGCGAGCACACGAATCAGCTGCGGGTCGCCTTCGCGGCCAACATAACCCCGATCACGATCCGGAAGAGGAGCGCCGAGATATCACGGGTCCTCGACCAGCAGGCCGGGCCGGAACGCACAGGGCGGGGACACGCTGAGCCGGAGCGGGCCCCCGAGGCGGTCGCCGCCGAGCTGGCGGAACTGCTCGCCTAGGTGCGACCGGCTCGAGGGTCGTGGTCCACCGGCCCCGGTGCTTCCCGTATCCAGGGCTCTTCCACGAGCTCGGATAGGCGCCGACGCCTTCGTCGTCATGGGCGACGCCCGGTACTACGGGGTTTCATGAGCAGGAACCGGATGCTCGACACCAGCAGGCCGTCCGGTTGGCTGTCCCTAGTCCGGCCCGGCCCACCCCCGCTGAGAGGTGGAGATCGACGACGAGCTCCCGCTGGCGAGGGACGCCAGCAGAAGCTCCTGGTCTCGTGCTCCGGATCGAGGTTCTTCGGCCTCAACCGGGACGACCTCCGGTCGCTCCACGAGGGCGCCCGGGGCGCCTCTGCGGCCTCACCTAGAGACCCTCGAGAGGTCGATGGGGCGGCTCTACGTCGGGGTCGGGACCACAAAAGGAGTCCGAGCTCGACATCGCGACCTCGGAGGGTCGGAGGATCACAGACGTCTGCAGGGCCATCGAGGCGGACGCCCGCCTCCCCCTCCGGGAGGGGAGGGCGGGACTACATCGACGAGGCCCCGTCAGGGGAGGGGCGCGTACGGAGTTCCGGGGGTACTCCCCGAAGCCGTACCCGGAGCGGCTCACGGAGGGCCCCGTCTCCGACCTTCCGGTGCCGGGCCTCCTGGTCAGCGCCGGTCCCGGCAGCACAGAGCTGCTCGCCCCGACCGGTTCTGTCCCGGCCGCGACCTGAGCGGGCCTGGTCCTGCCTGGAGAATACATCTATCACATGACTATAGAACAATCTGGTGTCAGTGATTTATCCCCTGCCGACCACTGGCGTCCGTGAAAGTACTCGCCATAGGTGCTCACCCGGACGACATCGAGCTCGGGTGCGGCGGCCTTCTCACCAAGGCGGCCAGGGCAGGGCACGGTGTGTACATGTGCGCGATAACGACGGGGTCTGCCTCGGGGGACCCCAAGGAGAGGACCGAGGAGCTATTCAAGTCCGCGAAGTACATCGGGGCGCAGGGCGTCCGAATAGGCGACTTTGAGGACACGAGGCTGCGCGTCGACAGCGACCTGATCAACTTCATCGAGTCGTACATCAACGACGTCGAGCCGGACCTGATCCTCACCCACTTCCACGGGGACATCCACCACGACCACCGGGCGGTGGCGACCGCCACCCAGGAGGCCGGGAGGTTCGACTCCAACGTCCTCGCCTACGAGATACCCCTCACCAGGAACTTCGACCCGAAGGTCTACTATGACATATCGGACGTGATCGACGACAAGATAGAGCTCATCAGGATCTACTGGTCGCAGAGAAGCAAGCTCTACACCAAGGCCAACGCGATAAAGTCGCTGGCAGAGTTCCGCGCGCTCCAGAGCCGCCTGAACACCAAGGTGAACTACGTCGAGGCGTTCGACGTCATGAAGCTCTGCCTGGACAAGGACTTTAGGCTCCAGAGGGTGCCGTACGAGAAGCGCAAGCAGCTCGCATCCATGGAGGTCCTGGAGGAGATACGGACTCCGGGGTTCGGATCCAAGAGCTAGAGAAGGATGGCTCAAGTGGTCCCTGCGGAAGCGAGGCGAGTGTTGGGGTCGGGGAACAGGGAGTCACTGGACATCATCGACCTCATACTGCTCGTCTGCGCCAACGGGACCATGAAGACGCACGTGATGTACAAGTGCAACCTCAACTCGAAGCAGGTCCAAGACTACCTCGAGCTCCTTCTCAAGTTCGAGCTGCTCGAGCGGAGCGACTCCCAGAAGGGGAGGTCCACGTACAAGACGACCGACCGAGGGAGGCGGTTCATCAAGGCGTACACGGAGCTCTTCGAGATATTCGGCCTCGTCAACGAGACCCGGCCCATGAGCGCCCGTCCTCAGAAGGAGACATCGACGGACTGGGAGCTCTAGGGGCGCCTCGCAGCCGAAATCCGGCTCCAGAAGATTGTGCGGCAACCCGGTTAACGCCCCCGCCTAGGCTCCGTCGAGAAGACATGGACAAGCAAGAGAACGCGTACAGATGCGACAGGTGCGGGGCGACCTTCAGGGACGCCGACGCGCTCGTGAAGCACCAGCGGATCCATTCGGGCGCCGACGAGAAGAAGGAGCTCGAACAGGGCACGCAACCGCCCATGGAGGACTCGAGCCTGCCGCCGGGTGGCCCGCTGCCCATCAGGCCCGCGGCGGGAATCCCCTAGACGTCCGGGCTGCCACCGCCCATCCCACCGACTGTGGGGGAAGGGCGCTCTCCTCGCGCCGTCTCCCTTCCCTCTTTTCCGCGTCTCCTCCACCGCATCTCCATGATCCGCCGCGGGCCCCTCGCGGGACCGACGGCAAATCACACCGCCCGGGCCGGCGACCGCCCTCCCTCGCCCGTTCCTCGAAACCATGATCGAGGGCCCTTCGACGCCACGCTTGCTCCGGCGCCTCCATGAGGAGGCCACAGGGACGCGAGGACGCCCGGGTCGAGCCTGGCCGACGGCCGACCGACTCCGAAGTCCGGAGCACGACGAATCCTCCATCAGCGATATCGGCTCTGCGGACCGCCCAGCTCCATCATGATGTACGACAAGCTTCAGCCCTACAGGCTGGTCAACCTGGGTCGGCAGCTGAGGTCGCCGGCGCTCGTCCGGGTCGACATCAACCTGCCCGTCGACCAGGGGCGCGTCCAGGAGGACGCCCTCCGCATGCGGGTCTACGCGCACGTGCTAGAGCTCTACTCCGAGTACGCGGGTCTGGTCGTGATGAGCCACCAGGGCCGGATGGGCGACGAAGACTTCACCTCGATGATACCGCACCTCGCGATGCTGCGGAAGTTCCTGCCCGGGGACGTCGATACCGAGTTCGTGCCGAACGAGGAGGTCTTCACTGAGGAGACCAGGCGGAAGATAGGAGGCCTAGGAAGGCGGCAGATCCTCCTCCTGGACAACGTGAGGTACTTCGAGGAGGAGAAGCGGTGGCAGCCGGAGGGGAGCCGCTACCTGTCTCTCTTTCGGGGCTCGATCAGGACCTGCGTCAACGACTCCGTGCCCACCTGGCACAGGGAGGACTCGAGCCTGATGTGCCTTCCATACGTCGCCCAGACGTACGTCGGGCTGCGGTCCTCCTACGAGCTCAGGATTCTCAAGGAGGTAGCCGAGAGGCGGGACTCCAAGGCGCTGATAATGGGAGGGGCCAAGCTGCAGAAGGTCTCTGACCTCGTCAAGATAGCGACGAAGGGGGTGGAGATCTTCACCGGGGGCCTTCCGGGGCAGCTGATCGCGCGGTCGAGGGGGTACGACCTCGGGGAGGCGAACAACGAGTACCTGGCTCATAGGTTCCGCAGGGAGGAGTTCGAGGACGCCCGCGAGCTGGACGCGATCCGCAACCGGGGATCCAGGCTGGCCTTGAGGCACCCGGTGGATTTCGTCGTGGAAGAGGACGACGGCTCCAGGAGGAACGTCCGCCTCGAGGACATGCCCGGGGCCCGAGGCGTCATCAAGGACATCGGCGCGGAGACGCTCGAGTCCTACGCCGAGTCCCTCCAGGAGAAGCCGATACGGGTCAGGGCCGGCCCCCTCGGAGTCTATGAGGAAGGGTACGACAACGGCCTCGAGCTGACCAAGAGGATCTGCGGCGATGGGCTGGTCTTCCTGGGAGGCGACACGTCGCAGGAGCTGAACCACGGAGGGCTCCTCGGGACGGTCGAGGACTCTGGAGGTTCGATCTGCGTCAGCGGCGGCTCGTTCCTCCACGGATGGGCGGGCGGCCGGTTCCCCTCCGTCGACGCCCTCATGAGCATGCAGGCGCCTCTGGTGCTCGACCGAGCCTGACCTCGCGCCGATCCTTCTCGCCGCCGCCAGAGGCGGGGAGACAGAAGAATCTACTATATCCAATTTAAGGCCCGGCCTCCGACTCTCCCAGTTGAAGCTTCGAGGCGGCTTCCAGGGGCGTCCGCGCGGCAGCGGACGCTACCGCGCCGGAAGGATGACCGCCCGAGACGCGCTGGTGCTCTCGGTGGTCGCCCTCGTCGCCCTCGTCCTGATCGAAGGGATGCTGCTCGTCACCGCATCGCCGACCAACGCCACGGCCGTCACGACCGTGACCTCCGACGGGACGACCACCGTCGTTTCCGGCGCCACGGCCACCACGACCGTCACCTCGACCGCGACCGCCACGATCACATCCACCTCGACGGCGACCTCGACCCAGACGGCCACCTCCACGAGCACGGAGACATCGGTCAGCACGGCCACGTCCACCTCGACGGTGCTCGACACCGGCCCGTTCGTAATCATCCAGCCGGACGCATCGAAGAACCAGTCCTCGAACGGCTTCTCACCAGACAGGCTGGTGGTGGTGCTCGGGGTCAACAGCACGGTCACCTGGATAAACGACGACGCCACTGACCAGACCGTGACCTCGACCTCCTTCTCGGAGCCTTTCAACTCCGGCAACCTCTCGCCGCACCAGGACTTTGTCTTCACGTTCACCAAGCCCGGGAGCTTCGACTACGTCAGCATCTACTATCCCTGGATGAAGGGGACCGTCGTGGTCCTAGGGAACACGACCGCCGCTGGCTAGACGGCACCGGTCGCCCGGGCGCGGTTTGCGAAAGGCTCAAGCCCAGGTCCCGTCGGCACCCCCCCAAGCAAAAAGAACATTGTACCATAGCTCTATTTCAGTCATGAGGCGGGGGATGCGATGGGGTTGAGGACCACAAGGGTCGCGTCACGACGCAACGAGCTCCTCGCGGTCGCACTCGTGGCGCTGGCCGCCGTGGCCATCTCGGCCTTCGTCTACGGGTACTCGAACACGGTCGCGGACAACATCGCGGCGGCGTCCCTCCAGTCCACGGAGACCAACGCCCAGATCCAGGCGAGCGACATGGACCACATCCTTCTGAACGAGCTCGGCTCGATCACCTCGAACCTCCAGCTCGTCGCCGCGTCCAGCCCGGTCCAGGCGGGCAACACGAGCGAGGCCATCCCAATCTTCCAGAGAGCCGCCAACTCGACGGCCGAGCTGACCTACGACTACTTCTGGATCGACCGGCACGGCGACCTCCTGCTCTCGAGGAACGCCACGGGAGAGGTACCCACCGTGGCCGGTGCGAACCTCACGTCTCGACCGTACTTCGTGGGTGCGAAGCAGACGGGCGGGATCTACTACGGGGCGCTGACGCAGAACCTGCTCAACCAGTCCGTCGTGAACATCGCGCTCCCCGTCTACTCGACCTCCGACCGGGCGTTCGAGGGCGTCGTCGGGGTCACGATCGACCTAGCCACGATGGGCGCCTTCGTGCAGTCGCAGCTCTCCCCCCTGCTCAAGAGCAGCATGGGGATGCTCGACTCGCAGGGGAACGTACTCTTCTCGGGAAACCCGCAGCTCGAGGGCAAGTCGATATTCGGTACCCAGGTCCAGTCCCTGCTGCCGGCGAACCTGAAGGGACAGTTCGACTCGTTCATCAACAGCTCCCTGAGAGGCGTGGCCGGCGTCGGTGAGATCTCCTACGCGGGGAACAGCTCGACGATCGCCTACCAGCCGATCCTCGTCGCCGGCCCGCAGGACCAGGGCGCGCTGCACGAGTTCGGGGTCCTGTACGTGAGCGCTCCGGACGTACTCGCCGCGAGCCAGACCGCGCAGGTCGACCAGTTCCGTGCGCTCACGGGGACCCTGATCTTCGGGATAGGCGTGCTATCGGTCGCCGCCGGGGGCATCATACTCGGGTGGAACCGGCGCCTGGACAGGGCCGTGAAGCAGAAGACGTCGGACCTCGTCTCGGCCAACGAGCAGCTTCGCCAGAGGACCGAGGAGCTCGCCCGGGCGAACCTGGAAATCTCGTCCCAGGCAGACACGCAGAGGGACCTCTTCAACATCACCGCCCACGAGCTGCGGACCCCGACGCAGAGCATCCTCGCCAACGCCGAGCTGATGCAAGATGCGCTGCAGCCGGTCATCGACACCTCGGGGGCGGTCTCCCCCGAGAGGGCGGGAGGCCAGCCCCGCCGGGTCACGGAGGAGGAGCTCTCTGACCTCGCGGCGTCGACCTATCGGAACGCCCAGCGGCTCCAGAAGCTCATCCAGAACATACTCACGGTGGTGAGGATCGAGAGCAAGAACCTGCACCTTCAGACGGAGAGCCTGGACCTGGACGAGAAGATAGGCCACGCCATAACCGACACCCAGAACGTGGTGGAGACCAACGGGCGGCGATACTCGGACTACCGCATAGTCTACGAACCGGCCGGCGGGCCGCTCCGCG
>JBEKTS010000121.1:0-7592 GCA_049515775.1 Nitrososphaerales archaeon | reverse complement strand
CCATGCTCCAGTTCGGCGAGTGGCCCTACGCGGCCGCAAAGCGGGCGGTGACCGGCCAGCTCGCCGGCGCCGATTCCCTCGAGCCGAGGTTCAAGGAGATCCAGTCCTACATGGGCCAGCACTGGGACCTGTGCTTCGTCTACGAGTTCGAAGGCCGGAAGGCGCCCGGGCTCGCGCCCAAGCCGCCGTTCGTCGAGGCCTCCTACTACAAGCTCGACGCGCTCCCGCGATCCGCGATCGCCGACGACCACCTGGAGGTCATCGACGGGCTCAAGGCCTTCGCCCAGAGCTAGGCCAGGCGAGGCGACGACGACCCGGCCCCCGGGCGGGGTCAGTCCAGCGCGTACTTCCTCTTGAGCCGGTCGGCCGCGGAGCGGTTGACGAGGGGCCCGTTGGAGAGGGAGGTGTTGCTGACGACGGAGATGCTCCCGTCGTCGAGTTCGATCCAGGTGTTCCTGAGCGCGATCCTCACGACCTTCCCCTTCACGCCGCCGTACTCGATCGAGTCGCCCAGGTGGATCACCCCGTCGCTGAGCAGGAGGATCCCGGAGATGACGTTCGAGAGCGTGGTCTGGAGCGCCAGCGAGAAGGCGACCGCGGCGATCCCCGAGATCGTGAGCGTCGTGAAGACCGAGGTGAGCCCCGTTATCTGAGCGACGGCGAACGCGATGAGCACGAGCTCCACGATCCTGGCGAAGGTGCCCAGGTCCCGGATCGATACCTTCCAGGCTCCGGCGGCCCTGGCCGCGCGTCGCACGATGAAGCTCACCAGCTCCACGCTGGCCACGACGAGGACGGCGGTGACGAGCGACTCTGTGACGACGTACTCGATCGATTGCATCAGCCGTTCACCAGAGCGATCCGGACCGCGAACTCGAAGGTCGCCCCGCCCTGGAACCGGCCGTCGATGACAGCGTCGTACACTCCCCCGACGACGGGACCCCGACCGCCCGTAATAATGGTGGTCTGGGAGATGGACCGCTGCGGAGCCAGCGGGTTCGCCCCGGAGACCCCTGCGAACTCGACCGTCTGGTTGTCGCCGGGGAACGAGATCACGGCGCTCAGGCTCGTGACGGGCGCCTCGACGGACCGCGCGTCGAGGGTCAGGTTCACCTCGAGGACCGCGGGAATCGTTACCTCGACGAGTCCGGCGCTGACCACGGAGACGGGTACCGGGTTGGGCCCGCAGTCCGTCGGAGCGTTGAGGGAAGATGCGTCGCCGTCGAGGCGGGCCGTCTGGACGGTGGCGCCCGAGCCGTTGGCGATCGCCAAGACCTGGATCTGGCTCGCCGCGGCCTCCTGGGGGAGGTCCCCGCAGGGATAGACCACCGACCCGTTGTAGTAGTCGAAGGTGTACGTGGTCGACGCGCCCGCGCCCCCCGCCGTCGAGTTGCTCTCGCCGACGAAGCTGTAGCACAGGCCGCCGCTCAGGCCCAGGAACTGGGCGCCCTCCTCGACTTTCAGCACCGCAGCCGGCAGCAGAGGGTCGGTGCAGGGCTCTCCGGGGGCCGAGAGCGTCCGTTCCTGCTGGGCGACGGCCGCCGAGGGTCGGGCCGTCGATGCGACGACCTCCACGTAGGCGGCCGTCGCCACCAGGATCAGGACCGCCGTCGCCACCACCACGAGGGCGACCCGCCGTCCCCTGGGACCACCGCGCCCGGCCTCGGCCACGCCGGGTCGTCCGTCGTGGGGGGTGATAAGCGTGGCCCGGGGCGCACCGCTCGCTCCGGACGGCCGTCGAACCCCTCCGTCCGGCGCCGGATACGCTTAATAGCGACCGCCGTCTTTTTGGGACCGTTGACCGTCGACGAGGAGGTCCGGCAGGTCTCGATCGCCCTCGCAGACACGAGCCTCGTCTTCAGGGCGTTGGGAGTGCACCTGAACCCGCTCGACGCCGTGGGCGGCAGCGGCACCATCTAAGAGCCGACCCAGCGGCTCACGCCGAGATGGTCGGCCCTGAGAAGCCTTCGACGGTCAGCGCCCGGCGCCCTCTCCGATCTTGACGACCAGGTTCCTGAAGACCGAGAGGATCTCCGGGCCGTTGAACCTCCACTCCCGCTCGGCGTCGTCGTAGAGCTGGTAGCAGACCGTGAAGGTCAGGGCGTTGGACTGGTCGAAGACGCTGTAGGTCGCCCTCGTCCCGAACCTCTCCAGCGCCGTCTTCAGGAAGGAGAACGCGTCGTTGACCATCTCGACCGGGAACGCCAGCTGCGCGTGGTAGTCCACGCCGGCCGCCTCGCACCAGAGGAACGGCACGCTGTTCATCTCGCCGATCAGCCAGACGCGCTCCTCGTCGCTCAGCCCGTGGACGAAGACCGGGATGACGATGTACCTGTGCGACCGGTGATTCGTCCTGTCTGCGGCCGAGTCGTAGCTGGTCCCCATCCACCTCAGCGAGTACCCCTCGATCATCCGCTTCTCCTGGACGTGCTTGGCCCAGTGCCAGGCGAGCGTCTTGTAGTTGATGTCGATCCCGTTCGTCGCCATGATGGCGTCCCGTATCTCGCTGAGCGACCTCGTCGCGTCGGCCTGCTCCTCCTTCAGGATGAGCAGGTCCACCCTGTCGAAGCTGATCGGCCCGAAGGGGCCAGGGTTGTCGTCCTTGGCTGGCTCGATCCTCTTCGTCCAGTCGAACTCCCAGACCCCGTGGTCGAAGTCGAAGAACTCCGTCCTCATGGGGACGTTGCGATACCATTCGAAGTTGTAGACGTCCAGCGCCTCGAAGACCCCTAGTTCCCGCAGGCCCTCCATGAGGTCGACGAACTCCTCCCTGTGGTCCCTGGGCACGTTGGCGTGGAGCATGTACGAGCCGTCCGGGAGGAGCTGGTTGAACGCGACGACGTAGCAGAGCTTGTTCATCGCGACGAAGAGCTCCTTCGCGTGGGGCGCGTAGGCCCCTCCCAGGCGCACCCTCATGACGACGCGCTGCAGCCCGAGCCTGTCGTAGTTCAGCCTGGCGTGGACCACGAACCCTCTGCCGATTATCTTCTCCTTGTACCTGTAGCGGATCGTCTCCTTGTACTGTCCGGATATCCTAGAGATCTGGTCGATGTCCGGGCCCATCTTCATGATGAGCTTGGCCATCAGGGCCATCTCCGAGATCTGCCCTCCCGGCCTTCCGCTGGCGGGCTCGCTGGCCATAGAGCTAGCGATTGGTGCGGACGTTTGTAATTAATATTCCGACGGGCGACCGGCCCCTTCGACGGGAGGGTAACGTGAAACTGTCCGATCCGCGCTCCCGGCCCGACCGGGGTGCGCCGCCGCGACGGTTTAACTAGCTCCCCGGGCGCCTCCTGGCGCGTTGGCCTCATCCCCACCCAAGCCCACGAACTACATCGCCCAGGACGCGAAGCTGGGCAGGAACGTGAAGGTCTGGCACTTCGCCTACGTCGGTTCCGGGACCGTGATAGGCGACAACGTCATGATCGGCTCGCTCGCCCACGTCGACTACAACGTCGTCATTGGCGACGGCACGAGGGTGGAGGGCTCGGTCTACATCTCCCCGCTCACCCGCATAGGGAAGGGCGTCTTCATCGGCCCGGGCGCGGTCATCACCAACGACCCCTACCCGATGGGGAAGAAGATGGTCGGCGTCACCATAGAGGACGGCGCGATCGTCTGCGGAGGCTCGGTGATCAAGGCCGGGGTCAGGGTCGGGAAGGGTTCCGTCGTCGCGATGGGGGCCGTGGTCACGAAGGACGTCGCCCCGGAGACCGTGGTCATGGGCGTCCCTGCGAGGTTCGCCTACACGAGGAAGGAGTACGACGCTAGGAAGCTGAAGTGGGAGTCGGAGACCGCTGCCCCCTCCCCTCTCCGTCCGCCCTCCTGACCCGGGCATAGAGGGAGTCCATGACGAACATCACGACCACCCAGACCACCCCCAGCCCCGCCGTGAGGATGACCTTGGCGACCGATGACGGGACGTCTCCCAGGTGGATGCCGGGGCCGAGCGGCCGCACCACGGCCACGAAGAAGTACGTCTCCCCGATTATCAGCAGCCAGGCCACCGTGACTATCCCGAGGAGCCCGTAGAGGTCTCTCACTCTCATGTGAACCACGTGATGGCCGAGGTCAGGACCGAGAGGAAGAACGCGTAGGCGGCCAGCGTCAGGATGCTCCTCACGAGCTCCCTCTCGTTCAGCGGCCCCCTCATCAGGACCATCCTGGCGAGGGTCGCAGGCGCGCCCTTCTCCTCCGAGGCGTGCAGCCTCCCGTCTTCGCCGAAGTATGTGGGCCTCGTGGGCATCCTCTTGTGCTCCACGAACCCCCTGATGCTGTAGATGATGTAGTACGAGTTGAGCACGGCGGGGATCACGGCCACGAGCGCCGCGATCTCCACGCCGCCGATTATCGCCAGCGTGGCGAAGACCGCGCCGAAGGTCAGGCTCCCGCTGTCCCCGTCGAAGACCCTGGAAGGGTACCGGTTGTAGGAGTAGAAGCAGAGCGCCGTCGCGGCCAGGGGGAGCGCGGCCGCGAGCCGGACGTAGTCGTAGGATGACGAGACCGAGGCACGGACGACGATGGCCACCAGGAGCGCGGCCGAGGCTATCACGGTGAACCCGGAGAGCTCGCCGTTGAACGCGTCGAGCATGTTGAATGCGTTCGAGGCCACCGGCATCGCCGCCAGGATGAGGACCGCGAAGATGATGAAGTGGGTCCCGGTGCCCCCGAAGAACGGGAAGTAGAGCTGGGCGTTGTAGAGGCTCTGGTGGACCTGCTCCAGCAGGATGAGGGGCACGGCGGCGAGGACGAGCAGCAGCGGCTTGACGATCCCGCCGAGGCCGCGCAGGTCGTCGTAGAGGCCCACGGCCCCGGCGACGAGCCCGACCGCGATGACCCCGATCGGGATCGAGGACTCGTTGACGGCGTAGATGGCCATCTCGCCCGCTATGATGGCGAGGATCAGGAGAGGGCCGGCCGGGGTCGGGACCTTCGGTCCTCCCGGCTTGTGCACGTCCGTAGCCAGCCTACCCTTCGAGGCCAGGTAGCGCATGTAGCCCGGCATCAGGCCGAAGACGACCGCGCAGGGCACCGCGAAGGCGACCGCGAAGAGCAGGAGGTCTTCGTCTGACGGTAGCAAGATGGATGTCGTTCCTTCCTTCCACCCGGCCGCACCCCGAGGCTTAAAGAGTCTAACGAACCAGCGGTCCCGCGTCAGGGCGCAGGGTCCGCGCCCACCTCGGCTGCGAGCTCGCGGAACCGCGTCTCCCTCCCTTCGGCGTCGCCCGGACGCCCCGGGTCCCTCCCCTCCTCGAGCAGCTCGGCCTGGACCATGGCGCGGAGGAGGGTCCTCTCGAACTCCGGGCCGGCCTCCCTGTAGTCCCTGCCCCGAAGGTCGTCGCCGACCCTGATCTCACCGAGCTCCGGGCGGAGCTGCGCCGAGCCCGGGGGCCCCCCGAAGACGACGTGGTACTTGGGGAGCCTCCTGGGGAACCTCCCGCAGAGGTCGTCGAAGCGGAAGTTCATCACCATCTCGTCGATGCGGACGACGCCGTCCAGGCCCAGGTCCGACCAGCGGCATACGGCGTAGACGACCGTCGCGGCCGCGCCGAGGAAGAACCCGAGCTCGTGCGCCCGCCAGTTGTAGAGGAGGGTCGGGACGAAGATCGGCTCGAGGACGAGCACGAACCAGAGCGAGGTCAGTATGAGGGTCGAGTCGATTATCGCGAAGGAGTACCACCAGTGGCTGCTCAGCGGCCCCAGCCGGCGCGTGTCCTGTCTGGCTAGCCTCAGGAGGCCGAAGGCCGCGAGCGCGCAGACGATGCCCTGCGCCGTGATCGCGATCGCCGAGGAGCCCGAACCATAGAAGCCCGTGTCGTCGAAGAATGCGTCCCAGAGGACGATCGCGACCTCCCCGATCCCGATGCTGCCGACGATGAAGAAGAGCGAGAGCTCCCTCCTCCGGGCGACCGGGGTCCCGAAGAGGACGGAACCGAAGAGGAGGACGACCCCTCCCAGGCCCCCTATCGTCCCCCACGAGTCGAAGACGAATGGAGCGAAGAGCGCGCCGACGGGGTTGGTGTTGAGCGCGTCCAGAGCGGCCGACCTGCCCACCGCGAGCGTCGCGGCGTTGATCGCCATCAGGGCCAGGAACGCGGCGACGACCCAGGCGAGGCCGGACCGGGAGAGCTCGGGCAGGTACCTGGCGAGGCCTCCGGTCTTCGCCCCAGCGGCGGCTGGCGCGCCCTCCGGGCCTCGGTCGGCTTCACCGCGCCCATCGTCGCTCTTCTCGTAGACCATCGCCAGACCTCGGCCTGGAGCTCCGCGGGTCTGCTTATCAACGATTAAATATATCCATAGAATGGGTGTTAGCGGATTAGCTACAGATGAATATCAAGGATTTACGCGACGGCATGAGGACTGTAGAGGTGGAAGGAGAGGTCGTGGATATTTCGTCTCCCCGTGAAGTCAGCCTGCGGACCGGGGGGCAGGCCAGGGTCGCGGACGCCACGCTGCGCGACGAGAGCGGCAGCATCAAGCTCTCGCTGTGGGACGCGCAGATAGACGCGGTGACCAAGGGCTCCAAGATCAAGGTCTCTAACGGTTACATCAACACCTTCAGGGGCGAGCGCCAGCTGAACATCGGCCGGTACGGGAAGCTCGACATCGTCGAAAGCTGAAGGGCCCGCACCGTCCCATCCCGTTCCGCTCCGGACCGAAAGGCGTTTCCTCGCCGCGCCGCGGCCCTCCCGGTGACCTCCCTTGGGTAGAACTGGCCGGGTCTACAGGCGCGTACGGTCCAGGTTCATCAGCAGGCCCACCTCGTTCGGCTGGGTCCTGGATGGCCGCCTGGCCGCCTCCGGGCTCCCCTCCTCGAGGGCGCAGCTCCGGTGGCTGAGGAGCCACGGCGTCGACACCGTCCTCACCCTCACCGAGACCCCGCTCCCCGCCGAGTGGCTCGACTCGACGACGCCCTCGGTCAGGCACGTCCGGATGGTCGACCACGACCCGCCGTCCCAGGAGAGGCTGGACGAGGCGGTCCGCTTCATCGACTCCGAGCTCGGGGCGGGGAGGGCCGTCCTGGTCCACTGCCTGGCGGGGGTCGGGAGGACCGGGTCCGTCCTGGCGGCCTACATGATCTCCACGGACGGCCTGACCGCGGACCAGGCGCTGGCCCGCCTGAGGGCCATGAGGCCCGGCTCGGTAGAGCGCGCCCAGGAGGCCGCGGTCCGGGAGTACGAGCGGCGGGTCAGGCCAGCGAAGAGATAGCGGTGTAGAGGAACCAGACGCCGAAGGCCGCCAGGAGGGCGCCCGAGGCGTAGACGAGGGCGGGATAGACCGACCTGTACCTCGAGATCCCGACGCGCAGGAGGGTCGCGTAGAATAGCGTCCAGGCCAGTATCCCCGAGAAGAATCCCAGGACTATCGATGACCCGAAGCTCGAGACCATGCCGATGCCGACCGCGATCCACCACGCGAGCTGGAACGGGTTCGTGAGCCCGATCGTGAGCCCCAGGACGTAGGGGAACCTCCCCGTCCTCGCCGCCCCCTCGTCGGGCCTCTCCCTGGCCTTGGCGAGGGTCGAATAGGCGAGGAAGAGCATGAGGGCCCCGCCGGCGACGAAGAGGGCGTCCTTCACCTCTCCCGACGCT
>JBEKTS010000120.1:0-7613 GCA_049515775.1 Nitrososphaerales archaeon | reverse complement strand
CGGGGTCAAGAGGCTGGTCAACGCCTCCTCCTCGTCCATCTTCGGCGAGCCGCGCTACCTCCCCATCGACGAGGACCACCCGGCGAACCCGACCTCTCCCTACGGGGTCTCGAAGCTCGCGGCGGAGCAGTACGGGCGGGCGTTCAACCGCGTCTACGGGACCTACGTCGTCTCGCTCCGCTACTTCTCGGTCTACGGTCCGCGGGGCCGTCCCGACCAGGTCATCCACCGCTTCACCAAGACCCTGCTCGAGGGAGGCGTGCCCGAGATCCAGGGCGACGGCTCGCACACCAGGGACTTCACCTACGTCTCCGACATCGTGGCCGCGACGATCCTGGCGGCCGAGAGCGAGGGGCTGGGAGGGTCGGTCTTCAACATCGGCTACGGCTCGAGGGTCTCGGTGTTGGAGCTGGCCCGGAAGATCAACGAGCTCGTGGCCCCGGGCAGGGCGCTCTCGCCCAGGTACGTCCCGGAGGGCAAGGGCGAGTTCCCGCACACCCAGGCCGACAACAAGAGGGCCAGGGAGCTCCTCCGCTGGAGGCCCATGGTCGACCTGGACGAGGGGCTCGGCCTGTTCGTCGACTGGTACAGGGAGCGGGCTGGGGATGCGAGCGCGCAGCGAGACGCGAGGCCCAGCGAGGTAGTGGCCCCATGAAGCAGGTCATCGCCCGGGCGGGCAAGGTCGAGGTCGCCGAGGTCCCGAGGCCCGTCTGCGGGGAGAACGACCTCCTCGTCGCGACCAGCTTCTCGGTCATCAGCACCGGGACCGAGTCCTGGTCGATCGACTCGACCGAGCCGCTCGCCTCCACCGACCTGGTGAAGGACTCCTCCCTCGCCAGCAAGGCGCTCAAGCTCTCCAGGGACGTGCTGAGACAGGAGGGGATGAGCGGCCTCCTCGACTACGCCGACTACGTCCGCCACCCGGAGCTCGCGCTCGGCTACAGCTCCTCCGGAGTCGTCCTCGAGGTCGGCAGGAACGTCAAGGACGTCCTCGTCGGGGAGAGGGTCGCGTGCGCGGGGGAGGGCAAGGCGTGCCACGCCGAGGTGGTCTCGGTCCCCCGGAACCTGGCCGCCAAGGTCCCCGAGGGGCTCTCCATGAAGGAGGCCGCCTTCTCGACCATAGGCGCCATCGCTGTCCACGCCGTCAGGACCGCCCAGGTCCAGGTGGGTGAGTCCGTCGCGGTCATCGGGGCGGGCCTGGTGGGGACGCTGGTGGCCCAGATCGCCAGGGCCTCGGGCTGCAGGGTCGTATGCATCGACCAGAGGGCCGACAGGCTCGCTCTGGCCTCGGAGCTCGGGGTCGACCTGACCCTCAGGGCGAACGACCCGGACCTCCTCGCCCACGTCTCGAACTTCACGCGGGGCGTCGGCCTCGACCACGTCCTCGTCTGCGCCGCCACAGCCAGCAGCGACCCGCTGAACACCGCCGGGCGCATCGCGAGGAACAGGGGCCGGATCGTCGTCGTCGGCAGGGTCGGCATGGACATCGAGAGGAAGGACTTTTACCAGAAGGAGCTCAGCGTCCTCATGTCGAGGTCGCTCGGCCCCGGCCGCTACGACCCCGTCTACGAGGACCGGGGGGTCGACTACCCGCTCGAGTACGTGAGGTGGACGCTCAACAGGAACATGGAGTCCTTCATGGACCTCCTCGCGTCGGGCAGGGTCAGGGTCGGCCCGGTCGTCGCTGCCGAGTACCCGCTCGAGTCTGCCCCGCAGGCCTACCTCTCGCTCCCCGCCCAATCGAAGACGGCCGTCCTGCTCTCCTACTCCCAGGGTGGCGAGGCGGCGTCCCCGAAGGGCCCCGCAGTGCCCGTCGTCGCCTCTCCACCGGCTCCCGTCTCGGGCCCGATCGGCGTCGCGGTCGTGGGCCCCGGGAACTTCGCCAAGGAGACGATCATCCCCCTCCTGAGGACCAGCCCCGACTACGGGCTGGAGTGGGTCGTCTCCTCGAACCCGACGCACGCCACCAGGGTCGCCAAGAGGTACCGGTTCGCCCACTACACCTGCGACTACGCCGAGGCTCTCAGCGACCCCTCGACGAACCTGGTCGTCATCACCGCTCCGAACAACCTCCACTACGAGATGCTCGCGGCAGCGATCCGCGCCCGCAAGCCGGCGCTGGTCGAGAAGCCGCTCTGCATCACCCGGAAGGAGTTCGAGGACGTGAAGAGGCTCCAGGCCGAGTCGCAGATGCCGATCGTCGTCGGGTTCAACAGGAGATACGCCCCCCTCGTCCTCAAGGTCAAGGAGAGGATGGACCGCATGGACGGCCCCTTCGTGATCGACTACCGCGTCAACGCCGGGTTCGTCCCCGCCTCCCGCTGGTCCCAGGACCCCTCCGTGGGCGGGGGCAGGATAATCCACGAGTGCTGCCACTTCTTCGACCTCTTCAACTTCCTCCTGGGAAAGAAGGGAGGTACCGACCCTAGGGTGACGGTCCGCGCAGCCGGCATCAACGGCTCCTCCTCGGTCGCCCGCGACAACATCTCGGTCGCTCTGGAGTACGACGACGGGTCGCTCGCCACCCTGCTCTACGTCGCCATGGGGAGCAAGGAGATGGACAGGGAGCGGATGGAGGTCTTCGGCCAGGGCGCCTCGATGACCATGGACGACTTCCGGTCGCTCCGCATCTTCGGGACCTCGGCCGAGACGATAGACCTGGGCAGGGCCGACAAGGGGCACTCCACCGAGTTCGCCGAGCTCGCGAAGCTCCTCCGGGGCCAGCCGTCGAGCGTCATAACGACGCAAGAGGTCTTCGCTGCCACAGAGCTCACGTTCAGGGTGGACGAGGCCGCACGAAAGGCGACCTGACCATTGAGCCGTGACGCTGTGGAGCCTCAGCTGGAGCGCGTCGAGCAGGCGTCCGTAAGTTCGTCCCGGACCGAAAGCGAGCCGTCCGATCAGGGGCCGCGCGCCCTCTACAGGAACCTCGGGCGCTATTCCAGGGTCGCGGGGTTGGGGATGATCGTCCTCACCGTGGTCTTCATCGTCCTCTCCGTGATCACGCAGTTCGTCGTCTTCGAGATCGACTCCGTGGTCTCGTTCGTCGCCGCCTTCCTCCTGCTCTTCCGGGACCCGCGGGCGAGGGTGGAGGCCGGAGTGCTGGACGCTCTGCAGCTCTCGACCGACCAGGCGATCCGAGAGCTCTCGTCCAACCTCCCGACGGGATACCGCTACGTCCCCGCCGGAGAAAGGGTGACGGAGGTCGTGCTCGTACCGACGAGCTCAGCATCGGCCAGCCGCCCCGACGTGGGGCCGCTCGAGGGCCCATCCTCGTTACCGCGCTCCCTAACCCCTCCAGGGAGAGGCCTCGCCGAGCTATACCGGAGGGAGGCTGGCATAGCCACCGTGACCCTGGACGCGCTGAGCTCGTCCCTGTCGGAGGTCCTGCGGGAGGAGTTCGGGCTCGCCAGCTCGTCGGAGGTCGGCCAGGAGGGTGACCGCGTCCGAGTGGTCCTTCATCACCCCTCTTCCGTGTACACCTGCCTCGACAGCGCGCCCACCGAGCAGGGTGCCATCGGGTGCGCGGTCTCGAGCTTCCTCGCCGTCCTGATCGCCGCGGCCACGGGAAGGTCGCTCCTCCTCGAGGGGTGCGCCCACGACCGGCGAGCGGACACTTGGACCGTCGCGATGCGCCTGCTGCCCGGTCCAGAGGTGGGCGCCTGATGGGCAACTCGATACCCGGGACTGCGACGAAGCTGCTGACGCTTGTGCCCATTCTGGTCGTGGTCTACTACCACGACTTCCCATCCTTCCTCACCACCCTCAGCTCACCGGTCGCCCTGACCACGTTCGTCGCCACTCTTTCGCTCTTGATCCTGGGAGTGGTCCTGAAGAGGAGGATACTCGCCGTCCGGCTGGAACTCTCGAAGGTCAGCTTCGGATGGGGGCTGATCCTCCTCTCGCTCGCCGTCGTGCTCTACGTCTATGGATCGTACTCCGTCGATACGGTCTGGTTCCACTACGAGTCGCTCTACGTGCTCATAGTCGGCTACATCGCGATAAGGATCGGCGGGAGCGTACTGAGGGCGCTCGCGCCGCTCCTGGCTATCTTCTCGCTCTCCGTCCCTCCGCTCGGGCTCTTCCCCGACTCTCTCCACCACGAGCTACTCGTCCTCCTGGCCGCCGACCTGGTTCTCTGCCTCTTCTTCGTCTACGTGAAGCTGCGCTGGCGGTCGATGATGGTGCCACTGGGCATCGTCGCCATCGCCTCCGTCGGGTCATACGCATCCCTGATCGGCATGACGGCGCTCGCGCAGACTCTCGACGTTCTGATACCGGTGCCGTTCTTCGCCTTCGTGATCCCCGCCGTTCGCCGCCAGACCGCGCTCCCCCGAAGCGCTCCCACGGCGGGGCTAGACACCCACGAGCACCGGCTCTTCCCCAGCGGTTTCTGCTCCGTCTGCGGCTCAAAGGTCTCCCGAGCGAGGAACTCGGAGAATGTGGGCTTGTGGGGTCTCCTCGCGGTGCTCGCCGTCGCCGCCCTCCTCCTCTTCACGTCCATCCCCGCCCTGGCCATGAGCGGGGGCGTCCCACAGGACGTGCACTACAGCGCCCAGGGCGCGTCGGTGACGGGCAATCCCGGGACACCGCCCGGATGGGTGGTCAACTCCACCGCGCCCGAGGGGCTTAGGGAGGACGCCTACTCGGTCACACAGGTCTACGTCCCCCTCTATCACCCGGAGACAAAGAACTACACCGTCGACTACGAGCTGTCAATAATCGACCCGCCCGTCGCGAACGGGCCTTTCGGCCAGGACATACCCGGGTGGAACAGGCTCTCGAACGTGTTCACGCAGTTCGGGCCGTTCCACGGCTACCTGTCTGCCTACGTCGCAGCGGACACCGTGATGATAACGTACCACGGGGTGACGCCGATGATCTTCCTGAACGGCATGTCGTTCCAGCAGTTCTTCGTCGGGCTGGGCTTTGTCAGGGAGTTCAAGAACTCGAACGTGACCGCGGACACGACCCAGTTCCTGAATGACCTGAAGGCACTCTGGCTCCCGCTGGTGAACACCGCCGCGACCTACTCCGGGTGGATGAGCTTCCTGTCGACGAACTACGAAGACGGCCAGGCGGCCGGCGCGTTCGCGCTGTTGATTTCGTCGGTGTGCGTGATCGGGTTGGCGGCCTACCGGGCCAGCCTGCTTGACGACAAGCTCGACCGCTTCCTCAGCGTGGCGGCCACGCAGAACGGGGAGAACTGGTCCAACCTGACGCGCCTGCTCAGGCTACCCCATCACGCGGGGACGGGCCAGGAGCTGGGCCTTGCGAGGACGTCGTCACGGCTGGACGTCGAGCGGCTCGACTCGTCTCTGAGAGAGCTGGAGCAGCGGGACCTGGTGAGGGCGTCCCTCGCGGAGAGAGGCGCGGACCTGGTGTCTGTCTGGAGGGCTGCAGTCTAGCTTGTACATCAGGAGCGCTCTCATGGGGCTGGCGTGTGGCCTGGTGTTCATCCTGGCGGTGACATCGGCAGGCCCGGTCCACGCCCAGACCTCCCCGGCCGCTCCGACCGCGACCATGTACGTGGTGGAATACGTCCAACCGCACTATGACCTCTATGGGAGCGGCACGAACACGGTGGACGTCGTCCTGAACGGGACCGCATTTTCGGTGCCCAACGACGCGTTCACCATCGCGAGCGCAGTCAGCCTTCATACGGCGAACGTGACCGGCGTGGGCGAGAACGTGGCCTTGGTCGGCACGTCGTTGTCCCAGGGGGAGTACACCTACTCGTTCCAGGTGTTCACCAACGCATCGTCCTTCTACATCGGTCTCACCGGGTACGTGAGCAGCGCGACCTTCCTATGGCGATCCATTTCTGCCGGTCCAGGGGGACTGGTCCAAACTCAAACGTTGACGTCATTCGTGTATGTGGTCACGACGCCTTCCGGGAACGTCCTATCCCAGGTCTACACAGCCAAGGGCGCCAACCTCCCGCTCAGCAGCGCGTACTTGATCAGCAGCAATTCGACCCAGCTGTCCTATAGCGGGTACAGCGCCGGGCTTCTCGTCTTCCAAGCGTCGTCGTTCCTCCCGACGAGCATCGCCATCTCTGTCGCCGCCTTGGCGGTGCTGGCGCTCGCGGCGCTGAACCTGTTCGCGCCGGGCAAGCAGGTCTTCGACGAGGTCACGAATCAGCTGCGCGTCGGCGCGGCGACGCTCTTGAGAGCTGTCCCGTCCTTCTCCGTCGCCCGCAAGGGCTTCAGGATACGGACCCTGTTCCAGCCCCGGAAGCTCCTGACCCTGTTCATCCTGTGCTCGCTGCTGATGGTCGCCCTGGGTGCGTTCGGGGGTCCCGATCCGAGGGTCAAGGCCTTCGTCATGGCGGGCACCCCGGCGCAGACCGATGCGATCAAGACCCAGCTCCAGGCGGTCGCCGGCAGCAACGCCCTGATCATCACCCCCGACGATGATTTCACCGACTTCAACGTCATGTCGAGCGTCGGTCAGTTCAACATAGTCGTGATCTCCAACGCCACTCCGACGCAGATCCAAGAGTGGGGCCAATTCGTCTTCGGATACCTCGGCAACGTCCCCATCGTGATGGTCGACAGCAGCGCGAACACCAACGTGTCGGAGTCGGTGAGCACGCTGTACCCCGACCAGTACTTCGGGGTCGGGAACGCCGGGCAACTGACGCCTACGGAGAGCGCCGAGCTCGGCACGCTGCTCGCGGCGAATCAGCGCACCAACGTCCTCGGCCTAAGCCTTAGCGTCAGGGACTTCAAGGTGCTGCTTGGGGTCGAGGCCGTCCTCTCGATGGTCCTCGTCCTGTTGGGGTGGGCCTACCTCGGCGCGCTCACCTCTGAGTCGCGCTCCATGAGCGACATCTCCCACCTGGTGACGCTGATCGCGGCTGGGGCGTTCGTCTTCTTCTTCAGCGAAGGTATCTACGTCGTCACCAGCCTCACCCTCGCCGTGCCCGTCTCGCTGCACGCCGTGAACTCCGACGCTCACGACATCACGGCCATCGGGCTCCTCGGTTTCGGAGGTGGTAGCACGCCGCGCCTCGCCGCGGGATTCCTCGGCGTCCTGGTGGGGGCGTTGGGCGTGGAGGGAGGACCGAGGGTCAGCAAGCGCGACCTCGTCCTGCTCGGCGGCCTGGCTCTCTTCCTCCTCGCCAACCCCCTCTTCATCGGCCAGTACGTGTATCAGGGCATCCTGCTCTTCTTCCCCCTGGGCTCCCTCGCGTTCGGGACCGCCTTCTCGAACTCGCTCGTGGTCAAGGGGTTCATCTACGGCTTCGGCGAGGCGTTCGGAGGGAGTGTGACCGCAACCTACATCCTGTCTGCCGGCAAGACCCTGTTCTTCGCAGGCCTGATCCCGCTCGCGTATCTTCGCAGGATGGGACGCACGACGACGGCGGTCGTGCTCCTCGTGGTCGCGCTGATGATCGGCGACGGCGGAGTGAGAGTGGGCGAGATGACCCCTGAGAAGACGGTCGTCGCCGTGGTGCCGGGCCTCGTCGCCGGGTTCGCCTTCACGGCGTTGTTCATCGGGCTCGCCGCAATCGAGAAGTATGTGAGAGGGAATTGGAAGTCGCGGGTCTGAGGTTCGCACGGCAGCAGCTGCGGAACGCGTTCGTCGTGGTCTACTCGCTCGTCGTC
>JBEKTS010000119.1:0-7683 GCA_049515775.1 Nitrososphaerales archaeon | reverse complement strand
CTTTCCTCGGCTCGAACCACGGGCTCGCTACCTATGGCGCGCTCTCGGTCTCGGGCTATAGCGCCGGGACCGTCATGGGCTTCTCTCCCCTGGTCCCCGAGGTGACGCACATTCCGTACCCGTACCAGTACCGGTGGGACGGAGGGGGGAGAGGGAAGAGCAAGAAGAAGAAGACGGAGGAGGGACGTGGAGACGGGCCCGGAGACCGGATCCTCGACTACCTCGAGGAGCAGGTCTTCCGCACCGTGGTGCCCCCGAGCGAGGTGGCGGGGGTATTCGTGGAGCCGATCCAGGGAGACGGAGGGGTCCTGGTGCCCCCCGACGGGTTCCTCGCGAGGCTGCAGGAGATCTGCGCGCGGCACGGGATCCTCTTCATCGCCGACGAGGTCCAGACGGGGTTCGGGCGGACCGGGAGGATGTTCGCGTCCGAGCACTGGGGCCTCGACCCGGACATCGTGCTGCTCGGGAAGCCGCTCGGCGGGGGGACTCCCGTCAGCGCCTGCGTGGCGAGGAGCGACGTGATGGACTGGCCGCACGGCTCGCACGTAATCACCGGCGCGGGCCACCCGCTGGGGTGCGCCGGCGCTCTGGCGATGATCGGGGTCCTCGAGCGGGAGAGGCTCTGGGAGAACGCATCGAGGGTGGGGTCCTGCCTCCAGGACGGGTTCCAGGAGATGAAGCGGGCCTACGACATCGTGGGCGACGTAAGGGGGATGGGTCTGCTCGTCGGGGTAGAGATCGTGAGGTCGAAGCGCTCGAAGGCGCCCGGCCTCGACGAGATCAAGAAGGCCTGCGCACTCGCCTTCGAGGACGGGCTGCTGACCGCCTACGACGGGCTCTACGGGAACGTCTTCCGGATCACCCCGGCCCTCAACATGACCGAGAAGCTGGCCCGGGTGGGCCTGGGCATCATGGACGACGCCCTGGCCCGGGTCCAGAGGGAGCAGACCGGCTGACGACGGCCGAGAGCGAGCCTCGCCCTTTTTAGCCCCGGGGTCCGGTACCGGGACGTCTGCAATGTCGACCCCAGTCAAGATAGGAGAGCTGACGAGCGTCCCGGGCCGGTCCGTCCACGGCGCCTACAGGGTCGCCGAGAGGGCGGCCAGCGCGATCGAGCTGCCGATCTCGATAGTCCAGGGATCAAAGCCCGGTCCGACCCTCGTCGTCGTCGCCGGCGAGCACGGCTGCGAGTACGCCGGGATCGTGGCGGCCGTGAGGCTGGCCCGCGACCTGAGGGCGACCGAGCTCTCGGGGACCGTGATCATCGCCCCCCTCGCCAACCCGGTGGCGTTCGACTCCCGGTTCCTGTTCGTGAACCCGATCGACCAGGTCAACCCCTACGGCGCCTACCCGGGCGACCCCGGCGCGACGGTCACCTTCCGGATCGCCCACAAGATCCTCCACGAGATCGCCCTGAAGGGGGACGCCGTCGTGCACCTGCACGGGGCGGACTACAACGAGGCCCTGGTGCCGTTCAACTACGTCCCGATCACCGGGAACGACGAGGTGGACAGGAGGTCCTCGGAGCTGGCCTCGTGCTTCCCGGTCGACTACCACCTCCACGCGCTCCCGGCCTCCAGGTCGACCAGCGTCCCGCCCGTGGGGACGACCTACGCGGTCACCGCCGACGGCACCCTCTACTGGGAGGTCGCGAGGAGGGGGATCCCGGCGACCATGGTCGAGGCGGGGAAGGAGGGGAAGCTCGAGGACGAGACGGTCGCGATCCACTACGACGGGCTGCTCAACGTCATGAGGCACATGGGCATCCTCGCCGGGGGAGCCGGGCCCAGGCGGTCCGTCAGGGTCCTCAAGAACCCGGTCCTGGTGGCGAACCGGTCCGCGGGCCTCTTCGTCCCGAGCGTGGGCCACGGAGAGACGGTCAGCAAGGGACAGATGCTGGGACAGGTCTGGGACTTCCGCGGCGAGGTCCTCGAGGAGATCACCTCGCCGATCGACGGGATGGTCGTCTGCAGGATCAACTTCGTCGCGGTCGACTCCTACCCCACGCAGACGCAACCCTACCTCTTCTACATCACCGAGGTGGAGTGAGCGAGCGACCCGCCGGCTCGATTCCAAGAATGGCAGAGAAGCGCCCCAGACCCGATGATAATACCACGTCGCGTGAGACCAAGACATAAATAACGGGCGGTATATCTGAGGCCGTCGCTTGGCTACCACCAAGTCCAACGTCTTCCTGAGGGAGGCCACCGGCCTCGTCCGCTATCTCTCGGCCAAGGACGTCCTGATGTTCAACCTGCTCAACATGGGCCTCCCGTGGCCCCTGCTCTACATCTTCTTCGCGGGGTCGACCTACCAGGGGATCGACACCCCCGTAACGGTGGCGCTGGCGCTCCTGCCCAACCTGCTCATCGCGGTCCTGTACTACTACATGACCACGGCCTTCCCGAGGACGGGAGGAGACTACGTCTGGGTCAGCAGGATAATCCACCCGGCCGTCGGGTTCATGGAGAGCTTCGGGGTGGTCATCTTCTTCCTCTCGTTCATAGGCCCCGTCTCCGGCTGGCTCATGACCTACGGCCTGGGGACGATGCTCTACAACCTCGCCATCGTCACGCACAACTCGTCCTACCTCTCGCTCGCCTCGTCGGTGACGAGCCAGAACTCCCTGCTGCTGGGGAGCCTCATGGTCCTCGCGATCGTGGTCCTGGCGGCGGCGATCGGGATCAAGAACACCTTCAGGTACACCTGGGTGACCTTCGTGATCGTCGTCGTGGGCCTCTCCGTCTTCCTGCTCGCCCTGGCCACGTCATCTCCGGCGACCTTCCAGGGCAACTTCAACTCGATGTCCGGCACGACCTACCAGGGGATAATCGGGGCGGCCAACAAAGCGGGCTATGTGACCGTCTTCACGTTCTCCGGGATAATCCTGGGCACCTTCTACAGCTTCCTGAACTACCTCGGCTACAACTTCTCGACCTACATCGGCGGGGAGGTCAAGCAGAGCCAGAGGTCCCAGCTCATCGGCGTCGTCGGCTCGGTCCTGGTCTTCGCCGTGGTGATCTTCCTGGTCTTCGAGGCGCCCTTCGCCGTGATGGGCGGCCAGTTCATCAACTCGGCCGCGCTCCTGGCCAACAGCGGGAATCCCGCGTACACCCTGCCCTCTCCCCCGGTGAGCTCCTACCTGGTGATCTTCGCGAGCCCGAGCACCGCGGTGGCGATCCTGGTGCCCCTCGCCATCATAGCCTCGGTCCTCGGCTCGCTCGAGACGATAGTCCTCGCCACGGTCAGGATCGTCTTCGCCTGGTCGTTCGACGGCGTCGTGCCCAGCAAGTTCTCGCAGCTCAGCCGTAGGGGTTCGCCGAACTTCGCGCTCGCCCTGATAGCCGTCGTGGGGTTCGTCTACATCATGCTCTCGATCTTCGAGGCGAACGTGCTCACCTTCCTGGCCTACACCACCTCCGGGCTCTACCTCTCGATAGCGTTCGTCGGCCTGAGCGGCCTGCTCTTCCCGTACAGAAGGAAGGCGCTCTTCCAGAGCACCGCCGCCTCGGTCCAGAGGAGGATAGGCGGCGTGCCGGTGGTCCGATCGTCGGGCTCGCGACGTTCCTGATCGGGGCGTTCGTGGCGGTCGCTGCGGCCAGCCCCGCATACACGGGGGCGGCCATCAACCCGAACTACCTGATCGCCCTCGTAGGGGTCTTCGCAGCAGGCCTGCTGATCTACGCCGTCTCCTACTACTACCAGAAGGGGAGGGGCGTGGACCTGATGATGCGGTTCAGGGAGATCCCGCCCGAGTAGCCCCCTTCCCCGGGCGCGTCAGAGCATCTTCCCGCGGGCCAGGACGGGGATCGTCCGCTCCACGGCGTCCCCCCTGATCGCGACGAACTCCTCGTGCTGGTTGACCGCCGTGCAGCAGTGGACGGGCACGAAGCGGATCCTGTCGCCTATCTTCACCCCGGTCCCCGGGCCGCTGAGCTGCAGCCACCCGTGCTCCTCGGAGAAGTGGTCCATGACGACGCCCTCCCTGTCGAAGGGGGACGGGAATAGGCCCATGTCGAAGTTGAACGCCTTGGAGCCGGCGTCGACGACCGCCCTCTGCGGGCCGGGCTTGCTCATCACCGTCGTGACGACCGTGAGCGCGCAGTCCTGCATCGTCGCCACCCCGCGGTTCACCAGGCCCATGTCGTTGAAGACGTACATCCCGGGCTGGACCTCGGTCACGACGGGGTGCTTGGCGTTGAACTGGGTGCTCACGGAGGAGCCGACGCTCACGACGTCGACGCGAAGTCCGGCCTTCTCGACGCCCGCCTTGGCCGTGACCATCCTCTCCATGGCCTCGGCCGAGAGCCTGGCCTGTTCCTCCTTCGTCTTGCCGCCGCCGACGTGGCCCTCGTACCCCATCATCCCCCGGAAGACCAGCCCCTCCTGCCTCGATATCTCGAGGGCGATTCCCGCCGCGTCCTCGGGCCTGGCCCCGCACCTCCCCATCCCGTCGTCTATGTCCACGTAGACGTCGAGCTCGGAGCCGACGTCCCTGGCGGCCTTCCCGATCGTCCTGACGACCCCGGCGTCGTCCGCTGCCAGCCCTACGTGGGTCTTCTCCGCGACCCGCGCGAGCCGCTCCAGCTTCTGGGGGACGACGACCTCGTTGGTCAGGAAGATGTCCTCGATCCCCGCGGCGGCGAAGACCTCCACCTCGCTCACCTTCTGTAGGCAGACGCCGGTGGACCCGGCGGCGAGCTGGATCTTGGCGATCTCCGGTGACTTGTGCGTCTTGACGTGGGGCCTCAGCGCGACGCCGCACTCCTTCGCGAACGCCGCCATCCTCTTGACGTTCCTCTCCATCCTGTCGAGGTCGAGTATCAGGGCCGGGGTGTCCACTTCATCGAGGTGCTTTGGCAACGGGAGCCCTGCGCGCTGGCCGCCTATTTCTCTTCCTAGGGCAGGGCGAGGTCTCACGTCAAGCCCTCCCGGTCGTCTGCGAGAGGTGCATCGCCATCGCCCATGGTGCACCGGGGGCGCTCGAACACGAACTCTCCAGACCGGCTGAGAGAACCCCCTGCTCTGTCGATGGAGAGCAAAAACTTGAGGAGCGAAAAAGATTACGGAAGAGAAAGTAGGGATACTTTCTCTTGGGCCTGTGACTAGGCCTCTTCGTCTCCGGCGTCGTCTTCGGTCGTGTCGTCGCCGGCGTTCGCGTCCGTGGCGCGGTTCTTGTTCGGGTTAGTCCCAGCGGCGCCGGCATCGGCGCCCTTGGGCGAGTTGGCCGATTTGTACGTGCTCGACGAGGGGACGTTGGGTGTGTCGGATGTCATCTGCTTGCCTCCTGGCGCGGAGTTGTCACGGTTGCCGATGTTCTGCGTGCCGGCTCCCTTGTTCGCTCCTGCGCTGCCGCTCCAGGTCTGGCCCATGGTTCCGCCCGGCTGCGGCCTGTCCAGGTTCTGGCTGCCGCGCCCGCCGGCGCCCGTGCCTCTGTAGGGTGTGTCGGTGCCGCTCGTGTCGTCGTCGTTGCCGGTACGGCCCGGGCGATGCTTCGCGTCGTCCTTCTTCTGTGCGTCTTGGTCTTGTCTTTCCATCTGATTCACCTTGACGATCCATTCAGTCGCGCGACCAAGCCGTTATGCCTAGAAGCTTATGGTACCGCGCTTCAGCATCGGCCGGTCGGTCGGACGGACGGGAGCGAGCCGGTCGCAGCCCGCCCCAGTCCGCGCCAACCCGACGGAGCGCGGGGACTACCTCTCCTCTACCCTCCGCTTCGCCTTGCCGAGGCCCTCTTGGATCTCTCCCTGCACCTTCTCTCCCTTGCCTCGGATCTGCTCTGACTTGTCGTCGAGGGCCTTCCCGACGGTCTCGCGGACCTGGCCCTCGGTCTTCTTGCGCCTTCCCTCCTCTTCTTGTCTGTTCATGGCCCTCGATGGGAGCCGCGCATTATCTCGGTGTGGTCGGAGTTCTCTGTCACCTCGTTCCAGGCCCGTGCCGTGTCCCAAGGCGAGCCGCTGCGGTCCGCCGGCCGACCGGACCACGATCGGCTGGGCCCCGCACGGGAGGGCGGGACCAGAGAACAGAGGACTATTCGCGTACTTACCTAGGTCACGAGATAAGCGCGGGTGCGTAGGCTCCTCGAAATCAAAATGATTGACCTGCTCGGGTTGGCCGTCCTCTTCCTGGTCATAGCCCTCGTCGCCTATTTGTTTGGCGCCAGGGGAGTCGCCGGGTTCAGCATGGAGATCGCGAAGATCCTGCTCGTGGTCTTCATCGCGCTGTTCCTGCTGACTCTCCTCTTCGGGGTCGTGATAGTCTAGGAGCCATCGATCTTGCCCAGGGGAAGCAACCATCGGTTCACCCCGAAGGATGACAGGGAGGCCAAGCACATAGCGGCCTCCGAGGAGGAACGTGGCAGGTCGCCCCAGGACGCCGAACGGATCGGCTACGCCACGGTCAACGAGCGGAAGACGGAGAAGAAGGACGCGCCCTAGCGACGCGCCTCCCGTCTCCTCCCGCGGACCTACGCACCGAGCCGCTCCGCCCCCATTCCTCCTGCGGGGTGGGCCGGTCGATGGGTGGTCTCCTTCCGCCCTCGGTCCACCGTCGTCGACGGGAACGTCTCGCCCGCGACCCGGGTCAGGGTGTCAAGGAGAGGTCGATTGCGCGCCCGACGGACGGCCCGACCCCGGAGGCCGACTATCTTGCAGCGATTCTCTAGCAATTATGGAACGAATCCGGAATTCCCGTAAATATCCGGCGCGGGGTGCTATCTCTGAAAATGACAACCAGGTTCGCGAAAACAGCGATAGTCACGGCATCCACGATGGCCATCATAGCGATACTGCTGGTCTACCCAGCGTTATCGTCGGCCTATGCGCAGACGGCCACCCCTTCGTCCACCTCCTCGTCGACGGCGACCTCGAGCAGCACCGGCACCGCTTCCACGTCTAGCAACACCACCCTCGTCGGCCCCTGGGGACCCGGCGGCCAGGGCTTCGGCATCCCTCCGAACGGCGGAGGAGGCTGGGGACCCGGCGGCCAGGGAGACCACGGCTTCGGCCAGGGCTTCGGGCGCGCCCAGAGCAGGGCTGACGTGGCCGTCGGCCAGTCGATCACCTTCACGAGCACGTCGGGCCAGTACGGTGCCCTAGGGAGCACGACCAACAACGGGACCGCGTCCGGGTCCATCGTCTTCACCGTCTCCGGCAACCTCACCGAAGGCTACACGCTCTCGATAGGAGGGAGCGTCGTGATCGGCTCGACGACGTACACGATCTCCTCCGGCTCGGCCCAGATGAGCCCGTCGGCCTCTACCATCTCCGGACAGGGTGCGACGAGCCCCACAGGCGCGTTCATCCTGCAGGGGACCGCCAGAGGGAGCTTCGTCGGCTCGACCGCGACCATATCGCTGGACCTGAAATCGGGAACCACCGAGTACGTGGTCTATCTTAACGGAACGGTCTAGGACCCGCACTCGGCTCCCCATTTTTTTCGAGCTCTTCTCCTTTCGGAACGGCGCTTCCCCGAGACCCTCGCTCCCGACCCTACGCGCCGGTCCCGGGCCTCGCGGAACGAGGAGCCGGTCCCCTGGAGGCCGTAGAGCCCGGTCGCGATCCGGTCGCTGCGGAAGCCTAATTATCCCGCCCGAGCCGCGACGGGAACGACGTGACCAGCCCTGTGGACAGGAGGGAGGAGATCGACGCACAGCTCAGAGCCATCGACCTTTCGTTGGAGGAG
>JBEKTS010000118.1:7706-9633 GCA_049515775.1 Nitrososphaerales archaeon | reverse complement strand
CGAGGAGACCACGTTCCTCTCGCTCTCGGTCTTGCCGATGACCTCGAAGCCGACGTCGACCCCTCGCCCTCCCGTCAGTGACCGTATCCGGGCGACGGGGTCTCCCTCCCTCGGGTTGACCGTCGCCGTCGCGCCCTCGCGGCGCGCAGCGCTCAGCTTGCCCTCCTCCAGGTCGACCGCGATGATATCGGCCGCTCCCGCCACCCTCGCCCACTTCAGGAGGCTCATGCCGACCCCGCCCAGGCCGTAGACCAGGACGGACGCCCCCGGCGCCAGTCCGGCGAGCTTGACCGCGTGATAGGCGGTCATGACCGCGCAGTTGAGCATCGCCCCCTCCGGGAAGCCGACGTTCTCGGGAAGCCTGTGCACGTGCCGACCGGGGACGACGACCTTCTCCTTCCACGACCCCTCCGCGTTGAAGGCCATCACCGAGAAGTTGTCGCAGAGGTTGTCCCTGCCCGACAGGCAGTAGCGGCAGCGGCCGCAGCTCTGCACGTAGTCGACCCCCACCCGGTCTCCGACCTCGACGTTCGTGACGTCCTTCCCCTTCGAGGCGACGACCCCCGACGCCTCGTGGCCCAGGGTGATCGGGACCATCGCCGGGACCTGCCTGCCCGCGATGGTGTGCAGGTCCGAGTGGCAGATGCTCGCGGCCCGGACCTCGACGAGCACGTCGTCGTCGCCGACCGCAGGGACCTGGACGCCCTCGAGCCTGAGGGGCTGCTTCGCCCCGTAGAATCGCGCCGACAACACCTCTTCCATGGGCATACCGGGGAGCCTGCCGACATAAGCCTTTTTCCGGGACGCCGCGGGTCGAGACCTGCGATGGGTCCGGCGCCCATCCCAGTCACGGCCTGCGTCTCCTCCGCTCAGGGATAGACCCCGGCCGTGATCCCGCCGTCGACGGTGATGACCTGGCCGGTGACGTACCTCGCTTCGTCCGAGGCCAGCCAGAGCGCCGCGAAGGCCACGTCCTCGGGGGTGCCGAACCTTCCCAGCGGTATCCTCGCCAGCACCGAGGCCTTGACCTGCGCGGAGTTGGGGAGGTTGTCGTAGGTCGAGAGCCAGAGGGGTGTCTCTATCTCTCCCGGCGCTATGCCGTTGACCCGGACGTTGAACCTGGCCAGGTCCAGCGCCATCGCCCTCGTGAACTGGAACGCCCCCGCCTTGGCGGCGCTGTAGGCGGCCGTCCCGGGCTGGGTCAGGAACGCGTTGATCGTTATCGTGTTGACGATCGCCCCTCCGCCCTGCTTCACCATGTGCGGGACCACCTCCCTCGAGACCAAGAACGTGCTCTTGAGGTTCAGGTCGACGAGCCTGTCCCACTCCTCCTCGGAGTCGTCGAGGACGGTGTCGTGGGCCTCCCTCTGCCATCCGCCGACGTTGTTGTGGAGCACGTCGATCCTCCCGTACCTGCCCACGACCAGGTCGACCAGGGACCTGACCTCGGCCGCGGCGAGGACGTTCGTCCTGACCGGAAGAGACTCGCCTCCCTCCCCGCGTATGGTCTCGGCGGTCTCCTTGGCGCCGGCCTCGTTCAGGTCGACCACGATCACCCTCGCCCCCTCCTTGGCGAAGAGGCGGGCGATCCCTCTCCCTATCCCGGAACCGGAGCCCGTTACCAACGCGACCTTGCCCGCCAGACGGCCATGAGCGCTCATGCTGGGCGGGAGGTCGGCCCCTCTCCCTTTTCAACCCTCCCGCACGAGGACGGCGGAGCAGAGGCGCGCGACCGTCCGTCCGCTTCGCCGTCCGGGGTCGCCCTCGGCTGCCCTCCGGGTCCTCGACTCAGGATGCCGGGGCGAGGGCGGCGCCGTCCGCGAGGCCGCCGGCGGCGTCTCTTCGCCGCATGCGTCGGGCCGGTCCAAATCGTCGGCGGCGTCGTGGCTCGGGCCTCGCGATCTGGGCGTCTCTCACCCTGCCTCCG
>JBEKTS010000118.1:0-7690 GCA_049515775.1 Nitrososphaerales archaeon | reverse complement strand
GCCAGATGGGTGGCCGCCGCTCTCGTCGCGGCCGCGCCGCTTTTCGCCCGCTTCCTCTCCACCTTTTTGGACTCCTCGCACGAATTTATATAGGAACGGCCGGAGCTCGCCGTAGATGGAGTTCCATCCCGGCCGGGTGTTCGGTCTGGTCGTCGGTCTCGCCATCCTTGTGACCCTCTACTTCGTGCCGTTCTCCGGTGGCTCGAGCCTGTCCAACATCGCAGGGGTCCTGCTGAGCAACACGGGCTCGATCAACTCCGGGAGCTCCCAGGTGATCGCCTCGAACTACATCACGATAGTCGCGTTCGTCCTTCTCTTCATAGCGGGCGTCGTCGGCATCTTCCCGCTCGGCAGCGGGATACTGGGGGCGGTCGCCATGGCCCTCCTGACGCTGAGCCCCTACGTCATCTACCCGTCCGTGGCGCAGCCCGCCTACGGGACGGCCTTCTACGCGCTCTGGTTCGAGTCGATCGTCGCCCTGGCGGCGTCCTTCTGGCACCACCGATGAGCGAACTCAACGGCGTAGAGGACGGCCCGGAGGGCGAAGGCCCGGCGGAGAGGCGTCCCCGATCGTCTTGAGCTCCCTTCCTCCCTCTCCCCGTCTCCTAGCCAGCGGGGGCCCGCGCCTCGGGTGCATCGCCCACATTCTGCTCCACCATCGACCACAGCTCGCGCTCGGAGACCGGCCGGAAGTCGGTGCCGAAGCGCTCCTTGGCGGCGCGGTAGACCGTCTCGTTGACCGGCGTCGAGACCCCGGCCCGCTCGGCGAGCCCAAGCATGTACCCGTTGATCTCGTCCAGCTCCGTCGAGCCCCTTCCGCCGAAGACGTCCTGCGCCATGCTGTTGAGGCCTATGGTCCTCGTCCCGCGCCTGAAGAAGCTCGTCGCGACGGGGGCGGGCAGGTTCCGCCCGATCCTGAAGGACCTCCAGGACGGTACGTGGCCCAGCCGGTGCTCGTGGTACCCGGCGGACTCCAGGAGGCCTATGGCCTCGAGGTGGAGCGCGAGCAGCGTCCGCACGAGGAGGTCGAAGGACTCGACCCGTCGACGCCGGGCCCCCACCAGCGCCATCACGGGGTTGGCTATGTTGATCACGAGCTTCGAGTGGACCGCGTCCCGCAGGCGGTCGGTCACGACGCAGTCCATGTGCGGCCCGAGGATCCCCGCGACCGCCCTCACCTCCTCCCCCCGGTCGTTGGCCGGAGTGCCGACGATGACGTGCCCGCGTTTCTCGTGGCCGACCTCCCCCGGTCCCTCCCGCCACGAGTTGTAGCAGACGACGCCGTAGACGACCCTGCTGAAATACCTGGGCAGCACCTGCTGGTTCTTGACCCCGTTCTGGAGACCGACCACGATGGGCTCCCGGTCTCCCAGCTGTGCCCTCAGGTCCCGACAGACGGCCTCCAGGTCGTAGTTCTTCACCGTGACGACGACGACGTCCGGGGGTGCCGCCTCGGCGAGCGAGCCGATGGCGCGCACGGGCATCGCCGCCGCGGTCGAGCGGCAACCCTTCAGGTATGACTTGAGCCCGCGGCGCCTCAAGACCTCGAGGGTCTCGCCGCGCGCGAGCAGGGACAGACCTGGGTTCGACGGCGCGAGCCAGCCCGCGATGGACGATCCGACGGCTCCCGCCCCGACGATCACAACCCCCGGCGCCTCTCCTAGGGTCGTCGCTCCGGTCTCCTCGGGGCGAAGCGGCGCCCCCGAGGCGCTTAAGGTTCACGGAAGCGCTCGCGTGACACGGCCGCCCTCACCACTCCGTGTCCCGCTTCGATCCGGCGTGGGGGCGGTCGGCGGTGTCCGTCTGTGCCATCGAACAAAAAGGAGATGAACCCCCTGTCCAGGGGTAGGACGGTCCGTGGCATGGCGCGTGGAATCGTGACCGAGAGGCCCTGGGGCCGCTTCACCACCTACGTCACGAACGCGACCGACGTCACCGTGAAGGTGATCGCGATCGACCCTGGCCACCGGTTGAGCCTGCAGTACCACTCGAAGCGGAGCGAGACCTGGATCTGCCTCCAGGGCGAGGCGGTCGCCGAGATCGGGGACGAGAGGCACACCCTGAGGCCCGGTCAGGAGGTCACCGTCCCCGTGGGGGCCAGGCACCGCCTCGGCGCGGGGTCGCTCGGGGCGCAGGTCCTGGAGATAGCCCACGGGGACTTCAACGAGGACGACATAGTCCGGGTCGCGGACGACTACCGCCGGTCCTAGGCCATCGTACGCCCCTTTCTTTCTCTCCGTCGCCGACGGGATCGTGGAGGCAGCCGAAGACGGGCGCCCGTTCGAGCGCCAGCGACGCCCTCCACAGGCCGTCTCCGAAGAGATAATAGCGGCCCGCTCCTCTTCCAGTCTAGGGCTTGCTGGTCATGGGTGAGAGTTCGAGGGTCCGGCCCTTGGCCGCCGGCGTCCTTCTCACCGTCCTTCTGCTCTCACCCGCCCTCGGGACGGCGGGCGCGACCGCCGCCTCCGAGCCCTTCTCGGTCGGTCTCGGGACCGTGCCCCGGGGGGTCGCGGTCGACCCGACCTCCGGAGTGGTCTACGCGCTCCTGTACCTGAACGGCACGACGGTCGCGCTCGAACCGTCGACGTTTCAGGTCTTCGGTATCGTCTCGACGCCCTCGCCCTACGCCATAGCCGACGACCCGGCGACGGGTGACGTCTACGTCTCGGGGGGCCAGGGGTCGCCCTCCGTCTCGGTCCTGGACAGCTCGGCCAACTCGGTCGTCGCCACCGTGAAGGGGGCTGGCACCCCCTACGCGCTCGCCGTGGACGACCCGGACGGGCTCCTGTTCGCCGCGGACACGAGCTCCGAGTCGCTGTACGCGATCCGGACCTCGACCGACGTCGTCGCGGCGCGCCTGCCGGTCGGAGCCACCTCGGCCCTGGCGGTGGACCCGAACACCCACGAGGTCTTCATCGGCAACCTCTCATCCCGGTCCGACGCCGTCGTCGCGTACAGCGCCCAGACCCTGAAGGTGGTCGGCACGGTCTCGATACCCTTCCCGCCGGAGCACGTCGCCGTCGACCCGTCGACCGGCCTCGTCTTCGTGGCTTCAGGGGGCGAACAGGGGAGCTCGGCCGTCAACTTCCTTGCGATGAACGAGACGACCATGCAGGTCGCCTACGGCATCCGGCTGGGGCAGGCCCCGGGCGTCGTGGTCGTCGCCTCCTCTCCGGACGTCTACGTCAGCGACGCCGGCCAGAACAGGCTCTACGAGCTGGACGGGAGCACGGGGCGGGTCCTCCTGAACTCCACGGGCGACCCCTCTGACGACGTCGACTACACCGGCATCACGGCCATGGCCTTCGACCCGGTCTCGGGGAACCTCTACATCACCGAGCAGGGCGTGACGGGGCTCGTCGTGCTCGCCACCGGCATACCCGTGGCCGCCTCCTCCGGTTCCGAGCTGACCTACGCGTACCTCGGGGTCGCCGCGACGGCGGTCGTGGTCGGGGCCCTGTACGTGATGCTGCGCCGCCAGCCGCGCGCCGCGCCGGACGCGGGCCGACGAGCGAGCGGGCTCGCTCGGGCGAAGACACCGGCCCTCCAGGGCTAGCTAGCCCTGGTCGGGGCTGCGACCGGCGCCGTCCGTGCCCGGCGCGAGCCTCCCCTCCACCTCGATCCTCAGCCACTGGGTGCTGAGCCACGCCGAGGTTTCCCTCACCAGGTCGACAGAGGTCCCGTTGATACCGTACCTGAGGACGTCCGTCCTCTCCTGGGGCGTCAGCCCATCGTAGGCGGCGGACAGCTTCGCGAACTCGTCAGCGGAGACGGCAGTCTGCTTCCTCGCGGCCATCTCCCCCTCGATCTCCAGGAACGCGGCGCGGAGCCCGTCCACGCCCTGTCCCGTGGAGAACGGGCCGACGTTGATGAACCTCCGGCGTACGGCCCTGACGCCGTCCGCCCAGGCGTGGACCGATGCCAGCCTGACCGCCCTCCTCTCCTCCTTCTGTCGCCGCTCGCGCCTGCCCGTCGCGGGGTCGCCGATCTCGATGGTGAGAGAGAAGACCTCGACGATGGCGTATCGCACCACCCCGTCCACGACGTCGGCGATGGCCCCCAGGTGTCCCTGGAGCTCCCGGGTCGTCGGGTCGCCCGGGGCGTCGAGGAGCCGGTAGGCGATGGCGTAGGTGGGATCGCTGACCACGTCTATCAGGGCGAGCACGTCCTCGAGGGTCCGGGAGTCCAGGTCGGGGAACCTCAGCATCCATTCGCTAATCAGCTGTTCCCCCGAGTTCTTGAAGTCGTGGACCGTGCCGAGGATCTTGAGGACGTCTCGCTTCGGACTGGTCCCGGCGTCGCAGGTCGAGACGGTGAAGGCGAGCGACTGGAGCTGCCCCCAGACCTCCTCGGTCCTCTGCAGGCACTTCACTCGGAGCTCCTTCCTCTCGTCCGACCGCTTCTGGATTATCTGCAGGCGGTTCTCGACGAGGAATATCGCTATGGGGAAGAGGAGCGACCCCGTAATAGCCAGGAACGGCTGCGACTGGAGGAATCCCCACGCCTGGCTGTACCAGTCCTCGCCGGGGTTCGCCCCCTGGTAGACCACGAAGACCAGCGAGTTGGCGACGACGATGAGCACCAGGGGGACGACGATCCAGACGATGAGGTTCCTCGAGGAGTCCGGGGGCGCTTTCGCCAATCGTCCCTGGAACCCGGTCCCCGTATAAAAGGGGTGGAGGATGGGAATGGCCTCTCCCGCCCTCCCTCTGCCTCTCCCTATCTCGCCGAATAGAGCACGAACGCCGCGGCAGCGAACGGCACCAGCGAGAGGAGGAACGGTGCCGCGGGAGAGACGCCCGAGTAGAGGTACCCCGCCACCACCTGGGAGGGGAGGGAGACCAGCGCCGGCAGGAGGCTGAACATCGCCAGGATCCTGCCCCTGTCCGACTTGGAGACGGTCTCGGCCTGCATGGTGGCGAGCGAGGGGGTTTGGATCGCGCTGGCGATCGCCCCGGTCGCCCCCCACTCGAGCAGCTCGTCCATCGTCTTGGCCTGGAGGAAGACCACGTTGCCTATGGGGGCGGCCGTCGAGGCTATGAGGACCGACCTCCTCGCGCCCAGCCGCCTGACCAGCAGGACGACGCTCAGCATCAGGACCACGGTCGTGAATCCGGCGAGGTCCACGACCAGGCTGTAGTCCAGCGGGTCTATCCTGAGGTGGTCGACGACGTAGATCGAGACGAACGGCGAGGTGAGCCCGGTCCCGATCCCCGCGAGCGTCACGTAGATGAGCAGCTTCTTCACGATGGGGTTCGCCCTCCTGGTCGCGTCTATCCCGGAGGTGAACGACTCTCTGACGTAGCCGGAGAGCGACCGCCTCTTGTCCGAGGGAGCCGGCGTGTACGTCTCCCGGAGCCTCAGGCTCCTGACCGTGACCGCTATCGCACCGAAGGCAGCGCTCGCCAGGTACGCGACCCTGATCCCGTCCATCACCCCCAGGTCGTACATGAGCAGCCCTCCGAAGGTCGGCGTGAACATCGACGGGATGGTGTTTATCGCATTGAAGACCGCGAACCCCCTGATCCTGTCGCTTGGCTGGATCTCGTCCATCATCACCGAGTTGAAAGCGGGCGTGTAGATGCTGGCCAGCGACGCGAGCGTCAACGGCAGGACGAGGTAGAAGTATCCGGGCGTGAACGCGTAGACCAGGGCGCTCGCGACCGAGACCCAGCTGAACGTCAGGATGACCTTCCTCCTCCCCCAGGTGTCGGCGACGTACCCACCGACGAGCAGCGCGAGGATGGTCACCGCGGTCCCGTAACCTACCAGGAGGCCGACGGCCAGGGGTCCGGCGCCGAGCGCCGAGAAGTAGAGCGTCTGGTAGGGGCTCGCCATCGCTCCACCGACGGTCCATAGCGCCGAGGTGGAGGTGAGGACCCACGCGCTCCTGGGCAGGTAGAGGAAGTGCCTGAGTCTGACTAGGGTGTCCGTCTCGCCGTCGCCTGGAATCTGCGAGCCCCGGGGCGTGGGGTATTTCTATGCGGCGCTTCCGCTCGGGCCATCGACCGACCGTGGCCGCCCCCGATAAAGGCCGACGAAGGACGACGAGGATCGCGTTCGTCGCGGTCATGCTGGTCCTCCTCGTGGTGGGAGGAGGGGCCGCCATCTACTACTCCGGCCTGGCGCGGACGCCCACGGCGACCACGGTCGCCTCGACGACCTCGTCCTCCTCCCCGAGCATCCCGCCATCGTCGTCGTCGTCATCCTCGAGTGCCCCCGTCTACTCGTACCAGGTCATCGAGACCTATCCCCACGACTCGGGAGCCTTCACGGAGGGCCTCGTCTACTACAACGGGTCGCTCTACGAGAGCACGGGCCTCTACGGAGACTCGTCGCTACGCCGCGTCGACCTCGACACTGGCCGGGTCCTACAGCTCCGCGAGCTCCCCGCCGGATACTTCGGGGAGGGCATCACGATATTCAACGGCACGGTCATCCAGCTGACCTATCAGAACGACACGGCCTTCGTCTACGATCTCCAGACCTTCCAGCTCCTCCGGAACTTCAGCTTCGACGACCAGGGCTGGGGGCTCACCAACGACGGGACGCAGCTCATAATGAGCGACGGGACTCCCGAGCTCCGCTTCCTGGATCCCCAGTCGTTCCAGGTCACGGGGGAGATCACCGTGCGCGACGGCGACACACCGATCGAGAACCTCAACTCGCTGGCCTACATCAACGGGTCGATCTTCGCCAACGTCTGGCTCACCAACAGGATCGTCGTGATCGACCCCGGCACGGGACAGGTCACGGCATCGCTCGACCTCACGGGCATAGAGAACCTGACCGGCTGCCACTGCGACCTCGGGAACGACGTCCTGAACGGGATTGCCTACGACGCCCAGGGCCACCGCCTCTTCGTGACCGGGAAGGAGTGGCCCGACCTCTTCCAGATCCACGTGGTCCCGCCCCTGCCGCGGACGTCATCGCCCCTCCCAGCCGGTACCGGCATCGCCGCTCAGGCGACGCCGCCGGCCCTCGCGTCACAGAGTCCCGACGAACGGGAGAGGTGCCAGGCCGCTCCTCATCTCCCGCACGTCGAAGTCTGGGGGCGCGCCGGTGGCCTGTCCTAGGGGCCCAGTATCGCCACGAGCTCCATCTCGACGACCGCCGGAGGGGCCAGACCCGCCTGGACCGTGGTTCGCGCCGGGGGGTTCACCGGGAAGTACTCCCGCCAGATCGCGTTCAGGTATCTCTCTCGGTCGCTCAGGTCGACGAGGTAGATGTTGACCTTGACCACGTCGGTGAGCCTCGCGCCGGCGTCCGCCAGCGATTTCTCCAGCTGAGCGAAGCAGCCGCGGATCTGGGCCTCCGCCCCGCCCGAAGAGCTAATCACTCCCGAGGAGTAGATCACGTTCCCGACTCGTCTGAACGGCGAGATCAGGGGTGGTTGGTTAGACATGGGTGGCAATGCAGCTCGACGATTTATCTGCCTTCCGCTTCTGGGATCCGGACCGGGAGTCCCGGCCGGTGACACCCCGCCGGGCCTCGTCGCGTCGAGGCTCGGCCCCGATCAGCTCGCCTGGACGATGCCGAAGTACTAGTCGATGTTCCCGGTCAGGTGCTCGTTGACGATCCTGGGGACGCTGGCTACGGTGAGCTCGTTGGGGTACGTTGCCAGGAACGGGGATGGGTTGTTCGTCGTGGTGGAGACCCCCTGCATGGGGCACGTGCACGTCAGGGGCAC
>JBEKTS010000117.1:0-7796 GCA_049515775.1 Nitrososphaerales archaeon | reverse complement strand
GGATAGCGGAGATAGGGCCCGAGGACCAGGTCCTGAGCTCGCCCAGGCATCCCTACAGCTCTGCGCTGATAGGCGCGATACCGACCATAGACGGGGATCGGTCGGCCGCCAGGTCGATCCCCGGGCTCCCCCCAGACCTGGTCAACCCGCCGACCGGCTGCAGGTTCCATCCGCGGTGCCCCCTCGCGTTCCAGCGGTGCAGGGAGGTCCAACCGCCGCTGGTCCGCATAACCAGGGAGACCATGGCGGCGTGCCACCTGCTGGAGGAGTGGAGGCCCGGCTGACGCCCCCGGAACCGATACTCGAGGTGCGGAACCTGACCGTGAGCTTCGCGACCCCGGGCGGGTTAATGAGGCGGCGGACCATCGACGCAGTGGACGACCTGTCGCTGACGGTCATGAGGGGGGAGTCGCTGGGCCTGGTCGGGGAGAGCGGCAGCGGGAAGACGACGCTCTCCAGGGCCATCGTGAAGCTGACGCGCCCTTCCTCCGGGACCATCCGCTTCGACGGTGGCGACGTCTACGAACAGTCCCGCGCCTCGGCCAAGGCGTACCGGAGGCGGGTCCAGATGATATTCCAGGACCCCTACGAGTCGCTGAACCCCCGCTCGTCGGTCAAGCAGGCCGTCGAGGAGCCGATGGTCATCCACGGGATCATCAAGGAGAGGTGGCAGCGCGAGCAGAAGGTCTCCGAGCTCCTGCAGACCGTGGGCCTGTCGCCGGAGAGCGTCCTGATGAAGTACCCCCACGAGCTCAGCGGGGGCGAGCGACAGCGCGTCTCGCTCGCCAGGGCCCTCTCCCTCAGCCCCGACCTGCTGATCGCGGACGAGCCCGTCTCGATGCTCGACGTCTCGGTGCGCATCGGCGTCCTCAACCTGATGCTCGACCTCAAGCGCCTCTTCAACCTTACCTGCCTCTTCATCACCCACGACCTCGGCGTGGCGAGGTACTTCTGCGACAGGATAGCGGTGATGTACCACGGCAGGATAGTGGAGATGGGCGACTCCGAGTCCCTCCTGCGCCACCCTCTGCACCCGTACACCAAGCTCCTGATCGACTCGGTACCCGGGAGGTCCTCGAGGAGCGCCATCGACCGCGCCGAGCCCGAGCTCGGGGGTCAGGCGACCGACGGCCCGGTCGCCGGCTGCAGCTTCAACCCGCGGTGCCCCTACGCGCAGGCCGTCTGCCGGGAGCGGTCGCCCCCGCTCCTCGACTCGGGAGGGGGCCGTCTGGTGGCCTGCCATTTCCCTCTCGGAGGGAGGACCGCGACGACGGGCCCGGCCCCGGAGGCGGGCGGAGAAGGACCTCGGGTCGAGACCGATTCACCACCTTTATAATATCGGGGAGCCGTAACGACGGCACAGATGGAGTCAGAGAGCCTGGGCGACCAGATCGCGCTGGAGCACCTCTTCCTCGACTTTATGCAGATGAAGGAGTTCGCCAAGAACCCACTCGTGATGAAGAGGGCCAGAGGCGTCTGGTACGAGGACGTCAACGGGAAGAAGTACCTGGACGGGCTCTCGGGGATCTTCGTAGTCAACGTCGGTCACGGGAACAGGAGGGTGATCGACGCAATCCACCTGCAGCTCGAGGAGATGGCCTTCGGACCCCCGCTCTACTCGACCAACGTCCGGGCCGTCGAGCTCGCCAGGCTGCTGACCGGCCTGATGCCCGGGGACCTCCACACCCTGAAGTTCTTCAGCGGGGGCTCCGAGTCGACCGAGGCGGCCATGAAGCTCGCCAAGCAGTATCACAGGCAGACGGGCAACCCCAACAAGTACAAGGTGATCTCGCGCTACCAGGGCTACCACGGCTCCACGATGGGTTCGCTAGCGGCCTCCGGGACCACCAAGCGCAAGTCACCCTTCGAACCGTTCGGCCCGGGCTACGTCAAGGTCTTCCCGCCGACCTGCTACCGCTGCCCCTACGGCCTCGAGTATCCCGACTGCGAGGTGCTCTGCGCCTCGATAGTCGAGAAGGTCGTAAAGGAGGAGGACCCGGCGACGGTGGCCGCGGTCATAGTCGAGCCGATAGGGAACACGGGCGGGATAATCACCCCCCCGCCGGAGTACTTCAAGATCCTCCGGGAGGTCTGTGACAAGCACGATATCCTCCTCATCTTCGACGAGGTCATCACGGGATTCGGCAGGACGGGCGAGTGGTTCGCCGCCCAGACATTCGGGACGACCCCCGACGTGATCTGCATGGGCAAGGGGATGTCGAGCGGGTACACTCCCATGGGCGGGCTGGCGATCAGCGACCGCATCGCGGAGGCGTTCCTGGGGGCCGCGGAGGAGAACGTCCAGTTCGCACACGGGAACACGTTCGGCGGAAACCCGCTCTCGGCGGCCATCGCCCTCGCCAACATCGAGGAGATGAAGGAGAGGAACCTCCCGATGCAGGCCAAGGCGAGGGGGACGGAGGTCTGGAAGAGGCTGGAGGAGATGAAGAACCTGGGCGTCGTCGGCGACATACGGGGGAGGGGGCTCCTCATCGGGGTCGAGTTCGTGAAGGACGTGAAGACGAAGGAGCAGTTCCCCGAGAGCCTGGGATTCGGGGTCCGCGTCGGGAAGAAGGCGCTGGAGAAGGGCCTGATCCTGCGCTACGACCCCAACTGGATCGCCTTCGCTCCCCCGCTGATCATCACCGAGGACGAGACCGAGACGATGATGAACATCTTCCAGGAATGCGTCACTGAAGTCCTGAACGGCGTCAGGTAGGCGCGGAGAGGAGGGGCGACGGTCCCCCGAGCGGCCCGCCAGACCGGACGCCCCATCAAAGAGTAATTAACTCGAGACCCCCGTCGCAGGGCCGTGTCAACGGTCAGGGCGACCGACGATTGGAGCTATCGCGGCTACAGGGCCGTGATCCTTGAGAACGAGTTCATGCGGGTCTCGGTCTTCCCGGAGCTCGGCGCGAAGATCTACGACATAGTCCATGTCCCGAGCCACACCAACGTGCTCTGGCACAACCCCCGGGTGCCCCTCCAGAAGGCGCCGTTCGGCTCGAGGTTCGACGACTGGTGGGCGGGAGGGTGGGACGAGGTCTTCCCGAACGACCAGGAGTGCCTGGTCGGAGGGGAGAGGCTCCCGGACATGGGCGAGGCCTGGTCCCTCGAGTGGGAGTACCAGACCAAGGAGCAGGCCGGATCGGCGTCGGTCACGACGAGGGTGACGACCCCGATCTCGCCCGCGGAGATCACCAGGACCGTGACGCTGGGCGCGGGAGAGAGCTCGATGAGGCTCGACTACGAGATAAGGAACCTCTCCGGGGATCGGATGGACTTCCTCTGGAAGATACACGCGGCGTTCGAGGTGAACGACGGATGCAGCATCGAGATACCCTCCAGGCTCGCGAAGGTGGATCCCCGGTTCCAGCACCTCTTCGAGGGCTCCTCCTACGACTGGCCCCTGGCCACGCTCAGGGGAGGAGCCCGGGTGGACATGACCCGCGTGAGGACGTCAGACCACAGCTGCACCTGCCAGTACCTCACGGAGCTCGAGGAGGGGACCGTGGGCCTCCGGGACGAGGGGCGCGGGCTCGAGTCGCGGTTGACGTTCCCCAAGGACGTGCTGGACAACGTCTGGCTCTTCCTCGACTACGGTGGATGGAGGGGCAACTACCTGGCTGCGTTGGAGCCCAGCACCGGCTATCCTCAGGACCTCGCCGAGGCGATACGCCAGCGCCACTGCGCGTCGTTGGACGGAGGCGGGACGCTCCGCGCCCAGGTCGGGTTCTCCGTCGGCCCCATCGGGGCTCGGCCCCGCTCAAACGCTTAAACCCCGAGCGGACCGCATCACGACCGGTAGGTGGATCAGGCTGACGTCGTTCGAATCGGGGCTCCTGGGGCTTGAAGGAAAGGCCGCCATCGTCACGGGCGCAGGGGGAGGGATAGGTAGCAGCACGGCGAGGCTCCTCGGTGGGCTCGGGGTCGGGGTCGTCGCCGTGGACCAGGCCTTCAGGGCCGGCCTCTTCGACGGCCGCGCGTCAGAACGGATCGTCGAGTTCGAGGCGGACGTGACGGACCCGAAGAAGGCGAGGGAGTCGGTCCGGCTCTGCGTGGAGCGCTTCGGCAGGTTCGACATCCTGGTGAACAACGCCGGTTTCATAAGGGGCGGATCGATCTTCGACTACAAGGAAGAGGAGTGGGACAGGCTCCTGGACGTCAACCTCGGGGGTTACCGCAACTTCGCGAGGGCCGCCGCCGAACGGATGGTGAAGGACAAGACGGAAGGACGCATCGTCAACACGTCGTCGGTCGACGGGATCATGGGCGAGCCGGGGATCCTGGCCTACTCCGCCACCAAGGGCGCCATAATCATCTTCACAAAGTGCCTCGCGCTCGAGCTTGCGCCCCACGGGATCCGGGTGAACTCCGTCGCGCCCGGATGGGTCGACACCCCGATGGGCGGCGCGCTCCTGGACCGGAGGGCGCGGAGGATAGTGAACGGGAGGATACCCCTGGGGTACGTGGCGCCTCCCGAGGAGATAGCGAAGGCGATAGTCTTCCTGGCTTCGGACATGGCTCGTTACATGACCGGTTCGATCATGGTGGTCGACGGAGGCCAGACGTCGGACATCAGCGTCAAGGGCCTCGAGTACTGACCCAGCGCCGGCCAGGGCCTCGGAAGGACCTCTACTCCCGGCGGCCTCGAGCGCCTCCCGCCGGCGTGAGGGCCCGCGTTCGTGGGTCGTCGGGGAGCGCGGGTCCGTCGCCAAGCCCCTCACCATGGCGATCGCCCTCTCCCGGACGGGCCGGTCGTGGCCGGACGACCCCTGCGCAGCCAGGCTCTTCTCCTCGATCGGAGACGGCTAGGACCAGGCGCTCTCGCTGGTCTCCCCGAGTGGGCGACCCCGCCCGCGACCCGGTCGCCGGCGGAGAGGTCAAAGACGCCGGACCCGCGCCCTCGACCTTCCATGCGAGCTCGTTCCCCGTGACGACGGCACCCCGTGGCCGTGGGAATCGTCCGCGGAGGATCTGGAGGCCGGTGCCGCAGATCTCCCCGCCGCGCCCGCCGCGAGGAGGAGCGTGCCCGGGTCGAGCTTGGGCTCGGCGACGTCCTTCGGTGGGAGAACCCGTGGCCGAGCCGCCGCTCGACCCGGCGAAGGCGCCGGGTCGTTCTCGCCCCACCGTTAAGACCGTGCGCGGAAAAGAACCGTTATATGGCGAAATCACCCGCCGCGAGACGGACCCAATGGAGCTCAAGATAACGGGCCTCAAAGCAGCCACCGTCGAGGGGAACTACCAGTGGACCTTCGCGAGGGTCTACTCCGGGGAGGAGAGCGGGACGGGGGAGGCCTTCCCCGCGCCGCAGCTCGAGAGCGTCATCCGCGAGTTCGCTCCCCTCGTGGTCGGCGAGAACGCCTTCGACATCGGCAGGATCATGGACAAGCTACGCTGGGCCTCCGTCCCGTCGGGGACCTATGGGGTCAGCGCCCACGCCTTCTCGGCGATCGAGATCGCGGTCCTGGACCTCCTCGGGAAGCACCTGAACCAGCCCGTGTACAACCTGCTCGGGGGCAAGTTCAGGGACGATATCAGAATCTACGTGGACACGCACGCTGGCAAGGGGCTGGAGGCGATGAGCCGGGTCCTCCTGCCGACGACGCCGCTGTGGATCAGGGAGGCCGGGGTGGTCCCGTCGAAGGGCGCGGAGAGCCGTCCCGTCCACGGACGGGCGACGCCGATGGTATACAGCGAAGAGTACAGCCCCGAGCTCTACGGACAGAGGGCCAGGGAGATGAAGAAGGAGGGCTTCACCGCGATCAAGTTCGACCTCGACGTGCCCACCCCTTACACCAGGAGGGCGTCCCAGGAGACCGGGTCGCTCAGCAACCAGGAGATCTCGTACCTCGCAGGGCTGGTGGGCACCGTCAGGACCGCCGTCGGCGACGACACGGACATACTCTTCGACCTCCACTGGAAGTATGACGTGGTCAGCTCGATCAGGCTCGCGAACGAGATCGAGGCCCACGGCGTGATGTGGCTCGAGGACCCCGTCCCGCCGGAGAACATCGGCCTCATGAAGGAGGTCACCTCGGCGACGAGGGTCCCCATATCGAGCGGCGAGAACCAGTACGGGCGCTATCAGTTCGCCGAGCTCCTGGACACGGGGATCAGGATCGCCACCCCCGACGCCCCAAAGACGGGGGGGCTGCTGGAGACCAAGCTGATAGCGCAGATGGCGGCGCTCAAGGAGATAACGATCTCGCCCCACAACATAAGCAGCCCCATAGGGACGATGGCCCAGGCGCACCTCGCGGCCTCGATCCCGAACTTCGGGGTGCTGGAGTTCCACGGACACGACGTACCCGTCTGGTACAAGCTCTCGAAGGAGCGGGTGATCGAGGACGGGTTCATCCACATGACCGACGCCCCGGGGCTGGGCGTCGAGCTCGACGAGCCCGTGGCGGCGAGGTACGCGCTGAACGGGGAGTTCGACCTCTAGCCCGTCCGTCCGGCGCGGCCGCGCCCGAACCGAAATATACATGCGAGCGGGACAGGACTTCGGACCCGGATTGCCTCAAGCGCACCTGAACTACATAGGCGGTAGATGGATCCCCTCGGAGGGCGGAGGGACGTTCACGGTCAGGAGTCCGGCGGAGACCGGCCAGGCACTCGGCGATTTCCAGCTCTCGACCAAGGAGGACGCGAGGATGGCCGTCGAGTCGGCCCGGCTCTCGTCTACCTCCTGGAGGTCCACCCCGGCGCCCCAGAGAGGCAGGGTGCTGTACAAGGCCGCGGAGATAATGGAGTCGAGGGCCGACGACATGGCTAGGACCCTCACGATGGAGGAGGGCAAGACGCTCGCCGAGAGCATCGGAGAGGTGAGGCGCGCCGTCGACCTCTTCAGGTTCTACGGGGGCCAGGGCAGCAGGCTCGACGGCAAGACATACCCCTCCAACTTCCCGAAGACGTTCCTCTACTCCGTGAAGGAGCCGCTCGGGGTCGTCGCGCTGATGACGCCCTGGAACTTCCCCATCGCGATCCCGGCCTGGAAGATCGCCCCTGCGCTCGTCTCCGGCAACTCGGTCGTCTTCAAGCCCGCGTCGCTGACTCCCGGGATAGCGACCAAGCTCGTCTCCGCCCTCGAGCAGGCAGGGCTCCCTGGCGGAGTCCTGAACCTAGTGACCGGCCCGGGCGCCACCGTGGGAGAGGAGCTCGCGCTCAACGGGGGCGTCGACGGGATCTCGTTCACCGGGTCCTACGAGGTGGGGGATGGGATCCAGAAGGCCAGGGCCAACTCCGGAAGGATGGCGAGGATACAGCTCGAGATGGGCGGGAAGAACCCGACGATCGTCCTGCCGGACGCGAGGCTCGAGGACGCGGTCGACGTCGTGACGAAGAGCGCCTTCGGCCTGACGGGCCAGGCTTGTACGGCGACGAGCAGGGCCATCGTCCACAAGGACGTGAAGGAGAGGTTCGCCGAGATGGTCGCCGAGAGGGCCCGATCGATCCGCGTGGGCAACGGCCTCGAGCAGGGCGTCGAGATGGGCCCCGCCGTCTCCGAGAAGGAGCTCGAGAAGGACCTCAGGTATGTCGAGATAGGGCGGGGAGAGGGCGCGGAGCTCATCGCAGGCGGGGAGAGGGCGCCGAACGCGCCGGGGGCCGGGCACTTCATCGAACCGACCGTCTTCGACGAGGTCTCCGCCGACATGAGGATAGCCAGGGAGGAGATATTCGGCCCGGTCCTCTCGATCTTCGAGGTCGAGAGCGTGGACGAGGCGGTAGAACTGGCGAACGACTCCGAGTTCGGTCTGACCGCGTGCGTCTGCACCAGCAACCTGACGAACGCG
>JBEKTS010000116.1:0-9956 GCA_049515775.1 Nitrososphaerales archaeon | reverse complement strand
GGGGTGGGGGGCGTCATAGTCCCGTTCGTCGGGATCAAGGCGATCGACCTGCTGATATCAGCGCTATAGGTGAGAATAGATGGAGAACCAGAACCGCGAAAATGACGAGGAGAGAGAGGGCGGTGGGAAGGCGGCCACGACGACGAAGAGGAGGGGCGACTACCGGCCCGTGGTCGGGATAGCGATCGTCTCGCTGCTGGTCTGCGGCCTCTTCTTCCCGCTGCTCATAACGGGGATCGCGCAGGTGGTCCTCCCCTACCAGGCCAACGGCGAGATCGTCGACGGCCCGAACGGCCAGCCGGTCGGCTCCAACGTCATCGCCCAGAACTTCACCGCCTCCGTCTTCTTCCAGCCGAGGGCGAACGTGTCGGCCTCGGGGCTCGACCCGGACATCCCGGTCCAGGACGCCCTCTCGCAGGTGCCGCACATCAGCAACGCCACCGGGATCCCCGTGGCCGCCCTCGACCTGCTCGTGAACAGCAGCGTGGACGCCCAGGGCCAGGCCGTCGAGCTCCAGTACGTCAACGTCCTCTCGCTCAACCTCATGCTCGTCTCCGACTACCCGTCCGTCTACGCCGCCTACCGCTGAGCCTCATCGGGCGGTCGGTCCCGCGTCGAGACGGTGCGGTCGGGATCCCGGCGACGTCGTCCACCGCCCGCTCGACCCGAGGCCACCCGAGATGCAACGGAAGTCACGTGGGCACTCGATAAATAGCGAAGAGGCGGAAACCGCAGAGCGTGGGGGGGAAGGAGCGAGTGGGCGAGCGCGTCGTCGGTGAGCCAGTGGTCCCGGGACCACCATCCGCCGCGGGGGCGCCTCTGGTCGAGGCCCTCCGCGAGCGGGGGCGCGGAGCGGCGGTCCGCTTCGCGGCCGGGGTGGGCTCCGGCGAGACCCTGGTCGCCCTGCCGGGCCTCACCTCGTCGCGGTGGCCGCGGCCGAGCTCGTAGCCTCCGCGCCGGTCCTTCGGCTGACCGCCGCCGAGCGCGGCGGCCTTCATCCGCAGACCGGCCCGCCCAATGAGGGGAGGGCACTAGCATGAGCCGGGGGAAGAGGCGGTCGAGGCGAGCCGGGAGGCGCCTCGGGTACTACGCCCTCGGAGGGGCGGCGGTCGCGGTCCTGCTCGTCGTCGCCGGCGTCCTCGTCCTCCGTCCCGTCGGCGAAGGCGCCTCCACGACGACCCAGGCCAAGCCGATCATCCTCTACGTCAACCAGGGGAACGGCGTCGTCAACGCCTCGAACTTCGGCTCGATGCTCTCCTTCGCCCGCTCGCAGGGGTTCAACACGGTCTTCTTCCAGGTCTACCGGGAGGGGGTGCTCCTCTTCCAGCCCTCGGACCTGACCTCCTTCGTCCAGCAGGCGCACGCGCAGGGGCTGGCGATCTACTTCGCCCTCTACTTCACCAACTCGTCGCAGCAGCTCCCGTCCTCGGTCTACCCGCTCGGGGAGGACGGGATCAACCTCGACATGTCGACGCTCGCCCTCCCGGCCCAGTCGGGCCTCCTCACGGCGGTGCAGCAGGCGTACCACGCCGGGAAGGTCTCCATCACGACGACCGACCTCACCCTCCCCCTCAAGCCCGACGTCCTGGTGCTCGAGACCTACGGGACGGGCTACGATTCCTACATCCGTCCAGGGGTCGTGGCGAGCGTGGGCGTCTTCACCACCTCGAGCAGGGCGCAGTACGAGCAGGAGTTCCAGTACGCGCTCCAGAACAGCGACGGCGTGATGGTCTTCGACTACGCGGGCCTGCTGAAGAGCGGCTACTAGGAGCGCGGCCGGGGCCGCATGCGTCCGTCCGTCTGTCCCTCCCTCGCCATCCCGCGCCGCCTCACTTTATATCCCCGGCCGTAGCCCGGGGTGAATCCGATGGAGACGCAAGAGGCGCCTGAAGGTGTCGAGGTCCTCGCGCCGGTGAGCGACGAGGCCTCGGCGATACTCACCCCGGAGGCCCTGAGGTTCATCAAGGGCCTGCACAAGGACTTCTCCGAGACCAGGAAGATGCTCCTCCAGAGGAGGAAGGAGCGGCAGACGAAGATCGACTCCGGCGTCCTCCCCGACTTCCCCCGGGGCATCGAGGCCCTCTCCGGGGCCGACGTCTACATGGCGGACTTGGAGGACTCGCTCTCCCCGACCTGGTCCCAGCTGATGCAGGGGCAGGTCAACCTCGCGGACGCCGTGAGGAGGACGATCTCCTTCGACTCCCCAGAGGGGAAGCACTACGCCCTCAACGAGAAGGTCGCGACCCTGGTCGTGAGGCCCAGGGGCATCCACCTGCTCGAGGAGCACGTCCGCGTCGACGGGGAGCCCGTCTCGGCCACCCTCTTCGACTTCGGGGTCTTCTTCCACCACAACGCCCGGGAGCTGAGGACGAGGCGCTCCAACCCCTACTTCTACATACCGAAGATGGAGAGCGGCCTCGAGGCCCGCTTCTGGGACCGCCTCTTCACCAAGGCCGAGGAGTACCTCGTGATCCCCCGGGGGTCGATCAGGGCGACCGCGCTCATCGAGACCCTGCCCGCATCCTTCGAGATCGAGGAGATACTCTACAACCTGAGGGACCACATCGTGGGCCTCAACTGCGGGAGGTGGGACTACATCTTCAGCTACATCAAGAAGCTCCGGAACCACCCGCAGTTCGTCCTGCCCGACCGGGCCCAGGTGACGATGGACCGGGCCTTCCTCGCGGCCTACGTCGACCAGCTCATCAAGTGCTGCCACAGGCGCGGCGCCTACGCCATCGGGGGGATGTCCGCCTACATCCCGGTCCGGTCCGACGAGGCCGCCAACGCCCTGGCCTTCCAGAAGGTCAGGGCCGACAAGGAGCGCGAGGTGAGGCTCGGCCACGACGGCACCTGGGTCGCCCATCCGGGGCTCGTGGCGCTCGCCAGGGAGGTCTTCGAAGCCGGGTTCAAGGGGCCCAACCAGCTGGGCGTCCTTCGCGAGGACGTCAATGTGACCGCGGCCGACCTGCTCCGCGTGCCGGAGGGCCAGATAACCGAGGCGGGCGTCAGGGCCGACATCAGCGTCGCGCTGCAGTACCTGGGCTCCTGGCTCTCGGGGACGGGGTGCGTGCCGATCAACAACCTGATGGAGGACGCGGCCACGGCGGAGATCTCGCGAGCCCAGCTCTGGCAGTGGGTCCGGCACGGCGCCTCGCTGAGCGACGGCCGGAAGGTGACCATCGAGATGGTCAGGGCGATGATGGCCGAGGAGGTGGCCAGGCTCACGAAGGGCCCCGAGGCGTCCCCGGCCGCTCCTTCCCCCCCGTCGTCCGCGCCGCGCATCGCCCTCGCCGCCAAGCTCCTCGAGCGGCTGGTCGCGGCTCCCGAGTTCGTGGAGTTCCTCACGCTGCCGGCCTACCAGGAGCTGCTCGACCTGGAGAGGGGCGAGCGGGCGGCCTAGGCGGGCCCCGGCTCTCCATCCCTCGCCCTCGGCCGGCCTCGTCCGACCCCTCGCACAATCACTTTTAGGGCGCCGGCCCGAGGCTGGATGGCGTCATCGAGAGATGGACCGCGTGGGCATACTGATCGTCTCGAAGTGCCTGAGCGCTCCGGCTATCATCGACGCGTTCAGGAGGAGCGAGGGCTATCGACCCGAGTTCTACGTGGCGGCGAGGCAGCGCAACCCGTTCGAGGTCGCGGCCGCGAGGGTCCACCAGGTCGTCCCGGACCTCTCCCCCGCGATGGTCGCCGAGTTCGCCAGGAAGCACCGGGACCGGATAAGCTTCGGGCTCACCGACACCGAGGACTTTGTGACCGCGTCGGGCAGGGACGCCGTCGAGCGCGCCAGCGGCGTCCCCATGCTCTGCGTCGACGGGGCCCACGCCGTCGAGCGGTCCAAGGCCGACCAGAGGCTGCTCTTCGACCGCCTCTTCAAGCGGGCGAACCCCCGCTACGCGGTCTTCGACCCGAGGGAGTACCGGACCCCGGGCGCGGCCGTCGCCCAGCTCAGGAGGTTCACCGCGGAGGTCCCGGAGCCCGTGATCAAGCCAGACGCGCCGGCGCGGGGCGCGGGCGTCGGGGTCTGGGGGAGCGACTTCTCGACGGAGAAGGAGATGGTCGCCTTCTTCCGCGCCGTCTACGCGCACGGCCGGGTCGTGGTCGAGGAGAAGGTCTCCGGGGAGGAGTCGAGCTTCCAGGCGTTCAGCGACGGGAAGCACTTCGTCGTCGCACCCCAGACCCGGGACTACAAGAGGGCGCTCGACGGGGACCAGGGACGACTGACGGGAGGGATGGGCAGCTACAGGGCGCCGGAGCGCCACCTCCCCTTCGTGCGGCCCTCGGAGTGGGACGAGGTGGTCTCGGCCGAGCGGCGCGCCTTCTTCCGGTGGAGGGGCAGGGGCTCGGACCCGGGGCTGCGGGGCATCGTGCTCTACGACGCGCTGATGCACACCGGCTCCGGCTTCAGGGTCCTCGAGAGGAACAGCAGGGGCGGCAACACCGAGCAGGTCAACGTCCTGGCGACGATCGAGGACGACTTCGTCGACGTCTGCTTCCGCATGATGGAGGGCTCGCTCCGGTCGATCAGGTTCTCGAGGAAGGCCTCGGTCGTCACCTGCGCCGTCCCGAGGGGATACGGCATCCCCCAGACCGCCGCGGGCGAGAACGAGCGCATCGACCTCGGCGGCGCCCAGACCCTGCAGAAGGCCAGGCGCGGGCTGGCCGTCTACCCGATGGACGTGAGGCTCGAGGAGGCCGCGACCTACCTGGGGACGTCCCGCTCGGTCGCCGTGGTGGGGACGCTCCCCTCCCTCGAGGAGGCCCGCTCCCTGTCGCTAGCCGGCGTCGACGCGCTGCGGGGTCCCGTCAGGTCCAGGAGGGACATCGCGAGCGCGCTCGACATCGGTCGGTCGGTCGAGCACATGAGGGCGCTGAGGAAGGGCGGCTGAGCTAGGGCGGACCGACGGGCCGGCGTGGCCCTGGCCGCCCACCCTGCGGTAGGTCGGCGGCCCTCCTCCCAGGGCCCGGCTCCCGGAGCCCCCTGGCCTTCGCTCGCTCGGACCTCCCGCCGTCAGTGCTTGAAGGCTCTCTCGTGGGTGATACCCATGGCCATCCCGTACTCGTCGGCGGCCGCGACGACCGCCGCGTCGCTGACCGACCCGCCCGGCTGCACGACGGCGCGGACGCCGGCTCGGCCCAGGAGGTCGACGTCGTCCCTGAACGGGAAGAACCCGTCCGAGGCGCAGACCGCTCCCTTCGCCCTCGCGCCGGCGTTCCCCAGGGCGATCCCGACGGCCCCGTTCCTCTTGCGGAAGCTCGCGACCCCCAGCGTCCAGAAGTGGGTCAGCGCGGCGGACTCGTACCTGCCGTCGGCGATGACGATCCCGTTCGACGGGACCCTCCTTACCAGCTCCCAGGCGGCGAGCAGCTTCGACCTCTCGGCCTCCTCGGGCTGGGACCTGGTCGGGAAGGTCAGCTTCGCCCCGTCCAGCCTCCTCCGGTAGTCGACCGACTCCTGGAGCAGGATGGCGCCCTCCAGGAGCTTGAGGTCGTAGGGATAGTCGGAGCCCTGGGTCGACCTGATTATCCTGATCTTCTTCTTCTGCTTCGCCTTGAGGAGCTCGAGCGCCTCGGATCCGTAGGACGGAGCGATGACGATCTCGGTGTAGACCGAGGAGTCCTTGATGCCCTCGTTCTTGCCGATCAGCATGGCGCACTCGGCGTCGACCTCCCGGTTGAGGACGACCGTCCCGCCGAAGTCTGCCTCGGGGTCGCAGGAGTGGGCGAGGGAGTACGCCTCCGAGAGCGTCGGGGCGAACGCGAAGCCGCTGATGTTGCCGTGCTTCACCGTCGCGGCGCTGGGCTGCTCCTCGAACCCCTCGAGGATCTTGTGGGCCGACCCGATGTCGAGGTAGTTGTTGAACGAGAGCGTGTCGCCGGCGAGCTGGGCCCACTCGGCCATCGTCCGGAACCCCTCGGCCGAGTAGATCGTCGCGCGCCGGTCGGGGTTCTCGCCGTACTTGGCGTCCTGGAACTTGGAGGCCGCCAGCAGGAGCCTGCCGGGGAGCGCCGCCCCGCCCTGGAACCTCCTCCAGAGCCCGTTGTAGACGGCCGCGTCGTAGGCGGCGGTCGTCGAGAACGCCTCGAGGGCCAGCGAGCGCCTCGTCGCCAGGGTCGTCCTCCCCGAGTTCTCCTCCAGCTCCTGGAGGACCCGGCCGTACTGGGCGGGGGAGCTGACGACCGCGACGTACTCGAAGTTCTTCGACGCGGCGCGGACCATCGAGGGGCCGCCGATGTCGATGTTCTCGATGACCCTCTCGTCGTCCGACCGGGCGTCGCTGGCGACCCTCTGGAAGGGGTAGAAGTTTACCACGACCATGTCGATCGGCCCGACCTTCATGGCGGCGAGCTCGGCCGTGTGCTCGGGGGTCCTCTTGGCCAGTATCGCCGCGAAGAGGGGCGAGTGCAGGGTCTTGACCCGCCCGGAGAGCGCCTGGGGGAGGTCCATGTCGTCCTGCAGGCTGCGCGCCGGGACGCCCGCCTCGGTCAGCGCGGCGTGGGTGCCTCCCGTCGCGAGCAGAGACGTCCCGTGGCCGGCGAGCCCCCTCGCGAACTCGACCAGGCCCGTCTTGTCCGCGACGCTGAGGAGCGCGGTCCTGACCTCGATCTGCCTTTCGTCCATGGCGGACGCCGACGGCCGGGCGCGGGTTATTGTCCGTTTTGACGGGTGCCAGGCGCGTTTAACACCCCCGCGATAAAAGTCACTTAAATAGCGAGGGCTTTCGTCGCGAATCACGAGCAAGAAACGCATCTTCCAGGTCAGCGTAGTCATCTCGAACAAGGAGGGGGCCCGGGACCCCGAGGGTGAGACGATCCTGCGCGACCTCGTCCACAGGGCGGGCTTCGGCGAGGTGAAGGGCATCCGCGCGGGCAAGTCGCTCCGGGTCGAGGTCGAGGCGGCCGACGGGGAGGCGGCCGAGTCCCTGGTCAAGAGGATGTGCGACGACCTCAGGATATACAACCCCGCCGCCCACTCGCTCACCGTGCAGGCGGGGCGACCGTCGCCATGATCAGGGTCGCCGTCGTCAGGTTCCCCGGGTCGAACTGCGACCTGGACGCCGTCTCGGCGATCGCGGGGATAGAGGGGCTGGCGCCCGAGCTGGTCTGGCACGAGAGCCCCGAGCTCGGCCGGTTCGACGCCGTGGTGCTCCCCGGCGGGTTCTCCTTCGGCGACTACCTCCGGGCGGGCTCCATCGCGGCGAGCAGCCCGGCGATCGCCTCGATCCGCAGGATGGCCGAGTCCGGGACCCCCGTCCTGGGCGTCTGCAACGGCTTCCAGATACTGGTGGAGGCCGGCCTCCTCCCGGGCGCCCTGCTGAGGAACTCCTCTCTCTCGTTCGTCTGCGAGTGGGTCTGCGTCAGGGTCGAGTCCAGCGGGACCCCATTCACGCGCCTCGTCCGCAAGGGCCAGGTGCTCAGGATGCCGATCGCCCACGGAGAGGGGCGCTACTACCTCCCCGAGCCCGAGATGGGCGCCCTCGAGAGGCGGCGGGGGGTCGTCTTCCGATACTGCGACCCGGCCGGGAGGGCCGTCGAGCGCGCCAACCCGACCGGGACGAGCCGGTCGGTCGCCGGCGTCTCGAACGAGAGGGGGAACGTGGTGGGGCTCATGCCCCACCCGGAGCGCGGCTGCGACCCTCTCCTCAGCCCCTGGCGCTCGGCCGACGGCCGCCTGATCTTCGCCTCGCTGCTCGAGGCGGCCATGTAGAGGTATGGGCGGATAGAGAGAGGGAGGGAGGGAGAGAGATAGATGACCGCGCAGACGACGCCTGGCGACCTCCTGCTGGGCCTCAGCCCGTCCGAGATCGAGACCGTCCGCCGGACGCTGGGGAGGGAGCCCAACGAGACCGAGTGGTCGATCATCGACGCCGAGTGGTCGGAGCACAGCAGCTACAAGTCGTCCAAGGCGCTGCTCAGGCTCTTCCCCACGAAGGGTCCCCGGGTCGTCCTCGGCCCCGGCTACGACGCCGGGGTCGTCGACGTGGGCGGCGGCTACGTCGTCACCCTCCACATCGAGTCCCACAACCACCCGTCGGCCGTCGACCCCTACGGGGGGGCATCGACCGGCATAGGAGGGGTCCTGCGGGACATCCTCTCGATGGGCACGCGCCCGGTGGCGCTCGTCGACGTGCTGCGGTTCGGGGACGTCCGCTCGTCCGCGCACTCGCGGTGGCTCTTCAGGAACGTCGTCCGCGGCATAGCGGACTATGGGAACTGCACGGGGGTCCCCACGGTCGCCGGCGAGATCGAGTTCGACGAGTCATTCGAGAGGAACTGCCTGGTCGACGTCGCCTGCGTCGGGGTGGGGAGGAAGGACGACCTCATCCTGGGCGAGGCCAGGACCCCCGGAGACGTCCTGGTCCTCGCGGGCGGGTCGACGGGGAGGGACGGCATTCGGGGCGCCACCTTCGCCTCGAAGAACCTCTCCGAGAGGGCCGAGGAGGACCGGTCCTCGGTCCAGGTCCCCGACCCGTTCATGAAGAAGCTCCTCCTCGACGCCCTCATGGAGGCGGTCCCGACGAGGCTCATCAAGGGGATGAAGGACCTCGGGGGCGGGGGCCTCTCGACCGCGCTCTCCGAGATCGCCTCGTCCGGAGGGACCGGCGTCGACGTCGAGCTGACCAGGGCGAACCTGCGCGAGCGGGACATGTCCCCCACCGAGGTGATGATCTCCGAGTCGCAGGAGCGGATGCTGCTCGTGCTCTCGCCGCCCGGCCCTCCTCCTGGTCCCTCCCCATCGCCGGCCGACCCCGTCCTGGAGATCCTCCGCAAGTACGGGGTGCCGTTCTCGGAGATCGGGAGGGTCACGGACGACGGGAACCTTACGCTCCGCTGGCGCGGAGAGGTGGTCGCCTCGCTCCCCGCCAGCTTCGTGACCAGGGCCCCGCTCATCCCCTGGCCGAGCCGCCCTCCCTCCAGGCAGGGCCGCCAGACGACCTCGTCGCTCCCGACCCCGGACGTCGCCCGGTCCCTGGTCTCGCTCATGGCCTCGCCGAACCTGGCGAGCAGGCGGTGGGTCTACCGGCAGTACGACCACGAGGTCGGCCTCAGGACGGTCGTGAAGCCGGGCCAGGCCGACGCCGCGCTCCTCCTCCTGCCCAACGGGTCCCTGCTGGCCGTGAAGGGAGACGGGAACAGCGGGCGGTGCTACCTCGACCCATACCACGGGGCCGCCGGCTGCGTCGCCGAGGCCTGCAGGAACGTCGTCGCCGTCGGGGCTGAGCCCGTGGCGCTCGTCGACCACCTCCAGTTCGGCGACCCCTCCGACCCGACGGTCTACTGGTCCTTCGCCGAGTCGGTGCGCGGGATGGCCGACTACTGCGCCGGGGTCGGGCTCCCGGTGGTGGGCGGCAAGGTGAGCTTCTACAACGAGTCCTCCGGGGTCGCGATCAAGCCCTCCCCCGTCGCGCTCGTCGTCGGGCTGGTCGAGGACCGCGACCACCTCGTCTCGATGGGGTTCGAGAGGGACGGCGAGTCGGTCTTCGTGGTGGGCGAGACGAGCGAGGAGCTGGGCGGCTCCGAGTACCACCGCCTGCTCGACGCCCTCGACTCCGGGTCGGTCCCGGTCGCCGACCCCGCCGCGGACGCGCTCGCCCATCGCGCCGTCCTCGAGCTCATCCGGTCCGGGGCAGTGGGGTCCGTCCACGACTGCTCCCGGGGAGGCCTGGCGGTCGCCCTCGCCGAGATGGCGGTCGCGGGCGGACGCGGGGCGACCGTCGACCTCAGAAGGGTGCCCCTCTCGTCCTCCTCCCCGAGCGCCACGGCCGCCCTCTTCTCCGAGTCTCACGGCCGGTTCGTCCTCGCCACCGGACGCCCCCGGCGGGTGGCCCGGTCTCTGCGGGCGAGGGGCGTCCCCTTCGCCGAGGTCGGGGAGGTGGGAGGGAGCGCCCTGAGGCTCGTGAGGGGCGCCGAGCGCCTAGCCGAGCCCGAGGTCGGGGCGTTGGCGCGCGCCCACG
>JBEKTS010000115.1:0-7962 GCA_049515775.1 Nitrososphaerales archaeon | reverse complement strand
GATCGCCGTCGCCGGCAGGCCGGTCTTCAAGAAGATGGGGCTGGCCTTCAACTGGATCAACTACGCCGAGGAGCTCTCTGGCTACAGGGGCGCGGCGGGCATCGGGCACGTCCGCTACTCCACCAAGGGGAGGTCGACCCTGGACAACGCGCAGCCCGTCCAGATAGGCTCGGAGTTCTCGATAGCCCACAACGGCACGATCGTCAACGCGGAGCAGCTGGCGCGGGCGGTCTCGGTCGACTATAGGGGGCGGTGCGGGACCGACACCAAGGCCGCGGGGTACAGGCTCCTCCAGGTCCTGAAGCAGGAGAACGACTGGTTCTACGCCTTCGAGAAGCTCTCCAGGGAGCTCGTGGGGGCCTACTCCTTCGTCATCCTGAACAAGCGGGGCGAGGTCTTCGCGATCAGGGACCCGCGGGGCTACAGGCCGCTCACCCTCGGATACCACGAGAAGTCCCACACCTACGTCGCGGCCTCCGAGAGCTGCGCGCTCGACGCCATCGACGCCAGGTTCGTCCGCGACATCGAGCCCGGGGAGATGGTCCGACTGGGGGGGCCGAAGAGGGGGCTCGAGTCGTTCCGGTTCGCCCCCCGGGCCGAGAGCGCGTTCTGCTCGTTCGAGTACACCTACTTCGCGCACCCATCGTCCAGGATCAACGGGGTCTCGGTCTACGAGGCGAGGAAGAAGGTCGGGAAGATCCTCGCCAGGAAGCACCGGATGAAGGGGAACGTGGTGATCCCGGTCCCCGACTCGGCCAGGCCCGCAGCCCTCGGCTACTCGGTCGAGAGCGGGATCCCGATGGACGAGGGGCTGATGAAGGACCGCTACCGGAGGAAGGGGTCGATGCGCTCGTTCATCGAGCCGCGCCAGTCCGGGAGGGAGGAGGTCGTGAAGCGGATCATCCCGATACGAGAGGCGATCGAGGGCAAGGAGGTGATCGTCGTCGACGACAGCGTCGTGAGGGGGACGAGCTCCCGGATCATCGTCGACTCGCTCAAGAAGGCGGGGGCGAAGCGGGTCCGGATGGTCGTGACCTTCCCCCCGATCGCCTACCCGTGCTACATGGGCGTCGACTTCCCCAGCCGTGAGGAGCTGATCGCCCACCAGGTCGCCGACGGGGACACCTCGATCTCGGACGTTGGCAGGAAGGTCGGCAGGGCGATAGGCGTCGAGGAGTTCTACTACAACGACATCGAGGGTCTCAGCCAGGCGATCGGCCTGCCCGAGTCGAGCCTCTGCTTCGCCTGCATCACCGGGGACTACTCGAAGCTCGGGATCACGCCCAACTTCAAGACCAGGAAGGCGATGAAGGGCTGACCTGCAACATCGGCGTCCTGGTCTCGGGCAGAGGGTCGAACCTGGAGGCGCTCCTCAAGGCCACCTCGAGCCGCTTCATCAAGGGCGCGCCCATCGTCGTCGTCATCAGCAACAAGCCGGGCGTCCGGGCGCTCGACATCGCCAGGAAATACGGCGTCCCGACGGAGGTGATCCAGCCGGGGGGGCCGGACCGCGAGGCCCACGACGCGAGGCTCGCGGACGCGCTGATCGGGCACGGGGTCGAGCCGGCCACCGGCCTGGTCCTGCTCGCCGGATACATGCGACTGCTGACCCCCGGGTTCGTCGCCAGGTTCGCAGGCAGGATCCTCAACATACACCCGTCGCTGCTCCCGGCCTTCCCGGGGCTCAACGCCCAGCAGCAGGCCCTGGACCGCGGCGTGAAGGTCACGGGCTGCACGGTCCACTTCGTCGTCCCCGAGGTGGACGCAGGCCCCATCGTCCTCCAGAGGGCCGTCGAGGTGATGGAGGGGGACTCGGTCGAGACGCTCTCCTCGAGGATCCTGAAACAGGAGCACATCGTCTACCCCGCCGCCGTGAAGCTTTTTGTCGAGGGAAAACTGAGGATCGAGGGAAGGCTGGTGAGCATCAGGCCCTGACCGCTGCGGTTCTTATGGACGGCAGGTCCGTCGCCGCCCAGATGAAGGAGACGCTGAAGGAGCAGACCCTCTACATGAACAAGGCCGGGGTCACCCCGAGGATAGCCACGATCCTGGTCGGGGACGACGGGCCCTCGAAGATCTACGTGGCCTCGAAGCACAGGGCCGCCGAGGAGATAGGCATCTCGTCCGAGAGCCACACCCTCTCCGGCTTCGCCAGGGAGGACGAGGTGGCCGACCTGATCGACTCGCTCAACGCCAACCCGCACGTCAACGGGATCCTGCTCCAGATGCCGCTCCCCCAGCACCTGGACGGCCGCCGGCTCATCGACAGGATCTCGGTCGCCAAGGACGTCGACGGGCTGACCTCCGAGAACATGGGCCTCCTCTTCTACCGCCAGGCGAGCCTCATCCCCTGCACGCCCAGGGGGATCATGGAGCTCCTCCACCACTACCGGATCCCGATAGCGGGGTCCAGGGCCGTGATCATCAACCGGTCGACCCTCGTCGGCAAGCCGCTCCTCCACCTCCTCCTCGCCGAGGACGCGACGGTCACCGTCTGCCACTCCAAGTCGCGGGACCTCCTGGGGATCACGCGCCAGGCCGACATACTGGTCACCGCCGTGGGGCACCGCCCCCAGTTCTCGATCACCCGCGAGATGGTCAAGGAGGGGGCCGTCGTCATCGACGTCGCCATGAACAGGGTCGGGGGCAAGCTGCTGGGGGACGTGGAGTTCCCCGAGGTCTCCCAGAAGGCCTCGTACATCACCCCCGTCCCGGGAGGGGTCGGGCCGATGACCGTCATCATGCTGATGCAGAACACCCTCGTCGCGGCCGCGCAGCAGAACAAGCTCTCCGAGGCCTCGGTGCCCAGGCCTTGAGCGGCGAGAAGAGCCGGCTGCGACAGGAGGCCCTCGAGGCCAGGAGGGCCATCCGCCCCGACGTACTGCTGCGGCTGAGCCGGGCCGTCGAGGCGAACCTCGCCTCCTGGGAGGCGTACGGGCGGTCGAGCCTCCTGGCGGCCTACGTCTCCAAGGACGACGAGGTCCAGACGCGGGAGCTGATCGCCCGCGCCCTCGCCGAGGGGAAGAGGGTCGCGGTCCCGCTCGTCGACGGCGCCATCGACGGGCTGAGGTTCGTCGAGATACACGGCGTGGGGGACCTGGCGCCCGGGAGGTTCGGTATCCTGGAGCCGAGGAGCGACGCGGGCCCGACGGTCCCGCTGTCGGGGTCCGACCTGGTCCTCGTGCCGCTCGTCGCCTGGGACGAGCGCGGGCACAGGATAGGGTACGGGAGGGGATACTACGACCGCGCCCTGGCGGGACGGGGCCGCTCGCTGGCGGTGGGGCTCGCCCTGGAGTCGCAGAGGGTGGCGCGGGTCCCGGAGGGCCCGGGAGAGGGGCCGCTCGACGCGGTCGTGACCGAGTCCAGGGTCCTGATCCTCGCCGGGAGGCAGACCGGCCGATGACGATGACGACAGATACCACGACGGCAACGACGACGACGCAGAGCCCGAGCGTCGCCGTGGTCGCGGGCAGCAAGAGCGACCAGGCGATCACCGACGAGGCGGCGAAGGTGCTGACCGAGCTCGAGATACCTCACGAGGTGAGGTTCATCTCGGCGCACAGGAACCCCGAGGGGTTGAAGGAGTACGTCTCGGGGTCCGGGGCGAAGGTCTTCATCGCCGTGGCGGGGCTGGCCGCCCACCTGCCGGGCGTCATCGCCTCGATGACGATCAGGCCGGTCGTAGGGGTCCCGGTCGCGGTCAAGCTGAGCGGGCTCGACTCGCTCCTCTCGATCGTCCAGATGCCCCCCGGCGTCCCGGTCGCCTCGGTGGGGGTCGACAACGCCCGGAACGCGGGGATCCTCGCCGCCGAGATCCTCGCGCTCACCGACGGCGGGGTGGCGGAGCGGCTCCGGAGGATGAGGGCGTCGTGGAAGTGAAGCCCCGCGGGCGGTTCCTCCGCTCGGGCAAGGTCAAGGACATCTACGAGGTGGACGACGACCGCCTCCTCTTCCACTTCACCGACCGGGTCTCGGCCTTCGACGTCGTCCTGCCCTCGACCATCCCCCACAAGGGCGAGGTCCTCTGCAAGCTCTCGGCCTACTGGTTCGAGACGCTGGGCGTGCTCAACCACATGGTGGGCCTGGAGGGTCCCAGCACGATGCTCGTGAAGAAGATGGCCATGATCCCGGTCGAGTGCGTGGTCAGGGGCTACCTCTACGGCGGCCTCTACGATAGGTTCTCGAAGGGCGAGGTCTCGCTCCCGGTCGAGAAGGTCCTCGCCGCCAAGCTGCCCGAGCCCTACTTCGACCCGACGACCAAGTCGGACGTGAAGGACGAGCAGATCACCGAGGCGGAGATAGTCCGCGAGGGGAGGATGACAGCATCGGAGCTGAAGGAGGTGAAGGGCTCGACCATCTCGATCTACGAGAGGATGAACGAGAGGGCCGCGAGGGCCGGGTTCATCCTGGCCGACCTGAAGCTCGAGTTCGGGAGGAGGGAGGGAAGGGTGCTGCTCGGCGACTCGATAGGTCCAGACGAGTTCAGGATGTGGCCCGCCGACGGGTACGCCCCCGGCAGGACGCAGGACAGCTACGACAAGCAGCCGGTCCGCGACTGGCTCGTCTCGGTCGGCTACAAGGACCGCCTCGACAAGGCGAGGAAGGGCGGCCAGCCCGTCCCCCCTCCGCCGCTCCTCCCCCAGGAGCTCGTCGACCTCGTCAGCAAGAGGTACGTCCACATCTACGAGACGCTCTCAGGGAAGACGCTCTAGCCGCGGGGGACGGCCGTTGAAGAGAGACGCCTACGCCCGTGCCGGGGTCGACGTGAAGAAGGTCAGGGCGATCCAGGGCTCGGTCGCGGGCGCGCTGGCGGCGACCTTCTCGACCAGGAAGGGCAGGTTCGGGACGCCGCTGATGGGGATCGGCCACTACGCCGGCCTGATCGACATCGGCGGTGGGAAGGCCCTCGCGATGCACACCGACGGCGTCGGGACGAAGGTCCAGGTCGCCTTCCAGCTCGGGCGCTACGACACCATCGGGGTCGACTGCGTGGCCATGACCGTGAACGACCTGATCTGCCTCGGTTCCGAGCCGGTCGCGCTCCTGGACTACATCGCGCTGGAGAGCGAGGACGGCGCCATGGTCTCCGAGCTGATGAAGGGGCTCGTGGCCGGGGCCGAGGAGGCCTCGGTGGCGATCGTGGGGGGCGAGACGGCCATAATGGGCGGGATGGTGGATGGGTTCGACCTCGTCTCGATGGGCGTGGGCGTGGTCGACCGGGAAAAGGTCGTAGACGGGTCCGCGATCGCCGAGGGGGACGCGGTCGTGGGGGTGGCGAGCTCGGGGCTGCACTCCAACGGCTATACGCTGGCCAGGAGCGTCCTCCAGGCCGGCCACTCGCTGAACGACTACGTCCCGGCGCTCGGCAAGACGCTCGGCGAGGAGCTGCTCACGCCGACCAGGATCTACGTCAGACCGACTCTGCGCGCCCTCTCACGGTTCGAGGTCCACGGCGTGGGCCACGTCACAGGCGGCTCGTTCAGCAAGCTCGGGCGCCTGGTCGGCGGACGGAGCCTCGGGTTCGAGCTGAGGCTCCCCCCGGCGCCGCCCGTCTTCGGCATGATCCAGCGTGAGGGGGGCCTCTCCGACGGAGACATGACCAGGACGTTCAACATGGGCATAGGCCTCTGCGTCTGCGCCCCGCCAGAGGCGGCGGCGGGGATAGCCCGCCTGTACCGGAGGAGCGGCTTTCGAGCCACGGAGATCGGTCGGATCACGGGAAGGAGCGGGGTCCGCGTCGCCCTCTCCGACGAGCGTCCGTGACCGCCCGCGCTGTCCGAGCCAGGCCTCACCGGAGCGGCCGCCGTCGAGGCGGCGCCTCAGCGATAAATAGCCGGACGGACCGAGCGACCCTCCTGAGAGCATGCGCCCTCGAGCACTCATAGTCCACAGCGGGGCGGGAGGGGGTGGCGCCCTCCTTCCCGCCCAGCGGTCGGAGCTGCGCTCAGCGGTCGAGGAAGGGATGCGCGCCATGAAGAAGGGCTCGTCCCTGGACGGCGCGGAGGCCGCCGTGCGGAGGATGGAGGCCTGCGGCCTGTTCAACGCCGGGAGGGGGGCGTGCCTGACCGCGGAGGGGACCGTCCAGCTCGACGCAGCCGTGATGGAGGGGAGCGGGAAGGGCGCCGGGGTCGGGCTGTGCGAGTGCACCTACCATCCGGTCACCCTCGCGAGGGCGGTGATGGAGAGGACGGACCACGTCCTCATCGCGGGCCCCGAATGCGGGCGCTACGCCAGGGCGGCGGGGCTCCGCACCACCAGGGTCCGCCCCTCGGCGCGCTCCCGCGCCCTCTTCGAGGAGATGATGGTCAAGATGCGGAGCGAGCACCCGAGAGACTACTCGATGCTCGAGTCGCTCCAGGGAGGGGGCACCGTCGGCGCCGTCGCCCTGGATTCCGACGGCGTGCCCGCGGCCGCGGTCAGCACCGGGGGGAGGTGGATGAAGCTGCCGGGCCGGATAGGCGACTCGGCCATAATAGGCGCCGGGGTCTACGCCGACGGAGAGGCCGGGGCGGCCTGCGCGACGGGGTACGGGGAGGCCGTGATCCGGTCCGTCCTCTGCTGGACCGCCTGCGCCTACCTCAAGGAGACGGATGCCGGCAGTGCGGCGGGGAGGGCGATCGCGCTGATCAGCGCGCGCAGCGGGACCGGCACCGCCGGCATCGTGACCGTGGACCTGAAGGGAACGGTCGGGTTCGCGTACAACACAAAGGCGATGGGCCGGGCGTGGTACGACCGGGCCAGGGGCAGGGTCGTCGTCCAGGGCTGAGCCGAAGGGGCCGGCTAGTACTCGACCTTTCCCCTGGGGCCGACCCTCTTCCCGTGCTTGCGCAGGGCCGGGTCGATCGCCTCCTTCACGAACGCCGCGCACCTCTCCCTCGCGTCGCCGGTGTGGTGCCTCGGGTCGAGGAGCCGCCCTATCTCCGCGGGCTTGAGCTTCGACGAGATCTCCGCGTTGGCCGAGAGCATCTCCGCCAGAGGGTTGGGCCTGCCCTTCATGACCTCCTCCCAGGCCGCGAACGACTCCACCCTGATCAGCTCGTGGATCTCCTGCCGGTCGCCGCCCTTCTCGACCAGCTTCATCATCACCGCCTCGGTGCCCGCGAACGGCCCGAACTTCTCCAGGTTCTTCTCCATCATCGCCGGGTAGACCCTCAGGCCGAGCAGGAGCCGCTCGTAGATCATGAGGCACTCGTCGACCGCCAGGAATGCCTCGGGGATCGCCACCCGGCGGCTCGCCGAGTCGTCGAGGGTCCGCTCGAGGATGTTGTTCGCGGCGTTCGAGAAGGCGACCAGGGGGTAGGTCGAGACGAGGCGGGCGAGGGAGCACATCCGTTCGGCGGTCACGGGGTTCCGCTTGAACGGCATGGCGCTCGACCCCACCTGGTGCTCCTCCATCGGCTCGGAGAGCTCCCCGAAGGCCGGGGACTGGAGCACCCTGAGGTCGAGACCGAACTTGTGGCACGAGGCCGCCATCGAGGCCAGGCACGACAGGAGGAGGTAGTCGAGCTTCCTCGGGTACGTCTGGGTCGAGACGGGATAGGCCTCCAGGCCGAGCGACCCCATGACCTTCCCCTCGAGGATGGAGGGGCCCTCGGCCGAGCCGAGGAGCTTCGTGAAGCTCGCCGACGTCCCGACCGCCCCCTTCATCCCCTTCCCCCTGACGAACCGGTCGCGGACGACCTCGAGCATCTCGATGTCGATCAGGAGGTCCTGGGCGTAGTTCGCGAGCCGGTACCCGAGCGTCGTGGGCTCGGCGGGCTGGAGGTGGGTCCACGCCATGCAGACCCTCGCCTCGTGCTCCAGGATGAGGGACCTCGAGGCCGCGAGGCAGCTGAGGAGCCTCCCCAGCAGGATGTCGAGCGCCCTCCTGAAGGTGAGCCCGTCGGCGTTGTCCTCGATGTCCATCGAGGTCGCGCCCAGGTGGAGCTTCCCCCCTCCCTCGCCCGCCTGCTCGGCGAAGGT
>JBEKTS010000114.1:0-8004 GCA_049515775.1 Nitrososphaerales archaeon | reverse complement strand
ATCAAGAGGGACGAAGAGACTCGCATCTACGAGCTCACGGAGAAGGGGATGCGCTTCTTGCACATATACGACGACCTCACCACCCTCATCCCCTTCGACATCCCGGTTCCGACGACCTGAGGCCGGGAAGCGAGGCCCTATCAGCGCCTCCGGCGCGGTGCTGGCCGCCCTCCGCCGAGGCCGCTACTCGAGCGGCACGGGAGACCCCACCGCGTGGTGGGCCTCTCTCCATTCGCCGTATTCCTTGACCTGGCCCAGGGTCTTGGCCACGTTCTCGGCGCAGGCACGATGAAAGTGGAAGCCCATCACGTCAACCCTCTCCCGCGAGATGCTCATGTTGCAAAGGGAGCAGGAGGCTGCTCTCTCCTCGGGCGGGTTTCTCATGCTTACTCAATAGCGGTGTGCGTCTACGGATAAGGCGCTTGCGTATCTCGGTACTGTAACCGTCCTTCTGAACAGGCGGACGCTGCCCTCGTTCCATAAGAGTTGCGGGCTGGGCCTGGCGATCTCCTTCCTCGACGCTCCTTCCGCCCTCCCGCATGGCCCGCGGTCGCCGGGCGAGACGGACGGCCCGGGTCCGGGCGGTGGCCGAGTACGACGGCGCTCTTCGGTCGTGCGGCGGATGCCCGGGCTTTGGAGCAGGGGGGCTCGCAGCGGGATGCAACGGGACCGGCGTCGTTGAGCGGTCCGCCCGACGGGCCTCGACGTGCGGGGGGTGGAGCATTATTATACGCAAACCCGGCGCTCGGGGGCCGTCCTTGAGAGCGGCGATCCATCAACCCCAGTACTTCCCCTACCCTGGATTCTTCCAAAAACTGACTATGGCCGACGTCTTCGTGATAATGGACGACGTGCAGTACGACAGGAGGTTCACGAATCGGAACAAGATACTGAACCCGCAGGGCCCCCTCGAGCTGACGGTGCCGATAAACAAGGCCCACAAGTTCTTCCCGAACGCGTCCGTGGAGATCAACAACGACCTGCCATGGCGGGAGGATCACTGGAAGAAGATCCTGCTGTCCTATTCCAACGCCGGGTCCTTCCATCTCTACAGGGACTACCTCGAGGCTCTCTACTCGAAGGAGTGGTCCATGCTCTTCGAGCTGGACCTGGAGACGACCAAGAAGACCATGGAGTGGCTCGGGATCAAGATCCCCGTCGTCAGGGAATCGGAGCTTGGCGTCGAGGGGAGCTCGACCGAGCGTCTCGTGAACGTCTGCAAGAAACTGGGCGCCGACACCTACGTGTCGGGTAGCGGAGGAAGGGCGTACCTGGACGAGGGACTGTTCCAGAGGAGCAACGTCGAGCTGCTCTATCAGAGCTACGCGCCGATACCGTATCCCCAGAGGTTCTCAAAGTCCTTCGTCCCAAACCTGTCCATAATCGATATGCTCGCGAACGTGGGCCCGGGGAGCATCGACCTCATACGCGGGACGGGGCAGGACCGGTCCGGCACCGAGGCTTGAGATCGAGGGACGGACGGCCCGGGTGACGTTCGCCAGCCCTCGGCCCGCTCGGTGGGCGGCCGCCGGTCGGGCGGCGGGCCCAGATCCAGGCCTCGGATGCCGCACGTGCGGTCACACGTACTTGGAGAAGAAGAGGCTCGCGGCGTGCTCCAGGTCCTTTCTGACGTGGAGCGACGACAGGGTGGCCACGGTGGCCGCGGCGACAAGGTAGGCGAAGATGATCTCCTGGAACCCAGACTGAGCCAGCAGAGACCCCCCGACGATGACGAGCCAGGCTCCGGTGACCGAGATGATGGCGAGCGACCTGACCTTGTTCAGGAATATCATGAAGACTCCGTTGGTGGCGAAGACGACCATGAGCAGGTTGGCGACAGCGGCGACCCGCAGTATCTCCACGGTGAGATCCGAACCGCCTATCCGCGAGACGATCTCGGGCGCGAGCACGATGAGGAGGGCTGCGATCGGCGCTGCGCAGCAGAGCGAGACCGTCAGCAGGCGTCCGTAGCTCCCTCGTAGGAATCCGTCGACGCTCCGCACCTCGGTGACCTTCTTGGTCACCGCGAGGTTGGACACCTGCTCGAAGATCGGCGTCATGAGCACGTACTGGACTATCGTCACCGGGAACAGGACCATCAGCGCCACGTCGGCCCCGATCTCATAGACCGAGTTGAACACGAGCGGGAGGGCTATGCCGTTCGCGACGTGGACGGGGTTGAACAGCCACGAGAGCAGCCTGTCCCCGAAGAGCATGACGAGGGAGAACGTCCCGAAGACGTAGAACGGCGCCGTCTCCCACAGCTGTATGCCGAAGCGCGACCCGATGGTCCTCTGGTTTACTATGAGCGGGCTCGCCGAGCTCACCCTGGCGCTTCCCAGCGGGGTTATGGCGCTCCGGCTGAAGACCTTGTAGGTCTCGTAGACGGGGGCTATCGAAATGACGGCTACCGCGGAGACCAGGGCGTCGATGTATCGGGTGGGCGCCGCGGGTATCAGTCCGGGTAGCAGGAAGTAGACCGTCAGGAGGGTGACGAACGCCAGAAGATAGGAGACGAGCAGCAGCCTGATCTCCTTCAGGGCGTAGATTATCACGTAGCTGACCCTGTGAAACGATATCGTGGTGGCGCCGACCGCGGCGAAGGCGATGAGCCCGGCGGGGATCCCGGCGAGCGTCCCGAAGAGGTAGAGGAGACCGTCGGTCGCTGCCAGGACGGCGGCGAGCACGAGGTAGCTTCGCTTCAACGTCCTCCTGACCTCCGGAACGTTCGCTTGATTGTAGTAGAACGAGAAGAGCCTGTTGAAGACCTGGAGCGGACCCTCGCTGACTATCAGTCCCGTGAACACTCCGACTATGAGGAGGGTGATCACCGAGATCGGCAGCCCCCACGCCAGCCACATCGAGACGCCGAAGACGAACAGGACCGAGAGCGAGCCGATCCACGGGACCGCCAGGCTGAGGCCTTCAGCCACCCTGCGCGCGACGCTCGTGGGCGGGGACAGGAGGACGCTCTCGAAGGAGAGCCTGCTCTTCCCGGCGTCCGCGTAGTAGTCTATGAACTCGTAGAGGTAGCCCGCGAGGTCGTGCAGGTCCTGAAACCCGTTCTCGTTCGCCATCTTCTTGGTGTACCCGAGGACCTCCAGGAAGACCTCGATGTCGGCCGTGCAGTGCAGGTCGGGCTGGATCTCGACGATGGACCGCGCCGTCTTCTGCACGAAGATCCGCTCGTCTCGCGAAAGCTGCCCGGCCCTCACGGAGCGCAAGGTCATCGCCAGCGTCACACTGCGGGCGAGGGAGCGGAGGCGGCGACGGCGTTGGCGTTCCTGATGTAGTCCACGACCTCGGAGAGCCCCACCGTCGGGTCCACCGACGGCCTGTAGCCGAGCACCTCCCTTATCCTCGCGATGGAGGCGGATCCCTCTCTGACGTCGCCCGGTCGCGGGGGCGCAAACCTTGGCTCGGCGTCCGAAGCCCCCGTGGCCGCCTTCAGGGTCTCGAGGAGCTGTAGGACGCTGGTCGAGACTCCGGAGGCCACGTTGAACACCCCTCCCGCCGCGGCATCGGATTCCATCGCGAGCATGTTCGCCTGCACGATGTCCTTGACGTTGACGAAGTCGCGCGTCTGCAGCCCGTCACCGTACACCGCGGGCGTCTTTCCCAGCAGGAGGTTGTTCGTGAAGACCGTGATCACCCCGCTGTAGTCGTCGGACCGCTGTCGAGGACCGTAGGCGTTGAAATACCTTAGCGCGGTGGTCTCGAGGCCGTACGTCCTGCGGTAGGCGCTGAGGTAGCCCTCGACCGCCAGCTTCGACGCGCCGTAGGGCGACTGGGGATGGCAGACCATGTCCTCGGAGGCCGGCGGGATATCGACGACGCCGTAGGCCGCAGCCGAGGAAGCGAAGATGAACTTCCCTATGCGCCTGTCGACGCAGAAGTTCATGACCTCGAGCGTCGCGGTGACGTTGACGTCGTGGACGAGCATGGGGTCGCGGACGGACATCAAGACGTTGGCGATGGCGGCTTCGTGGAAGACCGTGCCGATGCCGTCGGTGTTCCCCAGGAGCTGCTTGATCTGCATCACGTCGCCGGCCACCACGTGCAGCAGCGCGTTGCCTTCGTGGCGTCTCAGGTTCTCCATCGACCCCGTGGTGAACTTGTCGATCACGGTCGTCTCGACGCCTCTCCGGAGCAGCTCGTCCACTATGTGGCTGCCTATGAAGCCGGCGCCTCCGGTTACTATGGCCCCCCTCGCGCTGGTCATCGCTGAATCGCCATCTCTCCCTGCCGCGACGACCGGCCCGATCGCTCCTCGGGGCTCGTCAGCTGGTCGTACAGGTCCGAGTACTCCCCGATCTCCTTCTCGAGGCTGAACTCCGCTCTGGTGCGCTTGAGCGCGGCCGCCTCGAAGCCCTTCCGCAGTCGGTCGTCCTTCAGCAGGGCGACCATCCCGTCGGCCAGACCGTGGGGGCTCCTGCTCCGGACGAGCAGGCCGCAGCCCTCCAGGGCTTCCCGCACGCCGCCGACGTCCGTAGCCACGACCGCCTTGCCGCACGCCATCGCCTCGATCACCCCGAACGGGAAGCCCTCGGTGAGGCTGCTGAATGCCACGACGTCTGCGAGGTTGTACGCCTTCTCGGGCGTCTTCGTCGCCCCCATGAACTTGAAGTTGGGTCCCAGCCCGAGTTCTTCGACGAGGTCGACGCACTTTGCGGCGTACTCGGGCTCCGTCGAGTTCCCGTAGAGCAGGCAGCGGATGTCTCCCACGCGCTCCCTCGCATAGTTGGTGGCCTGGATCAGGTTGACGACGTCCTTGAAGACGCTCACCCTGGCGACGGAGACCACCGTCGGCACCTTCCCTTCCCTGTTGACCTCCATCGGCCGGAACCTCTTGCTGTCGACCCCGTTGTAGATCACCCTGATCTTCGATCTCTCGACCCCGAGGCTCACCTCCCAATCCTCGTTCGCGTGGCAGACCGGCGCTATCCTGTCTGCGAAGGAGTAGACCGTGCGGACGACGTTCCGCGTGAAGACCGTCCAGAATATCCTGGAGGGCTCGTTGTAGAGGTACGCGTTGAAGTAGAGGACGAGTTCCCTGAAAGCGACCCCGTGCTCCGTCACCAGGATGGGGGTGTCCGACTCGACCTTCGCAGGGATCGCCACCAGCGCCGGCAGCCATGCGAGAGAGCAGTGGACCAGGTCGACCTTCGGGATCTCGATGGAGAGCACCTGCAGGGTCCTCTGCAGAGCTTGGAAGTTTCCGAGCGCCTCCCTGATCCGCATCTCCCTGTAGAGGGGGTCTGTCTGGACCCGGCTCAGGAACGTCTCCCACGTCAGGCGGTGCTCGAAGCACTTCTTCGAGTCGTACCTGATCAGGAGCTTGTGGAGCTCGCAGATCGAATGCGCGAGCTCCTCGGGCTCGCAATCGTCGGCGAGGACGTTCTGCAGGAGGCTCTCGTACGCCGGAAGGAACCGGTGCTCCACGACCCAGTCGGTCGTGTCGAGCATCTTCGGGATGAACGGCCTGCCGTCCCTGTAGTACTCCTCGTACCTGTTCGTCCCAAAGATAGGCATCTCGATGACCTGCTTCACGTTGGGGTGGACTGCGTATCGGGCGTTGGCGTTGGGGTTCGAGAGTTGATTGAAGACGATGAACTCCCAGCCGGACATTCCTTCGACCAGGCTCTTGGCCCAGGTGTAGACCCCCCCGGAGGCGACGTTCGGGTAGTTATCCCAGTTGACTAATAATGCTCTTCTCATCGGGTATCTGACGCCTCCTCTTGTCCGTCCTGGCCGCCGCCGGGCGAGGGACGGGTTTGCCGATGGGCCCAGCGCTGGATTTCCTCAGCAGCAAGAACTGCTCGATGGACTCTGCCACTCCGGTGGAGCTGTCCAGCGGGAGCGCCTGCTTCCTGGCCGCTCCGGGCAGGGGCGCGGCCTCCGACCGCGGCGACTCGACCGTCCCGCGGTCGCCGAAATTCGGATCAACGCGCTTCGAGAGATGGACGAGCCGGTCGTGTGCCTGCCGAGCCTCCTGCCAGTCCTCGGCCAGGAGGAAGTACTCGTAGGCTTCCTGCAGCGACCAGAGCGACTCCCGCACGGACGTGGCCAGCGCGGATTCGGAGTTGACCAGGTAGATGCGAGCGGACTCGGAATACAAGCGGCGCGCGTACTGGAGCTGGCCCATAGTCGCCAGGCACTCGGCGGCGCACGAGGCGCTCAGCGCCCCCTTGACGACCAGGCCCTGCCCCAAGCATTCGGTCGCGTCCTTCAGGTACAGAAGGACCGCTTGGAGGGGGTCGTCTTCGTCCTGCTTCCTGTTGGCCATGAACCAGGGGTTCGTCCCCACCGTGATTCTGTCTATCCAGGTGACTGGTTCCATTCATGACGTAATTGCGCGAGGAGCCCATTAAGGCGAACGGAGCTATCCGCTGGTGGAGGCGGCTGGTGCAATCCACTAGAGGGGTTCCAATGGCTCTGGCATCCATCGCCGAGATTACCCGGAGAGCCGTGATAGAGCGTGTGCTCGATAATCGGTTACTTCGGCCGTGAACAAGCGGCCGGGTTGCTAGTGGACGGCCTACGGCGGATGGAATACAGAGGATACGACAGCGCAGGCGTCGCGACCCTCTCCGGCGATCAGATCCTGGTGAGGAAGGGCAAGGGCAGAGTGGACGAGGTGAACGGGTCCCTCCACCTCGACGCCCTGCCCGGCAACGTCGGTGTCGGACACACGCGGTGGGCCACCCACGGCGGGGTGACGGACGCAAACGCCCACCCCCACCTCTCGAGTTCGGGCAGGCTCGTCATCGTGCACAACGGTGTGATCGACAACTACTCCGAGCTGCGCGAATCCCTGACGAATAGCGGATGCGTCTTCAGGAGCGAAACGGACAGCGAAGCCATCGCCGACCTCCTCGAACGGAACTACGACCGGAGCGGCGACGTCAGGCGGGCCATCGCGCAGACCGTCGCCGAGCTGAAGGGGACCTACACATTCGTGGCCGTCTTCGAGGATGGGACGCTCGTCGCCGTCCGGTCTCACCAGCCGCTCGTGGTCGGCATAAGCGAGGACGGGTATTTCGTAGCGAGCGACGTCATGGGATTCATCGAACACACGGACAGGGCGATCTTCCTCGAGGATCGCGAATTCGTCATGATAGGTCCCGGTGGATTCTTCATCGGCGACTTCGACATGGAGGCCGCGACCCATAAGATAGTCAAGGTCTCGGTCAAGCTGGACGACACGGGAAAGGGGGAGTACGCCCACCACACGCTGAAGGAGATCTTCGAGCAGCCTGCGACCGTGAAGCGCGCCGGCGCGGGGTCTGAGCGGGAGATGGAGGAGGCCCTGGAGCTGGTCTCGAAGGCGAAGCGCGTCTACGTGACCGGCAACGGAACCAGCTATCACGCGGCCCTGGTGGCGAAGCATCTCTTCGCGAAGCACGCAGGGCTGAACATCGAGCCGATCCTGGCGAGCGAGGCTCGGTTCTCGCCCAACCGCTTCGGCCGGGGCTCGGTCCTGATCGCCTTCTCACAGAGCGGCGAGAGCGCGGACGTGCTGGAGGCGGTGGCCTGGGCCAAGGAACGGGGCGCGAAGATCATCTCCATCGTCAACGTGATGACGTCCTCGCTGGTGAGAGTGTCGACGGTCTCCCTGGGGTTGAACTGCGGCCCGGAGATCGGCGTGGCCGCGACGAAGAGCTTCACCTCACAGATCGCGCTGATCCAGAGGATGGCGGACGGGCTCTGCGACGGCTGCATCGGGCTGGACCTCAACGAGGCATCGAGACAGGTCTCTAAGGTCCTTGCGGACCACCAGAGGGTCGAGGGGATCGCCAAGACGATAGCGGCCGTGTCGGACATGTACGTTCTGGGCAGGGGCATCCACTTCGTCGTGGCCGCAGAAGCCGCTCTCAAGCTGAAGGAGTTGGCCTACGTCCACGCCGAGGCGCTCCCGGCGGGAGAGCTGAAGCACGGGCCTATGGCTCTCCTGGACCCGGACTATCGGATAATAGTGATCAATCCCCACGACTCAACCTACGT